>DASWGQ010000229.1:0-17722 GCA_036393595.1 Myxococcales bacterium | reverse complement strand
GGAAGATGTTGACCACCAGCGCGATGAGGACGCCGATGAGGCCCATCATGAGGAACTGGCCCCAGCCGGTGAGGTCCTTCTTGGTCAGCGTGCCGTAGGCGCTCATCGCGGCGAAGGTGCCGCCGGTGATGAAGAAGGTGGTGGCGATCGACTCGCGCGTGTAGGCGAGGAAGATGACCGAGAAGGTCAGCCCCGAAAGCGCGCAGTAGGCGAGGAACATCGCCGCCGCGGTCCCGAACGTCGCCCGCTGCACGACGCGCGTGAAGAAGGCGACCATGACCAGTTCGCCGATCAGCAGACCGAAGAAGACGATCGGGTTGCCGAGGATGACGCGCTGGAGCCCCGGGCTCGTCACCACCGAGTAGGCGAACAGGCCGGTCAGCGCGAGGCCCGCCGCCATCCAGCGGTAGACCTTGGCGAGGAAGGTCGCCTCGGCGGAGGCGCTGGTCTCGTAAGAGGTGGGGGTGCTCCAGGGATCGGCCGGCATCGTGGACCTCCGTTCGCGCCGATGGTAACGCGGCGCGCCTGCCGCCGCCAATCGCTTCGCCGCGACGCCTCAGCCCAGCTCCTCGCGCAGCGCCAGGGCGGAGCAGGTGCGGGCGAAGAGGAAGGTGGCGAGCGCGGCGAATCCGGTGAGCGAGAGGCCCCGCGCGGTCCACAACCTGCCGGCGAGATCCAGGGCCAGGTCGCACTCATGAGCGAGGCGCGTGAGCGCCGGCGCGTCGGGCTGCGCGGGGCACAGCTCGCGCACCCACGCCGCCGGGACTCCGTGGCGCAGCGCCTGCCACCGCTCCGGCTGCCAGGCGCCGATGGCGCCGACGGCGCTCTCGAGGTCGGCCGGGAGCCGCCCGGTGCGCGCCTGCTCGCGCCAGGCGCGGAGCGAGAGCGCGAGCCGCAGCACCTGCGACACGCCGGCGAAGAAGGTGCGGAACGACGGCTCGGCCGCCGAGGAGTTCTCCCGCAGCAGCCGGGCGAGCCATTCGTCCTGCGCGCCCGCGAAGTCGCTGCCGGACGCGGCGCGGGCGTCCATCTCGGCGAGGATCGCCTCGAGCGCCGGCGGCGGCAGCGGGCCCGCCTGCAGGTCCTCGGGCAGCTCCAGGAGCGTGCTCACCGAGGAGAGCGCCAGGAGCCGCAGCAGCGAGGCGTGCGTGGCGACCAGGATCCCGCCCGGGGGCAGCGTCGGGTGCGCGACCAGCTCGGTGGCCGAGGCGCCCGAGGAGGCGCCCAGCTGCGCCGCCTCGCGGCCCAGCGCGACGAGCCTTTGCGCCTCGGTCCGCACGCGCGCGGCCGCGAGCTGCCGCTGGCCCTCGCGGTCGCCGGACTCCCCCAGGCCACCCAGGGGGGCGGCGCCGGGATCCAGCTCGCCGCGCTCGCCGATCCCGCGCGCCAGCACCTCGTCCCAGCCGGGCGGACCGTCCCACCCGTACACGTCCGCCCGCTGCGCGAGCAGCTCCAGGCCGGCAGCGCTGCCCCTGCCGTGCGCCAGGGATAGCGCCTCGTCCACGGCGTCCAGGAGCAGCTCGGCCAGGTGCAGCGCGGTCTTGCCGCGCTCGGCGAAGCCATCGCGCAGTCCGTGCTCGAGCGCGCGCGACAGCTCCCGCTCGGGAGCATCGCTCATGCAAGCCCCCCGGCGACGAGCCGGCCGGCGAAGAACGTGGCGCCGGCGGCGATGGCGCCGACGAGGACGGACTCGAGCCCGCTGCGCAGCCAAGGGCGCCCGGTCATCTTGGTCTTGGCGGCGCCGACGCCGAAGAGCGCGGTCAGCGTCAGCGCGATCGACAGCGCGAAGGCGCGGTCCACCGTCAAGGACCACGCGTAGGGCAGCACCGGGAAGGCGGCGCCCACGGCGTAGGCGAGCGCGACCACCAGGCCGGACCGCAGCGGAGGCGTGGTGGGGGCGACCGAGAGCCCCAGCTCCTCGGTCATCATGGTGTCCACCCAGAACTTCGGGTCCGCGGTGACGTGCTCGACGATGGTGTCGAGCGCCTGCCCGCGGTAGCCCTTCTGCTCGAAGATCGAGCGCACCTCCCGCCGCTCCTCGTGCGGGAACTGCTCCACCTCGTACTCCTCGCGGGCCCGCTCGGAGAGGATGTACTCGCGCTCGGACTTGGCCGCGAGGAAGGCGCCCAGGCCCATCGCGATGGTGCCGCCGATGAGCTCCGCGATCCCGGCGAGCAGGATGATGTGGGGCGACACGTCGCCGCCGTGCACGCCGGAGACGACCGCGAAGGCCGCCACCAGGCCGTCGTTGGCGCCGAACACCAGGTCGCGCACCGAGCGTCCGCCGGGGATGTGCGCCGCCTCGGAGTGTGTGGCGCCGTCGTCGCGGGTGCGCAGGAAGAAGCCAGGCAGTCTCAAGGGCATGTGAGTGCGACGGCTTGCCACGGTTCGGGGGGGAGTGACAACCGCCCGTCCGGCCAGTATCCTGTCCGGCGGTGTTGAGACTGATTCTCATTTTCACCCTCAGTGCCGCCGCGCTGCCAGCGCGCGCACAGCCAGGGCAGAACCTGCGCCGCGCGGTGGCGCTGCTCGACTACGTGGCTGGGGACTACCCGCGCGCGGTCGGTCCCTCGGGCGAGCTGCTCTCCCCGGACGAGCACGCCGAGCAGCAGAGCTTCGTGTCGGAGGCCGCGCAGGAGCTGCGCGACGAGGCGGGGACGCAGGGCGCGGACCTGGCGGAGCGGCTCGACGCGCTGCGCGCCCGGATCGAAGCGCGGGCACCTCCGCCGGAAGTGACCGCCCAGGCGCGGGCGGTGCGCGACGAGATCGCCCAGCGCTTCCGGGTTGCGCTCCTGCCGCCGCGCCCGCCGGATCTCGCCCGCGGCGCGCAGCTCTACGCGCAGGCGTGCGCGGCCTGCCACGGCGCGGGCGGGCACGCTCCGCCCAAGGAGCAGCTGGAGCTCTCCACGCAGCCGCCGTCGTTCGCCGCGCCGGACGAGGTGCGCGGCTCGAGCCCGCAACGCGTCTTCAGCGCCGCGACGTACGGCGTCCCGAGCACCGCGATGCCCGGCTACGAGGAGGCGCTCGACGACGCCGCGCGCTGGGACCTCGCCTACTTCGTGCTCTCGCTGGCCCATCCCGCGCCGGCCGACCCCCAGCGCGGCCTGCGGCTCGCTCGAGCCGCGCTGCTGCCCACCGACTACCGCGAGCTGGCCACCCAGCCCGACGAGGCGCTGCTTCTACGGCTGGCGGCGGCCGGGCTCTCGCCGCGCGACCAAGAACAGGCGCTGGGCGCGCTGCGGGCGGGCCCGTTCGTCGAGGCGCACGACGCCTCTTCCGGGTTGTCGGAGACGCGCCGCGAGGTGCAGAAGGCGCTCGCCCAGGCGGCCTCCGGAGATCGGGCGGGCGCGAAGCGGACGCTCATCTCCGCGTACCTCGACCACTTCGAGCCGCACGAGCCCCGGCTGCGCACGCGCGACGCGCAGCTCGTCTCCGACATCGAGCGCGAGTTCCTGGCCGTGCGGGTCGCGCTGGACGGCGGACCGGGAAAGGGCGGCCCGGGCGGCTCCGCGGGCAAGGGCGGTCCCGGCGATCCGGGTCCTCCCGCCGCCCGCCTCGATGCGCTGCTGGAGAAGGCGGACGTGCGCGGGCCGGGTGGCGCGCTGGTCGCGTTCCTGGCCGCGCTCGCGATCGCGCTGCGCGAGGGCGTCGAGGCGGCGCTCCTGGTCGCTGCGCTGCTCGCCCTGTTGCGCAAGGCGGGGCGGACGGGCGACGCGCGCGCCGTGCACTTCGGCTGGGCGGCGGCCCTCGGCGCGGGCGCGCTCACCTGGTGGGCCTCGGGAGCGCTGCTGGGAGTCTCGGGCGCGAGCCGCGAGGTGGTGGAAGGCGCGCTCCAGCTCGTCACCGCGGCGCTGCTCCTGTACGCGAGCCACTGGTTGCTCGCCGCCGCCAGCGCCAGGCGGCTGGTGTCGTTCCTCTCCACGCGCACCCTGCAGGCCGGGAGCGCGCTGGTGGTCTTCGGCCTCGCCTTCGCCGCCATCTACCGGGAGATGTTCGAGGTGGTGCTCTTCTTCCGCGGCCTGCTCCTCGAATCGCCCGGCGAACGCGGGTCGGTGGCGCTCGGCGCCGCGGTGGGCCTGTTGGCGCTGGTCGCGCTGGTGGCTGCCTTCCAGAAGCTGGGCCGGCGGCTCAAGCCGCGTCCCCTGCTGCTTTCGTGTGGTGTTCTGCTCTGCCTGCTCGCCGTGCTGATGGTGGGGAACGGCGTGCGCGCGCTGCAGGAGGTCGGTCTGGTTCCGCTCACCGTGTGGGGCGGATTCGAGGTGCGCGCCCTCGGGGTGTACGCGACGCGCGAGGGCCTTCTCTCGCAGGCCATCGTGCTCCTGGTGCTGGTCGTGAGCGCCCTGTGGACCGGGCTGCGCGGCGGGCAGGGCGGCGGCGCCACCAACGGCCGCGCGCCGGCGGCGGCCTGAACGAACTACGCCGGCAGCTAGTCCGGCGAGGCCGCCCGCTGCGCGACGCAGCGGCCGGCGCTGCAGGTGGCCTCGACGCGCCCGGGATCGCGGCAGAGCGGCTCGACGCAGCCCCGGCACCCGGCGCTGCGCTGCTCGAGCTCGGCGCCGCGCCGCCGCGTCACCGCCCGGGGGGAGCACAAGCTGGCGCAGCAGCTTCCCGGGGCGACGCGCGTGAGCGTGCAGTCGGCGTCGTTCGCGCACGGCGCATCGTCCGGTCCGCTCGCCTGCGGAGGCGCGGGGCGCTCCCCCGCGTCCGGGTTCGCCCGCGCCGAGTCGCCGCCGCTGCCGCGCGAGCGGCTCCATTCCTCGTGCGCCTCGTCCGCCGCCTCCGCCGCGGTCATCGGCCGGCGAGCGGCCGTCGCCGCGGGCGCGGCTCCGGACGTGGTGGGCGTCGCCGGCGGGGGCGCGGCGGAAGGAGCGCCCTTCCCCGTCGCGCCGGTCTGGCTGCTCGCGCAGGCGCAGGCGAGCGCGCAGGCCATGGCGGCGGCTGCCCAGGTGGATCTCATGACGCGAAGCTGCCCAGGCGCGGCGTCCCGGTCAAGGGCCGCCGGCCGCCGTCGGCCGTTCCAGCGGAAGGACGTCGTGGAAGCGCCGGTAGTCGACTCCCTCCCGGCCGTCGGGGAGCGTCCCGATGATGTCGACGAAGCGCGCGTTCCAGGCGATCTCGTCCATCGACCACGAGTGGCGGGAGTGGATGGTCTGGTTGAAGGCGTCGTCGAGCCCGGTCAGCGAGGCGATGATCTCGGCTTGACCTTCGATCAGCTGCTCGCGCGTGTGGGTCACGAAGGGGCTGTCCGGGGTCAGCGGATGCACCACGGTCCAGCTGAGCGCGAACACGGTGGACTGGCTGCGCCGCAGGTGCATGTCGATGTTCCGGCGGATGGAGATGCCCTCGCTGGTCTCTTCCGAGAGGAGCAGGGTGACCCGGATCTGCGCCTCGACCACCTGGTTGGCCCGCTGGTTGGCGACCCGGAGCATCAGGGACGGCACGCCTTCGAACGGCGCGACCACCGCCCGATCGCTCCACAGAACGCGGGCGGTGGGCCGGGCGAACTTGGCGAACATGAGACCCGTCGCCATCGCCACGCCGATGAGGCCGATCAGCGACTCCAGCGTGACCAGCGCGTTCGCGGCGTGCGAGATCGGCACCATGTGCCCGTACCCGATCGTGGCGATGGTCTGCACGCTGAAGAAGAACGCGTCGGCATACGAACGGGGACCCAGGTTCTCCACGCCGCCGACCAGGAGGTAGGCCGCGGCGAACAGGCAATTCACCACGAGGTACAGCACCGTCACGGCCCCCAGGGCTACGCGCCAGGGCACCCGCAGCCAGGAGTAGTACACGTCGGTGTAGAAGTGCCGGCGCAGCCCGTACTGGACGAGGTTGCTGCGCCCTTCGCGCGAGAGGAACCGCACCGCGAGCCATCGTAACGCAGTTCAGGGGAGGGCGCGGGAACGGCGCGGGAGCGAAACGGTGAACGTGGTCCCCTCCTCCGCCGAGGAACGCACCGAGATCTCGCCTCCGTGCGCGAGCACGATCTGCTGCACGATGTAGAGGCCCAGGCCGAGGCCGCTCGATTCGTTGCGTCCGCGGCCGGCCGGCCCGCGCCGGCCGGGCTCGAAGATGTGCGGCAGCACCTCGCGCGGGATGGGCGGCCCCGCGTTCGAAGTCTCGAGCAGCACCCGGTCGCCCTCGTCGCCCAGGTCGACGCGGACCGTGCCGCTCTCCGGGCTGTGCTGCAGCGCGTTCCCCACCAGGTTCGAGACCACCTGCGCGACGCGGTCCGGGTCCCAGTTGCCCCAGGCGTCGCCGCGGGCCTCGAACTCGACGGTGCGCTCCGGATAGGCGAGCTCCAGCTCTTCGATCACCGCCTGGCACAACTCCCGCAGGTCCATGCGCCGGGTCTGGATGGGGAACCCGCCGCCCAGCCGGCTGCGGGTGAAGTCGAGCAGGTCCCCGATCATCCGCGCCATCCGCTCCGAGCTGGCGGCGATGCGCGAGACGGTGCGGGCCTGCCGGTCCGACAGCCCTCCGTGGCGCAGGAGGAGCTGCGCTGCGGTCAGGATGGCGGTGAGCGGGTTGCGCAGGTCGTGGCCGACGATCCCGACGAAATGCTCGCGGAAGCGGGCCGTTTCCTCGGCCTCGCTCTGGGCGCGCTTGCTCTGGGTGATGTCGGCGGCGATCGCGATGGTGCCCGGCCGCCCGCCGCGGCCAGTCCGCAGCGGAGCGACGGAGATGGAGAGGTCCACCGGCGTCCCGTCCTTGCGCAGGCGCCGGACCTCGATCCCGGTCGCCGCGTGGCCGCCGTTGCCGGCGAGCCCTTGCGCCTCGACGTGCGCCTCGGCGGGGAGGAAGGGGTCCGGCTGCCCCAGCAGCTCGGCGCGCTTCCATCCTGACACCTCCTCCGCGGCGCGGTTCCAGATGAGCACGTTGCCGTCGCCGTCGTGCGCCATGATCGGCAGCGGCGAGGCCTCGATGAGGGCCTGGAACGTCTCCGTGACTCGCCGGGCGGCGCGGTCGGCGCGCTTGCGGTCGGTGATGTCGCGCAGCGCTCCGGTGAAGAGCGCGCCGCCGGGCCGGTCGATCCGCGTCACCCCCAGCTCGACCGGGAACTCGCGCCCGTCGCGGTGCATGGCCGGCATCTCCACCCGGTTGCCGATGAGGGCCCCGCCTTGCCCGGTCTCGACGTGCTTGCGGAGCGCCTCGGAATGGGTCGCCTGCAGCCGGTGCGGGATGATCACCTCGGCGAGCGGGACCCCGACCACCTCCTCCCGCTTCCAGCCAAACGTGCGCTCAGCGGCCGCGTTCCACTCGACGATACGGCCCTGCGCATCCATGGCCACGAAGGCGTCCAGCGCCGAGGCGAGGATGCCCGCCTTCAAGGCTTCGCTCTGCCGGACCTCGTCCTGCGCGCGGGCCCGGCGGAGGAACTGCCCCACCTGCCGGCCCAGCGACTCGATCGGCTCCCGGCCCGCGGGCTCCTGCCGGGTGCACGAGAACAGCTCGAGCGCGCCGAGCGTCTCGCGGCCCACGCCCATCGGCACCACGAACGCGGTGCGAAGGCCGCTGCCGGCTAGCACCTCCGATCGGGACAGGTCGCTCGCGTCGGGGAGATCGGACCTCCACAGCGGCTCGCCCGACCGGACCACTCGCCCCGGCAGGCCGTCCGCGCCCGGGCCGGCGCACAGCTCGTTCAGCACTTCCGCGGGGAAGCCATCTTGCGACCAGGTCGCCCGGCAGCGCAGCGCGCCATCGGGCTCGAGCACCCAGGCCGCCCCCGCGTCCCAGCCGAGGTGCGCGCAGGCTGCCCCGAGCACGCCGCGCATCGCCTCCTCGGTGGACGCCGACTGGGAGAGGATCCGTGCCAGCTCGCTCTGCAGGGCGAGGCGGCGCTCCAACTCGGCGATGCGCTGCCGCGCCTGCTGCTGGGCGAGGAGCGGGCCCGCGCGCGCGGCCGCGGCACGCAGGAGCAGCTCGTCCAGCTCGCCGAGCTGCCAGGCCGTCCGCGATCCCGCTTCCAGCACGCCGGCAAGCGCGTCGCCCTCGACCAGCGGCAGCGCGGCTAGCGTGCGCAGGCCGGCCGCGGCCACGGGCGATCCCTCGAGCAGCGGTTCTTGCGAGGCGTCCCCGGCGCTGACCGGCTCGCGGACACGCGCCGCCAGCTGCACCAGGGCGTCCGGCGCATCGGGCAGGTCGCGCGACAGGCCTGCCGCCGCCTCCCGCCGCAGAGTGCCCTCGCGAGCGGCATGGAGCGCGCAAGAGTCGACCGAAGGCGCGGATTCGAGCAGCGCCTCCAGCAGCGTCTCCGGATCCGGCGCGGCGAGCACGCGATCGAGCGCGCGCATCGCCTGCTGCCGCCGCCGCGCGATTTGCTCCGCGGCGGCGCGCTGCAGCTCGGCCACGGCGCGAGCGGCTGCGCGGGCCCCCGAGCGAGGCAAGGGCTCGAGCGCCTCGGCAAGGAGCGCCAGCTCCTCGGAGACCTGCGCCGGATCGGCTCCGGCCGGCAGCTCCAGCGTGGAAGGGTCCTCCAGTAGATGCGCGAACAGCGCCGGCCCCAGCTCGAGCAGCAAGGGCTCGCGTCCGCGCGCCCGAGCCGCCTCGCGCACCGCGGCGCTCCAGGCGGCGAGCGCCTCCGCGCGCCGCGGCGATACGGCGCTCGACAGCCGCTCCAGGTCCCTGGGCTGGACCCGACCCCCCATCCGACCCCCCGGAGGAAGCTAGGCACGCGAAGCCCACTCACCGGAGCAACGAGCGCCCGCTCGGCCGCCCGACCTCCGTCAGGGGTGCCGGCGAACAGCAGGGTGGCGCAAGAGGCCGCTTGCGTATATGCAGCCGCGCATGACACACGCCCTTCTCGCAGCGATGTTCCTGGTCGCGGCCGCCCGTCCGGAGCCGGGACAGACGGCGCCTTCGTTCACCCTCGAGTCGTCCGGCGGCAAGCAGGTGAGCCTCAAGGACCTGCGCGGCCGGTCGGTGGTGGTGGCGTTCTTCCCCAAGGCCTTCACCTCGGGTTGAACCCAGGAGCTGTCGGCGTTCCGCGACATCGCCTCGCGGTTCGCCGACAAGAACGCCCAGGTCCTGGGCGTCTCGATGGACGATCTCGACACGCAGAAGAAGTTCGCCGACAGCTTGAAGCTGCCGTTCCCGCTGCTCGCGGATCCGAAGGGCGAGGTGGTGCGCGCCTACGGAGTCGAGATGCAATACAAGGGAAAGACGTACGCCGACCGGGTCACCTTCGTCATCGACTCCGGCGGCAAGATCACCAAGGTGCTCGACGGCAAGGACGCGCTCGACCCGGCGCCCGCGCTCGACGCCTGCCCGCTGCACCACAAGAAGAGCTAGCCGTCGCCCATAGGGCGGCGCTACGTCTTTCACAGCGCGGACCTGATGGGATGCGCTTCAGGCGCCGCGGGCAAGGCGGCGCGCGCGCAGCACGAGCATCGCGCAGAACCACAGGCCGTAGAAGAAGAGCAGCGCCACGGCCGCGGACGCGTGCGCAGCCGCGAGCGAGCCGGTCTGCTTGCGGACCACGATCCACAGCTCGCCGGCGAACCCGAGCGGCAGGGTGACCATGGCGGCCATCACCATCCAGCTGGCGAACCGGTGGAACCTCTCCGTGTCCTCGCCTCCTTCGACGATGCGGTGGTAGGCGGGCGGGGCCATGAGGAACACGACGGTGAGCGCGATCGCGCAGATCGCCGCGAGATGGACGTCCTTCGAGGAGTCCGGGAGCCGCTCGTATCCCTCCATCAACGTCATGGCGAGCTGGAACCCGAGCAGCGCCTGGGCCCCGGGCAGCACCATCCGCGCCTCGGTGAGCACCTGGACGATCTTGTCCTCGAGCTTCATCTCGCCTCGTTCCTTCTCCGCACGGGGCGGGCGATGGCCGAACACGAGCGCGATCCCGAGCCAGAATGCGATCGCCACCGCGAAGGTGGCCAGGCCGAGCGCCACCCCGAGGCGCGGCCCCCGCGTCCACCCGGCGTGGAACAGGTCCAGGCCCAGCGCAGCGGCGAACGGAACCAGGGCCAGGCCCATCACGTTCATCGTGAACCGGTGCAACTCCGGAGTGTCCTCACCGCGCTCGACGAGCCGGTGCCGCGCGGCCGGTACCAGGAGCAGGCCCATCACCCCGAGCAAAAGGACGAGGCCGACGAGTCTCAGATCTTGGTTCGTGCGCGGGAGCCGGTCGAAGGCGGGCTCGAAGAACGCCCGGTACTGGAACCCCAGCAGCACCTGGGTCCCCAGCACCAGGATGCGCGCTTCGTCGAGCGCGTTCTTCACTTTGCTCCGCAGCGACACCCGGACACTGTGCCGGACAGGCGAGGGTCCGTCGACTCGGTGCTTGCTGCCTCCAGCCGACGTTCACAAATTGACGTCGTGCTCCCGCACCCCCTGATGGATGAAGAGGCGGCGGTCGCCAAGGCACACCAGCGCTGGGGGGAGCGCGGAGCGGTGTCGATCGCCGGCCAGTGGAAACAGGCCCGCTGCCTGGTCGGCGAGCTGTACCAGCGGCCGCTGCGGTTCTGCGTGCGCGGCCGTGGGTCGAGTTGGGAAGCCGTCTTCCTGGATGCGGACGCCCGGCTGCTCAACGCGAGCCGGCGCCGCTCCGATCGCCAGCGCGGCCGGACGGCCTGAAACAAGCTCTCAAAGGAGCCCTGGACCGTCGAGAGGGGCGCCTTCCTCGAACCGGGACGGCCGGAGCGCCTGCACGTCGAGCGAGCGCGGCGCGCCATGGACGATCAGCTCGGCGGCGAGGGCCCCCAGCGCGGGAGCGTGCATGACGCCGTGCCCGGAGGAGCCGTTCACCAGCACCAGGTTCTCGCAACCGGCCGCGCGGCCCAGCAGCGCGTGCCCGTCGGGCGACATCTCGTACAGGCCGGCCCAGCAGCGCGCGCGATCGATCTCCACTCCGGCCAACGCCCGGACGCGATCCGCCGCGATCGAGCGCACCTCGTCGATCCACGCGTCCTCCACCCCGGCGCGGAAGGGATCGGCGGCGCCTTTGGTCGGCCGGAGCAGCAGCACGCGTCCGTCTCGCACGCGGAAGTGGAAGCCGTCGCCGAGCCAGAGGGTCATCGGCATGTCCTCCGGCAGCGCAGGAAAGGGCACGGTGCACGCCACCTGGCGGCGGAGAGGCGCGACCGGCACCTCCACTCCCGCCAGGCGGCCCAGCGCCGCGGCCCACGCTCCTGCCGCGTTCACCACCGTGCCGCAGGCGATCTCCCCGCCGGCGAGCCGCACCTTCTCGATCGGTCCGCCCGGGCGGCGCGGGAGCGCCGTCACCTCCTCGCCGAGGCGGACCCGCGCTCCCAGCCGGCGGGCGCCGTCGAGGTACCCGCGCAGGACGTCCAGCGGCCGGAGGAAGCCGTCCGACGGGCAGAACGCGCCGCCGATCACGCCGTCCAGGCTCGCTGCCGGATTGAGCTCCACGATCCGGGGCGGCTCCACCATCCGCGCCTCGGCGAGCCCTGCTTCGTGCTGCACCCGCTGCGCGGCGCGCAAGATGTCGAGCTCGCCCGGGGCGCGCGCCAGCCAGAGATACCCGCACGGCCGGTATCCGGGATCGGCGCCCACCTCGTCGCGGAAGCGGCGAAGCTTCTCGCGCGCGAAGAGCGACAGGCGCACGTTGATCGAGGTCCCGAACTGAGCGCGAAAGCCGCCGGTCGCGCGTCCGGTGCTGCCTTCGCCCGGCGCCGCGGCGCGGTCCACCACCAGCACGTCGCGCACCCCGAGCGCGGTGAGGTGCCAGGCGACGCTGGCGCCGATCACGCCGGCGCCGACCACCACCACGTCGGCGGTGCCGTCTCGCACGGCGCGATGGTAGCTCAGCGGCGCGCCACCGACTGCACCGCGCAGTGGAGGCCCTTCACCACCTCGGCCATGCGCGCGAAGTCGAGCGTTTCCGGGCGATGCGCCTGGACCTGGTCATCTCGGGCCCGGCCAAATCGCCGGAATACCTCCGCGCGGCGGTGGGTAGGAGAGGGAGCAGGCTGCCGCGCCGGGCGCCTGCTCGCTTGCTTGTCCACCGGCGAAAAAGAGGCTTCATGTCGCTCTGGAACAACGCTGAAACGTCCGTCAACGATCGCAAGTCGAGCGTCGCCCTGGCCCAGCCCACGCCCGAGCGGCAGGAGGCCATCGCCGTGACGAAGGCCCCCGAGGCCCCGGTCGCGCCGGTCCCGGTCGCGCCGGCCCCGGCCCCGGGCAGCGATCTGCTTCTCGGTCGCGGGGCGCGCTTCGAGGGCAAGCTCACCTTCGAAGGCACCGTCCGCATCGACGCCCGGTTCATCGGCTCCATCGTCACCAACGACGTGCTGGTGGTCGGGGAGGCGGCGCGCATCGACGCCGACATCACCTGTGGCACCATCGCCGTCCACGGCGAGGTGAACGGGAACGTCAAGGCGAAGACCGCGGTCGAGATCCACCACACCGGGAAGGTGCGGGGCGATCTGGAGACGCCGTCGCTCGTCATCGAGAAGGGCGCGCTCTTCCACGGCGCGTCGAAGATGGACCCGGCCGGCGCGAAGGCCGCGCCGCTGAAGGCTGCCGCCGGCGCCTCGAAGTAAGGAGCTTTTTCGCCGCTCCTGGATCCGTCTCGGGTTCAGGAGCGGCGCTGCCAGTGCGCAGCCGCCACCGGCAGCGCCAGCCCGGCCGCGCACATCGTGCGGAGATCGGGGGGTGGAGCGGCAGAAAAGTCGCCTACCCAACCACTTGGTGGCACTTCTCCCGCATGGCCAAACTGCTGCTTCTGTGCGGCGGGGCGATCATCGTGGCAATGCTCCTCGGGCGTCTCCGCCGCCTTCTCGGGATCGTGGTGATGCTGTGCGCTGCCGCCGCCGCCGCGGCGCTGTTCCTGCTGCCGCTCGACGGGGCGACGCTCTGGGAGCGGGCGCAGCGGGAGGGGCTGCCGGACGAGGTCGCGTCCGAGGCCGCCGGCGCTTGGAGGTGGCTCAAGGAGCGGGTGCCCGGAGATCCCGCGCCCCGCAAGCCGCGGCGCAAGGGAACCGAGCCGCTCGCCCGCGCACGGGACCGCCTCGACCGCTGGGACGACCATTCCTCGCCAGAAGAGCCCGCGCCGGAGCACGACCGCGCCGCCAAGGCGCCTCCAAAAGAGAGGCTCTCCCCGGGCGATCAGGAGGCGCTGGATCGGCTGGTGTCCGACCACCGCCGCTGACCGCGCGGTGAAACCGTCCGCCGCGGGGTATCCTCGCGGCGGTGCGCATTGCTTCCCTGCTGCCGTCGGCCACCGAGATCGTCTGCGCGCTCGGCGCGCGCGCCGAGCTGGTCGGCCGGTCCCACGAGTGCGACTTCCCTCCGGGCGTCGAGGAGGTCCCCGTCCTCACGTCCGCGCGGATCGGACCGCTTCCCTCGAGCCGGGCGATCGACGCCGCGGTGCGCGACGTGCTCAGGGACGCCCTCGCCATCTACCAGATCGACCTGGGCCGGCTTCGCGAAGCCCGGCCCGACGTGATCGTCACCCAGGACCTGTGCGAGGTGTGCGCCGTGTCCTTCGACGACGTCCGCAGCGCCGTCGCGCGCCTTGCGCAAAAGGACGTGGCGATCGTCAACCTGCACCCGATGCGGCTCGACGACATCTGGGGCGACCTGGCCCGCGTGGGCGAGGCGATCGGGCACGGAGGGAGCGGGGCGCGGATCGTGGCGGACCTGCGCGCGCGCGTGGCCGAGGTGGCGCGCCGCGCCGCGCTGCTGCGGCGGCGGCCCCGGGTGGTGACCGTCGAATGGATCGCGCCGGTCATGATCGGCGGGATGTGGATGCCGGAGCTGGTCACGCTCGCCGGAGGCGAGCCGCTGGTGACGCACCCTGGGGAGTACGCGCCGACGCTCGACCGCGAAGGCCTCGCCGCGCTCGATCCGGAGGTCGTGGTCGTGAAGCCCTGCGGGTTCCCCCTGGGCCGCACGCTGGAGGAGCTGGACGTCTTGCGCGAGGCGCTGCCGCGCGGCTGGGAGGCGCGAGTCTACGTGGCGGACGGGAACGCCTACTTCAACCGGCCTGGCCCACGGATCGTCGAGTCGCTGGAGATCATGGCCGCGTGCGTACACCCCGAGGCTTTCCCGGACTTCGCGGGAAAGCACGCCGCGAGCGTCAGCGAGGTGTTCAGCGCAGGGTAGTAACCGGTCTAACGTCAGGCGCGTACGCGCGATTGCTTACGCCCATTCGAGGACGACTTTGCCCGACTGCCCCGAGCGCATCGTCTCGAAGGCCTTCAAATAGTCCTCGACGGCGAAGCGGTGGGTGAGCACCGGTGAAACGTCGAGGCCGCTCATCAGCATGGCGGTCATCTTGTACCAGGTCTCGAACATCTCCCGGCCATAGATGCCCTTCAGCACCAGGCCTTTGAAGATCACCTGGTTCATGTCGATGCCGACCTCGCCGGTGGGGATGCCGAGCAGCGCCACGCGGCCGCCGTGGTTCATCGCCGCGATCAGCCCTCGCAGGGCCGTCCCGTTGCCGCTCATCTCCAGCCCCACGTCGAAGCCCTCGGTCATCCCGAGCTCCTTCATGGTGCCTTCGATCGAGGCGTCGTTCACGTTGATGGCGCGCGAGGCGCCCATCCGGCGGGCCAGGCCGAGTCGGTAGTCGTTCACGTCGGTGACCACGACGTGGCGCGCTCCGACGTGCCGAGCGATCGCCGCTGCCATGATGCCGATCGGCCCGGCGCCGGTGATCAGGACGTCCTCGCCGACCATGTCGAAGGACAGCGCGGCGTGCACGGCGTTGCCGAGGGGGTCGAAGAAGCCGGCGATGTCGTCGGGAATCTCCCTCGGGACGCGGAACACGTTGACCGCGGGGACGGCGATGCGCTCGGCGAAGCAGCCGGCGCGCTGCACGCCCAGGCCGACGGCGTTGCGGCAGAGGTGGCGCTTGCCGGCGCGGCAGTTGCGGCAGTGCCCGCAGGTGATGTGCCCCTCGGCGCTCACCCGTTCACCCTTGGTGAAGCCGGTCACCGCGCTTCCGATGGCGGCCACCTCGCCGGTGAACTCGTGGCCGATGACCATCGGCACCGGGATGGTCTTCTGCGACCACGGGTCCCAGTTGAAGATGTGGATGTCGGTGCCGCAGATGGCCGCCTTGCGCACCTGGATGAGCAGGTCGTTGGGCCCGAGCTCGGGAACGGGGACGTCCTGAAGCCACAGGCCCGGCTTGCGCTCCGCCTTGACCAGCGCCTTCACTGGATCACTCCCAGCTGGCGGCCGACCTTGCCGAACGCGGCGAGGGCCCGCTCCAGGTGCTCCCGCTCGTGGGCCGCCGAGA
This sequence comes from Myxococcales bacterium, assembly GCA_036393595.1. GTDB lineage: Bacteria > Myxococcota > Myxococcia > Myxococcales > 40CM-4-68-19 > VBKO01. The sequence goes on along the minus strand of DASWGQ010000229.1, from coordinate 2,496 downwards.
TCTGCGTCCGGATGCGGGCCTGGCCGCGGGGCACCACCGGGAAGGAGAAGCCGATCACGTAGATTCCCTCCTCGAGGAGCCGGTCGGCCATGGTGGTCGCGAGCTTGGCATCGCCGAGCATGACGGGGATGATGGGATGGCCGCCGGGGACGAGCTTGAATCCGAGCCCGGTCATTCCCGCGCGGAAGTAAGCCGCGTTGTCGCGGAGCTTCTGGCGGAGCTCGGAGGTCCCCTCCAGCATTTCGAGGACTTCGATCGACGCGGCGGTGATCGACGGCGCGAGCGTGTTGGAGAACAGGTAGGGGCGCGACCGCTGCCGCAGCCACCCGACGATCTCCCGCCGCCCCGAGACGTACCCGCCGCTGGCGCCGCCGAGCGCCTTGCCGAGCGTGCCGGTGAGGATGTCGACGCGGCCCATCACGCCGCACGCCTCGTGGGTCCCGCGCCCCTTCTCGCCGGTGAACCCCACCGCGTGCGAGTCGTCGACCATGACCAGCGCCTGGTGCTTCTCGGCCAGGTCGCAGATCGATTTCAGATTGGCGAGGATCCCGTCCATGGAGAAGACGCCGTCGGTCGCGACGAGGCGGACGCGCGCGTTCTTCGCCTCCACCAGCCTGGCTTCGAGGTCGGCCATGTCGTTGTTCGCGTACCGGAGGCGCTGGGCCTTCGAGAGCCGCACGCCGTCGATGATGCTCGCGTGGTTGAGGGCGTCGCTGATCACCGCGTCGCCCTCTTCGAGGAGCGTCTCGAACAGCCCGCAGTTGGCGTCGAAGCACGAGGAGTAGAGGATGGTGTCCTCGGTGCCGAGAAAGCGCGTGAGCCGCGCCTCCAGCTCCTTGTGCACGTCCTGGGTGCCGCAGATGAAGCGCACCGAGGCCATTCCGTAACCGTGGCGGTCCAGCGCCTGCTGGGCAGCCTTCACGGCCCGCGGATGATCGGCCAGCCCGAGATAGTTGTTCGCGCAGAAGTTCAACACCTCGCGCCCGCCCTGCACGCGGATCACCGCGCCCTGCGGGCCCTCGATGACGCGCTCGCGCTTGAACAATCCCTGCTCGTGCAACGCTTCCGTCTGCTGGTGGAGATGAGCGAGGTAGGCGCCGGGTTCCATGGCGCGCTGCCATAGCATGGGGGCTGGCGAGGGGCGAGGGCGGATCCTCCGCGCACGAGTTCCGAGGAGCTCTGAGACGCAGGTCGGTTGCCTGCCCAGTTGAAGGCACGGGAACCGATCGATCGGATCCTTCTAAGCGGAGGAATTTCAGGTCCTTATCGACTTCGAGCCGCAGCGGACATTGGTCTCGACTCGCTGCGGCTTGATCGCCCAATCGCCCAAAACGCATCGGTCGCGCCGAAGGAGGTTCATGCCCATGTCCAGGTTCCGCTTCTCCCGTAGGCTCTTCCTCCGCGAATCGCTCGCGTCCCTCGCCGCCCTTGCGCTGCTTTCGTCTCCTGTCCGGGCGGACCGCGACCCCGCGCGCTGGGTTGGGACGTGGAGCGCCGCGATGCAGGCCACATTCCCGAGCGTGCCGCCCGCGACGTTTTCCAACGTGACCCTTCGCGAGGTGGTGCGCGTGACCATCGGCGGCAACCTGGTCCGCGTCCGCTTCTCGAACGCCACGGGCGACGACACGCTGCTGATCGGCGCCGCGAGCGTTGGCGTGCGCTCCACGGGTGCGTCGGTCCGGGGTGGAGCGCCCAGGACGCTGCGGTTCGGCGGCTCCGGCTCCATCAGCGTGCCTCCCGGGGCGGTGGCCATCAGCGATCCCGTCGTCCTGGATGTCGCGGCGCAGGACGACCTCGCGATCAGCCTCTACGTTCCGAACAGCCAGGCTGGTTCGACCCAGCTGACGCTCGCGCACCAGACGTCCTACGTCTCGCCCTCCGGCGATTTCACGCAGCAGGGCACGATGCCGGTCGCGTCCACCATCACGTCCTGGTACTGGCTGAGCGGCGTGGAAGTCGTCCGCGGCCCAGGCGCGAGAGCGGTGGTGGCGTTCGGCGATTCGATCACCGAAGGGTTCAACTCGACCACCGACGCGAACGCGCGTTGGCCCGACGTTCTCGCTCGCCGCCTGCTCTCGCACCGCGGCACGCGCGACGTGTCAGTGCTCAACGAGGCGATCAGCGGGAACCGCGTGCTCAACGACGTGATCGGGCCCAACGCGCAGAAGCGGCTGGATCGGGATGCGCTGACGCAGGGCGGCCTCGCGTACGTGATCCTGCTCGAGGGCACGAACGACATGGGCTTTTCGCAGCTGCCACCCGGCATCTTCGGGCCGGGGGTGTCGCTCGCGGACGTGAGCGCCAATGCGATCATCGCGGGATACGTGCAGATCATCCGCCGTGTCCACCAGGCGGGCGCGAAGATCTACGGCGCTACCGTGCTGCCGTTCGAAGGCGCCGGGTACTACGACGCGGCGGTCGAGCCCAAACGCGCTGCCCTGAACGCTTTCATCCGCAATAGCCGCCAATTCGACGGAGTCATCGACTTCGACGCCG
>DASWGQ010000228.1:0-2557 GCA_036393595.1 Myxococcales bacterium | reverse complement strand
CCAGACCGACGAGTACTACCGCAAGCCGCCCTTCCCACCCGTCGAGGCCTGAAGCGCGCACCGACGCTGCATGGGACGCGTGCTCCTCTTCCAGGGTCTCGTCGGCCTGACCGAGGCCATGTACCTGTGGCTGGTGGCCGCTGGGCTCTCGCTCATCTTCGGCGTGCTGCGCGTGCTGAATTTCGCGCACGGCGCGCTCTACATGATGGGCGCCTACCTCACCTACGCCGTCTTTCGCGCCTGCGGAGGCAACTTCTGGATTGCGCTGCTCATCGGCCCCGTGCTGGTCGCGCTGATCGGCTGGGGGATGGAGGTGTTCTTCCTGCGCCGGGTCTATCGCGCCGACGTGGCTTTCCAGCTGCTGCTCACGTTCGCCTTCGTGCTCATCCTCGACGATCTCGTGAAGCTGGTCTTCGGGCCGGTGTACCAGTCGCCGCCCACGCCGAAGTCGCTGTCGGGAGCGGTCTCGGTGTTCGGGTCGGTGCTGCCCACCTACCACCTGTTCATCCTCGCCGCCGGAGGCCTGGTGGCGGCCTTACTCTGGCTGTTCCTGGAGAAGACGCGCTGGGGCCTGCTGGTGCGCGCCACCGCCGCGGACCGCGAGATGGCGCGCGCGCTCGGCGTCCGCTCCTCGCGGCTCTTCACGGGGGTGTTCATGCTCGGCGCCTGGCTCGCCGGCCTGGGAGGCGCGCTGTCCATCCCCGTGCGCTCCATCTCGCCGGGCATGGGCGAGCTGATCATCATCGAGGCTTTCGTGGTGGTCGTGCTGGGCGGCCTGGGCAGCCTGCGTGGAGCGTTCATCGGCTCGCTCGCCATCGGCCTGCTGCACTCGTACGGCATCGTCTTCCTGCCCGTGTTCGAGCTGGCGCTCGCATATCTCGTGATGGCCGCCGTCCTGGTCGTCCGGCCGTGGGGCTTGTTCGGCGTGCGCGAGGCCTGACGCGTGGCGGGCCCGGCGCGCAGCGGGGTAGGGCGGACCGGGGCTGCAGCGCTGTTCTGCGCGGCGGTGCTGGCGGTCCCGGCGCTGTTCGGATCCTTCGCGCAGTACTTCGCGTTGAACGTCCTGCTCCTCATGCTGCTGGCGCTGTCGTTCAATCTGCTCTTCGGCATGACCGGGCTGCTCTCGTTCGGCCACGCCGCCTTCTACGCCGCCGGCGCGTACGCCACCGCGCTCCTGCTCCGCGCCGGCGCGCCGCTGTTCCCCGCGGTCATCGCCGGCGCGGTGTGCGCCGCGGCGCTGGCGGCCGTGGTGGGCGCGTTCTGCGTCCGCCACACCCGGGTGTACTTCTCGATGCTCACGCTCGCCTTCGGCATGTTCGTCTACGCCATCGTGTGGAAGTGGACCGACGTGACCGGCGGCGACGACGGGCTGGTCGGAATCCCTCGCCGCGGCCTCGGGCTGCCCGGGCCGTTCGACGTGGACCTGGCTCCGCTGAGGAACTACTACTGGTTCGCCGCCGTGCTGGTGCTCGTCTCGGCGGGCGTGCTGCACCGCCTTTCGCGCTCGCCCTTGGGGCTCGCCCTGCGCGCCATCCGCGAGAACGCCGAGCGCGCCGAGTTCAGCGGCATCCGCGTGCGCCGCACCATCTTCCTCGCCTTCGTCGTGGCCGGCGCGTTCGCGGGACTCGCGGGCGCCCTGCTCGCGCCGCTTGAGCAGACGGTGGCGCCCACCGCCGCGCACTGGACCAAGTCGGCCGAGCCGGTGATGGCCACGCTGATCGGCGGTCCCTTCTCGTTCGCCGGACCGATCGTGGGCGCGGTGGCGTACCTGGGATTGAAGGAGCTGATCGTCCGATTCACCGAGTACTGGCTGCTGGTGTTCGGGCTGGTGCTCCTGGGAGTCGTGCTGGCCTTCCGCGGTGGCTTGCTCGGCGCGGTGGAGGCGCTCTTGTTGTCGCGTCGGTCTCTCAGGCCGGCGCCGCGGCCGGATGCGGCGCCGCGCAAGGACGCCGCGTGAGCGCGCTGCTCGAAGCGCGCGGCGTCCGCAAGGCGTTCGCCGACTTCACCGCGGTCGCTGGAGTGGACCTCGTCCTGCCGCCTGGCGGCATCACCGCGGTGATCGGGCCCAACGGCGCGGGCAAGACGACGCTCATCAACCTGCTCACGGGGAAGCTCCTGCCCGACGCAGGCCAGGTGCTGCTCGACGGCGCCGCCGTGACCCGCTTGCCTCCGAGCGCGCGCGTCCGCGCCGGCATGGCGCGCACCTTCCAGGTGACGAACATCTTCCCGCAGCTCACCGCGGAACAGAACGTGGCGGTCCCGCTCCTGGCGAAGGAAGGCAGGGCGCTGGTCGCCCTGCGCGCCCTGGATGGCATGCCCGACGTGCACGAGCGCGCGTGCCGGATGCTCGCCGACGTGGGGCTCTCCGAGCGGGCGGACCGGCCCGCCGCCGAGCTGTCGCACGGCGACCGGAGGTTGCTCGAGATCGCGCTCGCGCTGGCGACCGCGCCGCGCCTGCTGCTCCTGGACGAGCCGACTGCCGGCATGGGATCGGGCGAGCGCGACCGCGTCCTCGCCGAGATCCGCCGGCTGGCGGACGGCGGACGCCTCACCATCC
>DASWGQ010000227.1:0-2905 GCA_036393595.1 Myxococcales bacterium | reverse complement strand
CCAGCGCGGAGGAGCCAGCCTTGCTGGCGACGGGCCGGAGCCGAAGGCGAAGGCATCGGTGACCCCAGGAGCGGTCGGCGCGTACGTGAAGAACGTGCGCGACACGGCGAAGAGCTTCTGGGAAGGCATGAGCGTCACGCTCAGCTACATGTTCCGCAAGCCGATCACCACCCAGTACCCGGACCGGGTGCCGGTGCCGGTGCGCGATACGATCCCGCCGCGCTACCGGGGGTTCCTCGAAGTCGACATGGACATCTGCACGGCATGCCAGGCCTGCGAGCGCGCCTGCCCCATCGCCGTGATCAACATCGACCTCCTGAAGGGCGACGGGAAGACGACCCCCAAGCTCCGGATGGAGCGGTTCGACATCGACATCGGCAAGTGCATGTACTGCGGGCTCTGCGTCGAGCCCTGCCCCACCGGCGCCATCCAGCACACGCGCGAGTTCGAAGGCGCGGTCATGCACTTCAACAACCTCACGCTGCGCTTCGTGCCCGACCCGCTGGTGCCGGCGGTGCCCTACAAGCCGCCCAAGGGATCCGACTCATTCCCGCGCAAGTCGCTCGGCGAGATCACCCGCAAGCTGATCGCCGCCTGGGACGCGCCGCCTCCCCCGTTCCCCACCAAGGAGCAGGTCGAGGGGGACAAGGGGGCCGCGCACGGCAAGCCCAAGCCCGCGGGGCTCGACCCGACCGCGATGGGCCGGCAGCTCGCCGCCAAGGCGCTGCAGGTCAAGGAGGACAAGCCCAAGCTGGCCAAGGTCTTCGAGGAGGCCATGGCCGGCACCGACTGCGGCGACTGCGGCTACGCCGACTGCAAGGGCTACTCCGAGGGGCTCGCGTTCGGGAAGGACTTCAGCCCGGAGAAGTGCGCGCCGGGCGGCGCCGACTCGAAGGCGATGCTGGAGACCATCCTCGTCTCCCTGAAGAGCGGCAAGGTGCCCGAGGCGCCCGCAGCCGAGGGCGCGCCCCCCGCCGAGGCGAAGGCGCCCGCGCCCGCTCCGGGCGGCGACGCCGAGCCGTCCGGTCCTCCGCTCGCCAAGACCCTGAGCAAGGACGAGCTGTACCCGCACGTCCTCGAGGCGATGGCCGGCACCGACTGCGGCGACTGCGAGTACCCCGACTGCGAAGGGTACGCGAAGGGCATCGTGTACGAAGGCCAGGCGGACCTGGACCGCTGCGCGCCGGGCGGCGAGGACACGCGCGCGAAGCTCTTCAAGATCATGCTAGGCACCAAACCTCCTCCGAAGTAGAGTCCGGCCGCGCGAGGGGTCACAACTTGGCTGACGTTCCGGAGATCAGACCCGCGGATCCGCGCCGATCCCTGCCGCGCGCGCGCGAGCCGCGCCGGGCAATCGTCGAAGGATTGGTCCGGGTCTTCTTCATGCTCGCGGGGTTGATGGTCGGCGCCGGCGTGCTCGGCGCGCGGCTGCTCGTAGGGCAACCGCTCGGCGTCTTCGCGCTCATTGCCCTGTATCTCGCCGTGACCGCGTTCCTCTACGGGCTCAACGGGTTCGCCTTCCGCCGCCTGCCGCTCGGGTTCGGACCGGCGCTGTTCCTCTTCTCCGCGGCGCTGTTCGGCGTGCTGTTCCTCTTGGGGTACCTGCTCGGCGGGGTGGCCGGCCCGTTCGTGGTGGACGCCGCCAACCGCGTCATCCCGTACGTGAAGCTCGCCGACGCCATCTTCTACCTGTTCGCGCTGATGGCCTGCGCGGGCGCGGCCGGCTGCGCGTTCTCGCGGAACATCATCTACAGCGCCTGGAGCCTGCTCTTCGCGCTGCTCGGCGCGGCGGGGCTCTACGTCTTCCTCGGCGCGGACTTCCCCGCGGTCGCGCAGCTGCTCATCTACGTCGGCGGCGTGCTGGTGCTGATCCTCTTCGCCATCATGCTCACCAAGCAGATCGGCGAGGACCCCAAGCTCACCAACACGCACGTGGGGTTCCCGGCGGGCATCGCGCTCGCGGCGGTCACCGTCGCCACGCTCGCGTACACGGCCGTCATGGCGCCCTGGAAGGTGGTCGCGGAGCGCTCGTGGGAGCCGACCGCGGGCCGCCTCGGCATCGCCTTCCTCACCGACTACCTGCTTCCCTTCGAGATCGCCTCGGTGGTCCTGCTCGCCGCGCTGATCGGCTCGGTGGTGATCGCGCGCAAGGAGATCAAGGAAACGAGCGATACCGTCCTATGACCACCATCGGCCTGCCCCATTTCCTCATCGTCGGCGCGATCCTCTTCGCGCTCGGCATGGTCACGGTGGTCACGCGGCGCAACGCGGTCGGCATCCTGATGGGGGTGGAGCTGATCCTCAACGCCGCCAACGTGAACTTCATCGCCTTCAACCACTTCGTGGAGGGGCCGGGGAAGCTGACCGGGCAGGTCTTCAGCATCTTCGTGATCGTGCTGGCGGCGGCCGAGGCGGCGGTGGGGCTCGCCATCGTGCTGGCCATCTACCAGACCTTCCGCACCATCGACGTCGAAGAGACCGACCTCTTGCGCGAGTGAGGACATGAGCTTCCCGCTTCTCGCAGCGCTCGCCCAGCACGCAGAGCCAGCGGCGCACGCCACGGCCGGCGCCGGCGAGGCCGTCGCGCACGCGATCCAGGTCCCCTGGCTGTGGCTGATCCCGCTCTTCCCGCTGCTCGGCACCGCGCTCAACACCGCCTTCGGCCCCTGGCTGCAGAAGCGCTACGGCAAGCGCGCCAACCACGGGATCGCCATCGGGGTGATGGTGGCCTCGTGCATCGTCGCCGAGATCGCCTTCTGGAGCATGTTCGCCCGTCCGGCGCACGAGCGCTTCTTCGAGGACCGCCTCTGGACCATGTGGCAGAGCGGCTTTCTCCGGGTAAACCTGTCGTTCGCCCTCGACCCGCTCGGGATGGTGATGACGCTGATCGTGACCCACGTCGCGA
>DASWGQ010000226.1:0-19112 GCA_036393595.1 Myxococcales bacterium | reverse complement strand
CCGCTTGCGCTCCCGCTCCAGGCGGTAGCGGTCGCCGGCGCTCAGGACCCGCTTGCGGAGGCGGACGTTCTTGGGGGTCACCTCGACCAGCTCGTCCTCGTTGATCCATGACAGGGCCTTTTCCAGGCTCATCTGGCGGGGCGGAGTGAGGATGATGTTGTCGTCGCGGGTGGCGGCGCGGACGTTGGTGAGCTTGCGCCCGCGGGTGACGTTCACGTCGAGATCGCCGGGGTGTGAATGCTCGCCGACGATCATCCCTTCGTAGACGGCGTCGCCGGGGCCGTAGAAGAGCGAGCCGCGTTCTTGAAGGTCGAAGAGGGAGTACGCCACCGTCTCGCCTTCGCGGTCCGCGACGATCGCGCCGCTCACGCGCTTGGGGATCTTGCCCTGCCACGGCTCGTACCCGTCGAACTGCGAGGACATGATGCCCTCGCCGCGCGTGATGGTGAGGAACTCGTTGCGGAACCCGACCAGCCCGCGCGCCGGAACGCGGAAGTTGAGGCGCACGCGGTCCGAGCCGAGCTGCTGCATCTCCACCATGCGGCCCTTGCGCGGACCCATGCGCTCGGTCACCACGCCCACCGACGGCTGGGGGACGTCGCAGACCATCAGTTCCATCGGCTCGTGCAGGACGCCGTCGATCTCCTTGGTCACCGGCTCGGGGTTCGAGGCGGTCAGCTCGTAGCCCTCGCGGCGCATCGTCTCGATGATCACCGCCAGCTGCAGCTCGCCGCGGCCCACCACCTTGAACGCGTCGGCCGAGTCGGTGTCCTGCACGCGGATGGCGACGTTCCGGTATGCCTCTCGCTGCAGGCGCTCGCGCAGGTTGCGGGAGGTGACGTACTTCCCCTCCCGGCCGGCGAACGGGCCGTCGTTGACCTTGAAGATCATCGACATGGTCGGCTCGTCGACGTGGATGCGCTCGAGCGGGATGGGGTGCTCGGGGTCGGCGATGGTGTCGCCGATGGCGATCTCCTCGATGCCGGCCAGCGAGATGATCTCGCCCGGGCCCGCCTCGGCGATCTCGATCCGCTTCAGCCCCTCGAAGGCGAAGATCTTGGTCACCTTGCCGCGCGGCGTGCTGCCGTCGGCGCGGCACACCGCCACCGGCTGCCCCGCCTCGACCGAGCCGCTGGACAGCCGGCCCACCGCGAGCCGCCCGACGTAGTCGTCGTAATCGAGATTCGCGACGAGCATCTGGAGCTTGTCGTGGGTGGTCTCGGCCTTCTTCGGCGGAGGGATCGCCTCCAGGATGGCGTCGAGCAGCGGCTCGAGCGTCCGCGCGCGCGCGCCGGGCGTGCCTCCAATGCCTCCGCCTTCGGCTCCGGCCCGGCCGCCGGCGAAGCCGTCGGCCTCCGCGGGATGGGGCGCGGCTCCGGGTACGGCGGCCCGGCCCGCCGGCAGGTCGTCGAAGTCCCCAAGCAGCAGCGAGGCGCGTCCCGCGCGGGCCACCGCGTAGATCACCGGGAACTCGATCTGGTGCTCGTTCGCGCCCAGATCGATGAACAGCGAGTAGATGGCGTCGAGCACCTCGGCCGGCCGCGCGTCCTGGCGGTCGATCTTGTTGACCACCACCACCGCGGGCAGCCCCAGCGCCAGCGCCTTGCCCAGCACGAACCGGGTCTGCGGAAGCGGCCCCTCCGCGGCGTCGACCAGGAGCAGGACGCCGTCCACCAGGCGCAGCCCGCGCTCCACCTCGCCGCCGAAGTCCGCGTGCCCGGGCGTGTCGACGATGTTGACCTTCACGCCGCGGTAGGTGACCGCGGTGTTCTTCGCCAGGATGGTGATGCCCTTCTCGCGCTCCAGCTCGTTGGTGTCCATGGCGCGGTCCACCATGGTCTCGTTGGCGCGGAAGATGCCCGTCTGGCGGAGCATGTAATCGACCAGGGTCGTCTTGCCGTGGTCGACGTGCGCGATGATCGCGATGTTGCGGATCTGCTCTCGGGCAAGCATGGGCGGAGGGGCGACTATATTGCACGGCCATTCCGTTCCGCGCTGCAAAAAGCGCAGCGCCGCCCTAGAGGCGGCGACTGACGTCCTTTCCACGATGCGTCAACCCTCGTAGACTCGCCAGATGCCGTCCGTGCACGGCCACCATCACCTCGCCATCCAGGTGAAGGACCTGGCCGGCGCCGTGCGCTTCTACGCCGACGTGCTGGGACTCAACGTGGTGCGGCGCTGGCCGCACGACGACGGCCGTCCCGGCGAGCGGTCGGTGTGGCTCTCTGTGGGGCAGAGTGAGGAATTCATCGCGCTGGAGGCCTGCGACGTCGACCGGCTCCCCACGCCCTTCCGCGATCCGCACGGCGGCCTGCACCTGCTCGCCCTGCGCATCCCCGCCCGCGACAGGCACGCCTGGGAACGCCGCCTGGGCGAGCTGGGGATCGAGGTCGTCCACCGCACCCGCTGGACCTTGTACCTGCGGGACCCGGAGGGGAACCGCATCGGTCTCTCCCACTACCCCGATGAGGCCTAGCCTCCCGCTATGGGCGTGTGGACGCACGACGACGGCATGACGGCGAGGGAGAGCCTCCTCGTCCGGCGACTCATCGACCAGGGCATCCGGGACCCGCGCGTGCTCGCCGCGTTCGCGCGCGTACCGCGGTCGTTCTTCGTCCCCGAGGAATCGCAGGAAGAGGCCGAGGCCGACCGCCCGCTGGACATCGGCTGCGGGCAGACCATCTCGCAGCCGTACGTGGTGGCCGCCATGGCCGAGGCGCTGGAGCTGACCGGGCGCGAGCGGGTGCTGGAGGTGGGCACGGGCTCGGGGTACGCGACCGCCATCCTGGCGGAGATGATGCCGGTGAGCGCGGCCATCCGCAGCGTCGAGATCCTCCCGGAGCTGGCGGAGCGGGCGCGCCGGGTGCTCGGTGAGCTGGGCTACTCCAACGTCCAGGTGCGCGTGGGGGACGGCGCCCTCGGCTGGCCCGAGGTGGCGCCGTTCGACGCCATCCTGGTCTCCGCGGCGCCGCGCGAGGTGCCGCCGGCGCTGCTCGACCAGCTCGCGCCGGGCGGCCGGCTCGTCCTGCCGGTGGGCCCTTCGCCGGAGCAGCAGGAGCTGCAGCTGTGGCGGCGGGTCCCCTCCGGGAGCCTGGAGAAGCGCGGGCTCATGCAGGTCCGCTTCGTGCCGCTCACCGGATCGTCGCAGCGCAGCGTCCACTGACCGCCCATGCAAGGCGGTGGCGTGGAGGCAGTGCAGCTCGTGGTGGTGCTGCTCCTCGTCTTCGTGGTGGTGTTCGGCGCGCTGGCGCGCACGCTGGAGGTGTCGTACCCCATCGTCCTCCTCGTCGCGGGCCTCGCGCTGAGCTTCATCCCCGGGATCCCGCGCGTCGCCCTCGATCCCGACTTCGTCTTCTTCGTCTTCCTGCCGCCGCTTCTCTACGCCGGCGCCTGGATGACCTCCTGGCGCGACTTCTCCTACAACCTGGTCAGCATCCTCTCGCTCGCGGTCGGCCTGGTCGCCTTCACCGTGCTGAGCGTGGCCTTCGCGGCCAGGTGGGCGTTCGCCGGCTTCGACTGGCGCCTGGGCATCGTGCTCGGCGCGGTAGTGGCGCCTACCGACGCGATCGCCGCGACCAGCATCGCCAAGCGCCTCGGGCTTCCGCGGCGCATCGTGGACGTGCTCGAGGGCGAGAGCCTGGTCAACGACGCCACCGGCCTCCTGGCGCTCGAGTTCGGCATCGCGATGATGGTGTACGGCCAGACCCCGGGACTCGCCGAGGCGGCGCTGCGGCTCTGCTGGCTCGGCGCCTTGGGAATCGGCATCGGGCTGATCCTCGGACGCATGGTCGAATGGTTCGAGCTGCGCATCGACGACGCGCCCATCGAGATCACCATCACCATCCTGGTGCCGTACGCGGCCTACATCGCCGCCCAGGCAGTCCACGCCTCGGGTGTCCTGGCGGTAGTGGCGTCCGGCCTCTACCTCAGCCGGCAGAGCACGCGCTTCTTCTCGCCGCGCGTCCGGATCCAGGTGTACGCGGTATGGAACGCCCTGACGTTCATCTTGAACGGCGTGGTGTTCGTGCTCGTCGGGCTGCAGCTCCCCTACGTGCTGGCCGGAATCCGCGGGCAACATGGGCTCGGCGCGCTGCTCGGGTACGGAGCGCTGTTCAGCGCCCTCGTCGTCGTGCTGCGCGTGTTCTGGGTCTTCCCCGGAGCCCACCTCGCCTATTTCATCCGGCGGCGGCTCCTCGGGCAGCCGGAGAAGACGCCTCCCCCGCGGCAGATCTTCGTGGTCGGCTGGACCGGCATGCGGGGCGTGGTCGCGCTGGCGGCGGCGATGGCGCTCCCGCGGATGCTCTCCGACGGGACGCCGTTCCCGCAGCGCAACCTGATCATCTTCCTCACCTTCTGCGTCATCGTCGTGACGCTCGTCGGGCAGGGGCTGAGCCTGCCGGCGCTGATCCGCGCGCTGGGGCTCGCCGGCGATCGAAGCGCGAAGTGCGAGCTGGACGAGGCGCAGCGGATCGTGCTGGAGACGGCGCTCCGGCACGTCGAGGAGGCGCGCGCCAAGGACGATCCCCGGTGGGCGGGGCTGTACGACGATCTGGCGCAGCACTACCGCGAGCGCCTCGAGGCGCTCGCCGAGTCGCCGGACGGGGACGGCCCCGAGGCGCACCGGAAGTACACCGAGCTGGTCCGCGAGCTGCTGCAGGTGGAGCGGGACGCCGCCATCCGGCTGCGCAACGAAGGCCGCATCAGCGACGAGGTGCTGCGGCAGATCGAGCACGACATCGACCTCCGCGAGGCGCGTCTGATGGGGGGCGTGCTCCAGTAGGTGCTCGTGCGCAGCGGGCAGGAACCGGTGGTGGTCAACCTGGACATCGAGGGAGTCGAGCAGCCGCAGGCGGTGGAGTGGGTGGACGCGATCCACCGGAGACGCAGGTAGGTCAAGCCCGGGCCCGGAGCGGTCGCGGTTGGGGAAGACGGCCTCTCCGCGCTAAGCTTGTCCGATGGCCGCCTGCCCCGTGTGCGAGACCGACAATCCGCTGACCGCCGTCGAGTGCGCGGGCTGCGGAAAGGTCCTTCGCAGGCCGACCGAGGTGCCCGGATTCGCTCCGCCCATCGACGGCCTGGAGCCCACCCTGCAGGCCGCGGTGGACGCGCCCGTCGAGCGGGTCCCCGAGCTGGAGCAGACCGCGCTGGCCTCGCGCTCGCTGCGGGTGCCGGAGGAGCGGCTGGAGGTCGAACGGACGGCGCACGAGACCAACGGTGAGGCGCAGAACTGGATCGCCGGCCCGCTCGAGCTGGATCGCGGGCGCGAGGAGGATCCCGGTCCGCGCGCCGCCCCGCCCATCCCTCCGCCCGACGCGGAGCCGCGGCAGCTCGAGGTGGTGCTTTGCCCCGCCTGCTTCGCGCGCGTCGCCGCCGAGGCGCGCTGCGCCGAATGCGGCGTGCCACTCCCGATCCGCGAAGCCTGACCGTGCAGAGCCGAGAGCCCTTGAGCCTCCAGCCGACCGATTGACTTGCCAGAATCCGCGCGCCATAGACAGCCGCAGATGGTCCAGCGGCACGGCAGCGAGGAGCTCGAGGCCGAGCTGAGCCGGCTGCAGGAGTCTGCCCGCGAGCGCCGCTCGGTCGACGGGTTCGCGCGCGCCGCGCTGGGAGGGTTCCTCTGGGCCGTCCTGACCGGAGTGTGCGGCAAGCTCGCCTGGGACTCGGCGAGGCTGCCGTTCTTCTTCTACCCGCTGGCGCTGCTCGACGCGCTGCTCCTGTGGGACGCGGCGCGCTCGTACCGGCGCGCGCGCGCCCAGCTCCGCGTGGAGGGCGCGGCGCTCCACCGGCTGCGCGAGGTGCGCGCGGAGCTCGGGATCGATCCTCCGCCGGAGGCGAGGCGGTGAGCGCGCAACCCGGGCGGTTCATCGTCTTCGAGGGCCTCGACGGGGCGGGGACCACCACGCAGGCGCAGCTCCTGGCCGAGCGGCTGCGCGCTCGCGGCCGGACGGTCCATCTCGCGCACCAGCCCAGCGAAGGGCCGGTGGGCCTGCTGGTGCGCCAGATCCTCGCCGGCCGCGCCGCCACGCCGCAGGCGGACGGCAAGCTCGGCGTGGTGGACGAGCGGGTGATGGCGCTGCTCTTCGCCGCCGACCGCCTCGACCACCTCGGCTCGCAGATCGAGCCGCGCCTCGCGCGGGGCGAGGACGTCATCGTCGACCGGTACATCCTCAGCTCGCTGGCGTACCAGGGGGCCAGCGTGTCCCACGACTTCATCCAGGCGGCGAACCGGTACGCGCGCAAGGCGGACCTGACGCTGTTCCTCTACGTGCCCGCGGCCATCGCGCTCGAGCGCGTCAAGCAGCGGGGGGCCAAGCTGGAGCGGTACGAGACCTCCCAGCAGATGCAGCAGATCGAGCGCGAGTACAATCGGCTGGTGGGGACGCTGGCCAGCGTGGTGTCCATCGACGGGACGCGGCCGATCGCGGAAGTCGCGGAAGCATGCGGAGCGGCGGTACAGCAGCAGCTCGGGTAGGGGGAGATGGCCGGTTCATTTGCACAGCGCGAGAGCGTCCTAGGCGAGCTGCAGATCGTGCGCAAGATCCGCGAGACGGTCCGGCGCTGGTGGGGCATCGAGCTGTCCTTCACCGATGCCAAGGGGTTCGTGGTCGAGCACGGCAAGGGCATCCTCATCCCGCCCTCGAACCGCACCTGCACCGCCTGCCTGGGCGACCGCGTGGGCTTCCAGCGCTGCAACGAGAGCATCGAGAAGGCGGTGCGGCAGTTCGGCAGCGAGCCGGCTTCGGCGCGCCTGCTCGGACCCTGCCACATGGGCCTGGAGATCGTGGGGGCGCCCATCTCCTACGGCGGCGAGAGGCAAGGTTCGCTGTTCGCCTGCGGCTTCGTGGTCGCGGAGAAGGCCGAGGCGGCGCGCCCGCACGCGATGCAGACCACGCAGCGGCTGCAGCTCCCCGTCGTGCAGCCGAGCGAAGCGTTCGACACCATCGCCCGCATCGACGCGCGGGACGTGCCGCGCCTCACCGATCTGATCGACACCACCGTGGAGGAGATCGCCGCCTACCAGAACGCCGTCGCCGAGCGCGAGCGGAACATCCAGGCGCTGCGGCGCGAGCTGACCGGCCGGTACCGGTTCGCCGACATCGTGGGGAAGAGCGCGCCGATGCAGCGCCTCTACGCGCTGCTCGACAAGCTGGTCGGCTCGGACATCACGGTGCTGGTCACCGGCGAGAACGGCACCGGCAAGGAGATGATCGCCCGGGCGCTGCACTACAACGGGCCGCGCAAGGACAAGGCCTTCGTCGCCACCAACGCTTCGGCCCTGAACGACAACCTGCTGGAGAGCGAGCTGTTCGGGCACGTGAAGGGGGCCTTCACCGGCGCCGGGCGCGACAAGACCGGCCTCTTCAAGGTGGCCGACGGCGGCACCTTCTTCCTCGACGAGGTGGGCGACATGTCGCCCGCCATGCAGGTGAAGCTCCTGCGCGTCCTGCAGGAAGGGACCTTCGTGCCGGTGGGCGCCACCAAGGCCGAGCGCGTGGACGTGCGCATCATCGCCGCCACCAACCGCGACCTGCGCGAGATGGTCGCGCGCCGCCAGTTCCGCGAGGACCTCTTCTACCGGCTGCACGTGGTCAACATCGAGGTGCCGCCGCTGCGGACGCGCATCGACGACCTGCCGCTCCTCACCGGCCATTTCCTGCAGCAGGCGGCCCAGCGCACCGGCCGCCCGGTGAAGAGGCTGCACCCGGACCTGCTGCGCAGCTTCTACGAGCGCCGCTGGCCGGGGAACATCCGCGAGCTGGAGAACGAGATCGAGCGGGTGGTGGTGCTCTCCGGCGACGCGGAGGTCATCCCGCCCGAGCTGGGGCAGCACGGACGCACCACGCCGCAGGAGGGCTCGATCGGCCGGTTCGCGGCGCTGGTCGAGCAAGGCCTGGGCAGCGATCTGGCCACCGCGGTCTGCCAGCTGGAGAAGGACCTGATCACGCTGGGGCTGCGCGAGACGCGGGGCAACAAGTCCCGGCTGGCGGCGCGCCTGGGAGTGTCGCGGACCACCCTGATCAAGAAGATCCGCGAGTACGGCCTGGACCAGACCGACCCGGGGCAGACCAATCCGGGGATCGAAGAGTGAGCACCGCCGCGATCGTGGTGATCGGCAACGAGATCCTCTCCGCCAAGGTGGCGGACGAGAACGGTCCCTGGCTTGCGCGCGAGCTGCGCGGGCTGGGAGTGGACCTGCGGCGGATCGAGACCGTCCCCGACGAGGTGCCCGTCATCGTCGACTCGCTCCGGCGGGCGCTGGCCTCGGCGAAGTGGGTGTTCACCAGCGGCGGAATCGGCCCGACCCACGACGACGTGACCATCGCGGCCGTGGGGCAGTGCTTCGGCCGGCGGATCGTGCCCGACGAGCGCATCCTCGCCGCCCTGGGCCAGCACCTGGGCGACCGCCTGAACCCGGCGCTGCGCCGGCTGGCCAACGTGCCGGAGGGCGCGACGGTGGATTGGTCCCCGGGATCGCTGTTCCCGGTCGTGTCCGTCGACAACGTCGCCGTGCTCCCCGGGCCGCCGGTGCTGTTCAAGGAAGGATTCGGCCGCATCCGCGACCGCTACCGGACCGCTCCGATCTTCACCCGCGCGCTCTACTTCGGCATCGGCGAGGGCACCCTCGCCGAGCACCTCGACGCGGCGGTCGAGCGGTTCCCCGCGGTCTCCATCGGAAGCTATCCGCGTTTCGACGACGCCGACCACCGCGTGAAGGTGACCTTCGACGGCCGCGACGAGGCGGAGGTGCGCAGGGCGGCGGACTTCCTCCGGGAACGGGTACCGGCGGGGGCGCTGCTCCGGGAGGAGTAGAGCGGCGCTATTCCTGCCGCAGCGAGAGGTACTCCTCGCTCACCGCGAACCGCGCCAGCCGGGCGACCTCGGGACGGTCCAGCCCGCCGGGGCACTCGGACATCACGATGGCGAGTCCGGCCAGCGGGTCGCCGCAGATCACCAGTGCGGCCCGCTCCGCCGTTTCGCGCAAGGCGAGCGGCAGCGCGGCCCAGCTCGGCGGCGGCTCGGCCGCGGCGCGCTCGGCGAGCTGCGCCATGGCCGCGCGCTCCTCGGAGGGGATGGCCCGTTCCAGCGCCTCCGCGAGCGCCGGGTCGTGCGGCGGCAGGCGCGAGACGTCCGTGCCTGCCGGCGCCAGCAGGCGAGCCAGCTCGCCCACCACCTGGGCCAGGCGCTCCGGCGGGAGCTCCGCGAGAGGGTGCGTCCCGCGCCGGATGTGCGCCATCGCGCGGGCGTACAGGAAGCGTTGCTGGCGCGAGTGGTGGCGCTTGGGCACCTCCAGGCCGACCAGCAGGCCCGGAGGCTCGGTCGCGGCGGGCAGCACCGCGGCGGGCTCGCCCTTCGCCACGTAGAGCGCCGGCTCCGCGATCCCCAGGGCCCGCGCGATCGCGGCGCAGATGCGGCGCACGGGGTTGTCACCCTTCACGCGGTCGCCGCGGCCGGCGAGCTCGGTGGGCAACGCGCGCGCCAGCGCCCCCGCTGCCGCCGCGAGCAGCTCGCGCGCGGCGCCGCGGTCGTCGTCGGCGTGAAGCCGCTGGTCGTCGGCGACGGGAGGCAGGTCGGCGCGCGGCGGCAGCGCCACCGAGTCGGCGTGCAGCTGCGCCTCGTCCGGCGTGGCCGCGCCGAGCGCCACGAGCACCGAGGCGGCACACACCGCCGCGTCCTGCCGGCCCTGCGATTGCCAGAGCGCCACCAGCGCGTGCAGCGATTCGGGGGAGAGCGGCTCCTCCGCCGGGGCGGTCGGCTCCGGCAGCGAAGGTTCCGCTCCGCCGCCGTCCGGGGGTTCCGCCGCGTCGGGATCGCTCCGCCCGAGCTGCTGCTCGAGCAGGGCGGCCTCGACCAGACGGCCGGGCTCGAAGGTCGCGCCGGCGGCGCCGCCGCCTTCTTTCGCCTGCGCGTGGCGTTCGGCGATCCGGTCCGCGACGCGACGCGCGCCGCGGACGGCCAGCACCGAGCCCGGTTCGCCGTCCAGCGCTTGCCGGTAGGCGACCGCGGCGGCGTCCAAATGACCTTCGTCCTCGAGCAGCTCTCCCTGCTGGAGGGCCA
This sequence comes from Myxococcales bacterium, assembly GCA_036393595.1. Classification (GTDB taxonomy): domain Bacteria; phylum Myxococcota; class Myxococcia; order Myxococcales; family 40CM-4-68-19; genus VBKO01. The sequence continues at coordinate 9,056 of DASWGQ010000226.1, read as the reverse complement.
GGGCGGCGCGCGAGGCGCCCTCCGCGTACGCGCTGCGGAAGGCGAGGTGCTCGGCCAGGAGCTCGCGTTTCCCGGCCGCGCGCAGCGCCTGGTCGACCAGATCGAGCGCGATGCGGTCCTGCGGATTGAGCGCGAGCGCGCGGCGGTACTCGGCGATGGCCTGGTCCCGTTCCCCCGCCTGCAGGCGGTCGTGCGCCGCCTCCACGCGCAGCAGCGCCGCGCAGCGCGGATCCTGGCAGCGGCTCGCCAGCCGGCCGCGGAGGTCGGCCCTCTCGATGCGCGCCTCGCTCGCCGGATCGTCGCCGATGAGCTGGAGCAGCGCGGCCATGGCCTCCAGGTCGCCCGGCGACTGGGCCAGGATCTGCCGGTACAGCTCCGCCGCCTTGGCGGGCTGCGCGCACCGGTGCGCGTGCAGCGCCGCGGCCCAGCGCAGCGCCTCGACGCGCTCGGTGGAGAGCGGCGAACGCTCCGCGAGCTGCTCGTAGGCCTGCGCGGCCTCGGCGAACCGGCCCGTCCAGGCGTGCAGCCGCGCCAGCTGCACCACGGCGTAGGCCGCGCCGGCGTGGGCGCCGGCCGCCGCGGCGTACAGCTCCGCCGCCCTCTGCGCGTCGCCAGCCCTCCACTCGGCGAACTCGGCCGCCCGGGCCAACGCCTCCGCGCGGGCTGCGCCCTCCGGAACTGCTTCCGCGATCTGCGTCAGCACGGCCAGCGCGGCCTCGTGATCGCCGCGGTGGATCTGCAGCCGGGCCAGCCGGCGCAGGACGGCCAGATCCACTTCACCGAGCGCGAGCGCCTGCGCGGAGGCCTGCACCGCCTCATCGAACAGGCCCTGGACCTCGAAGAGCGACGCGCGCTCGGCGTGCAGGGCGGCGGCCCGCGCCGGGTCGGCCGTGCGCGCCTCCTCGCCGAGCAGGTCGATGCGCTCGCCCTCGGGCAGCCGGGGCAGCGCCAGCAGGCCTCGCCGCGCTTGCTCCGAGGCCGGGTCCGCTGCGCGCGCCCTGCGGAAGAGATCCAGCGCGCGCGCCTCGTCGGCGGTCGCGCGGGACAGCTCGGCGGCCTCGACCAGGAGGTCGGCTGCGTCGGCGCCCACGGCCGCTTCGGCGCGCGCCTCGAGCGCGAGCGAGAGCGAAGCCAGGTCCATCGAGCGCAGCGCCAGCGACGTCCACGCTTCCAGGGAGCGAGGCGTGTTCAGCCCGCGCCCCAGCTCGGCCGCGCGCTGGGCCAGCGCCAGCGCATGGACGCGTGGGTTGGCCGCGTCGTCCGCGGGCGGTGGGACGTCGGAGAGGAGCGCCGCGGCCCGGGCGAGAAGCTCGGCGGCAGGCGCGCGGGGGAGATCGGCCGCCGCCTGCTCCAGGAGCGAGGCCAGCTCCGCGTGGCCGCCGAGGAAGGGCATCGTGCGCTGCAGGAGCCGCAGCGCTCCTTCCGCCGGCGTGCCGTGCGGAACGAGCACCAAGGCATTGCGCGCCATCCGCGCCGCCTCTTCCGGCTGGCCGCCGAGCTCCAGCCAGGCGCCGGCCTCCAGGTAGTTCGCCGCTGCCTCCGCCGGGGCGTGCTCGCCCAGCGTGTCGGCCAGGGCGGCGAACCGCTCCGCCGCGGCGACCGGGTCGCGCTGCGCCACCAGCCGGGCGTGCTGCGCGATGGCGGCGGCGTCGCCCGGGTTGTCCGCCAGCGCTTCCGAGAGGAGCTGCTCCTGTTCGACCGGGTCGGTCACCAGCGCGGCGGCGGTGATCTTGAGATCGGCGCGCTCGGTAGGCTCGACGCTTCCGGCGGCGCGCGCCCGCAGGGCGTCGGCCAGCTCCGGGGCGCGCTGCTGCTCGGCGAGCGAGGCGCGCAGCGCGAGCAGCGCCTGGTCGCGGCGGTCGTCCTCGAGCGACGTCCGCAGCTCGGCCATCGCCTCGGCGACCTTCCCCAGCCGGTGGGCGGCCACGTTCGCGACCACCACGCGCTCGGAGGGGCCGCCCGTCCGCTCGGCGCGCTCGCGGCAGAGCCGCAGCACCGCATCCCAATCGTTGCGCGCGCGGGCGCGGTGCAAGAGCCCGAGCACGCCGACCGGGTCCTTCGCGTCTGCCGAATGCAGCTTGCGGAGGGCGTCTTCGTGGAGCGCGTCCAGCTCCTCCGCGCCCGGCCCTCCCGCCTGCGCGAAATCAGGGGAGGTGCGGTCCGCCTCCACCTCCTCCACGAGCAGCACCGCGCGGCGCAGCAGCTGCGCCTTCTGCACGTCGTCCCGCACCGCGGCGGCGAAACGGAGCAGGAGGCGCGCGCAACCGGGCTTGTCGCCGCGCTCCGCCTCGACGGCCGCGGCCAGCAAGGCCGGGTGGTCGGGAGCGAGCTCCAGCGCCCGGTGGACCCGGCGGGCCGCCTCGGCCGGATCTTTGTCCTGCGCCAGCAGCGCCGCCTGCGCGCGGAGCGACTCGGCACGCTCGGCGGGCGAAGCCAGCAGCGCTTCCTCGCGCTCGTGCAACGCGAGCACCTTGTCGAGCCGGCCAGCGGCGAGGAAGAGCTGGCGGGCGGCCTCCAGGGTCGGACGATGTCCGGGGTCGAGCTGGAAGGCGTTCTGGTAGCAGACGGCGGCGCTGCGCAGGTCGCCGAGGCGGTCGCCGTACACGCGGCCCATCGCGTAGTGCAGGCGGGCGGCGTCCTTCCCGTCGCCGAGCGCCGCGGCCTCGCGGGACAGCTCCTCCAGGGCGGAGCCGGCGGCCTGGATCTCGGCGTCGGACGGTTCGCGCTGGGGGACGTCCTCGGTCGTCATCGCGGCCAGAGTACAACGGGCTTCCGGCTGGGACGAAGAACCTGGGTCCGCCCGGCACCACCGACCTACCCGCGGTGCTCGATTCCGTTGACCGCGATCTGTTGGGGGGTCGAGGGGGGAGCGAGCTCCCCCCTTGTGGAGGCGCCGGAGGCGCCGGATCGAAGAGGGTTGGAGGCTGGGACGACGGTCAATTCAAGCGCGCTCTCCGATCAGGGCAAGCCGGCGGCGCGGCGCGCGGCCTGGTCGATCTCGGGCAGCATCTCCCGCACGGCCGCGATGTCGCGGTGCAGCTCCCGGTCCTCCGACATGTGCGGAACGCGGCCCCGGATGACCCGGTATGCCGCCTGCACGCCCACACCAGGCTGGAGCGGCAGGCGCAGATCGAGCGCCTGCGCCGCCACCAGGAGCTCGATGGCCAGCCCGTTGCGCGCGTTCTCGACCACGGTGCGCGCCTTGAGCGCGGCGGTCATCCCCATCGAGACGTGGTCCTCGCGCCCGGCCGAGGAGGGGATGGTGTCCACCGAGGCGGGATGCGCCAGCACCTTGCTCTCCGCGCAGAGCGCCGCCGCCGTGACCTGCGCGATCATGAAGCCCGAGTTCAGGCCGGAGTTCTCCGCCAGGAACGGCGGCAGGCCGGACAGGGACGGGTTCACCAGCTGCTCCACGCGCCGCTCGCTGATCGCCTGGAGCTGCGCGCAGGCGATGGCGAGCAGGTCCAGCGCTTGCGAGACGGGCTGGCCGTGGAAGTTTCCCCCGCTCACCACCAGCTCGCCGGCGACGTCGGGCTGGCCGTGGCCTTCGGCGAAGACCAGCGGGTTGTCCGTCGCCGCGTTGGCCTCGATCGAGAGCACCTCGCGGACGAAGCGCAGCCCGTCGTGCGCCGCTCCGTGCACCTGGGGCGCGCAGCGGAGCGAGTAGGGGTCCTGCACCTTGTCGCACTCCGGCCCCTGGTGGCTGCGCTCGATCTCGCTCTCGGCGAGCAGCGCTCGCAGCTCCGCCGCCACGTCGATCTGGCCCCGCTGCCCGCGGATCCGGTGGATGGCGGCGAGGAACGGCCGGTGCGAACCCTTCAGCCCCTCCACCGTCATCGCGCACGCGACCGAGCCGATGCGGAGCACCTGCTCCGCCTCGAGCAGCGCGAGGGCGCCGACGGCCTGCATGGCCTGGGTGCCGTTGACCAGGGCGAGGCCTTCCTTCGCCTCGAGCACCACCGGCTCGAGCCCCGCCCGGCGCAGCGCCTCGCCGCCCGGCACCCGCTCGCCCCGGAAGAACGCCTCGCCCTCGCCGATCAGCACCAGGGCGAGGTGCGCCAGGGGGGCGAGGTCGCCGCTGGCGCCCACCGAGCCCTTCTCCGGGACGACGGGGATCACGTCGCGCTCGAGCAGCGCGACGAGCAGGTCCAGCGTGCGCTCGCGGATCCCGCTGTATCCTCCCGCGAGCACGTTGGCGCGGAGCAGCATCAGCGCGCGCACGGCGGGGGGCGGCAGCGGCGCGCCCACCCCGGCGGCGTGAGAATGGACCAGGTTGCGCTGCAGCTTGCGCAGGTCGGGCCGCGCGATCGGCACCTCGGCGAGCGTGCCGAAGCCGGTGTTCACGCCGTAGGTCGGGACCCCGCTCTCCGCGATCCGATCCACCAGCCGGCGCGCGGCCCGCACGCGCTCGCGCGCGGAGTCTGCGATCTCCACCCGGGCGCCTCCCGCTGCCGCCAGCGCCACCTGCTCCAGCGTGAGCGAGCTGCCGTCGATGATGATCCGCACGCCGCTTCTTCTACCATTGTCCACGAGATGTGCTCTGATATGGATCATGCGGTCCATCTCTTCCGCGGCTGCCGCGGTCCTTCTCCTCTGCGGCTCGGCGGCGCGCGCCGACGACACCAGTCCCCCGGTGATCTCGCACACGCCCGTCTCGCGGGGCGAGAGGGGAAGGCAGACGCCGCTGTTCGCGAGGATCGCCGACGAGAGCAAGATCTTCCCGCAGATCTTCTTCCGCTTCGGCCCGGGCAGCGCCTACGAGAAACCGATCGACATGAAACCGGTGAAGGGTCAGAAGAGCCAGTGGGGCGGGAACCTCCCCTCCCCGACGGGGAACGTCGTCGAGTACTACATCGAGGCCTACGACGAGTTCGGCAACGGGCCCGCGCGCGCGGGCGATCCCGACCGGCCGTTCCGCGTCGACTTCGGACCGCTCCAGACGGCGCAGGACCAGCCGACCCTTCCGCTGCCGGCGGTGCCGCGGTCGAGCGCGGGCTCGCGTGGCGGCGGCCGTCTGTGGACGTGGCTGGTCGGCGGCACCGGGCTGGGCCTCTTGACCGGCGGGTTGGTGGCGAATCCGCTCGGCGCCCGCGCGACCGCGCTGGACGTCGCCGGGGGAACGCTTATCGCGGCGGGCATCGCGCTGTACTTCATCGAGGCGCCGAAGGATTCCCCGGGCTCGAGCGGCGACCGCCGCGCCGGGGTGCGGCTGGGCGCCACTCCGCTTCCGGGCGGCGGTGCGCTCGCGCTCGCGGGCCGGTTCTGACATGGCGCTCATCGTCCAGAAGTACGGCGGCACCTCGGTCGGCGACCTCGAGCGGATCCGCAACGTGGCCCGGCGGGCGCTGGCCGCGCGCAAGGCGGGGAACGACGTGGTGGTGGTGGTGAGCGCGATGGCCGGCGAGACGAACCGGCTGCTGGGGCTGACCGGCCGGCTCTCCCGGCGCCCCAGCCAGCGCGAGCAGGACGTGGTGGTCTCCACCGGAGAGCAGGTCTCGGTGGGGCTCCTCGCCCTGGCCATCCAGGAGCTGAAGGGGAAGGCGCGCAGCTTCCTCGGCCACCAGGTGCGCATCCTCACCGACTCCGCCTTCTCCAACGCCCGCATCCGCAGCATCGACGGCGAGAAGCTGTTCGAGAGCCTCAAGCGCAAGGAGATCGCGGTGGTCGCCGGTTTCCAGGGCATCGACGACCAGGGCAACATCACCACGCTCGGCCGGGGCGGGTCCGACACCACCGCGGTGGCGCTGGCGGCCGCGCTGAAGGCGGACGCCTGCGAGATCTTCACCGACGTGGACGGCGTCTACACCACCGATCCCAACCTCTGCGCCAGGGCGCGCAAGCTGGATCGCATCAGCTACGAGGAGATGCTCGAGCTGGCCTCGCTCGGGGCCAAGGTGCTGCAGATCCGCTCGGTCGAGTTCGCGATGAAGTACAAGGTGCCCTTGTGGGTGAAGTCCAGCTTCACCGAGGATGCCGGCACGCTCGTCTGCGAGGAGGACAAGGCGATGGAGGAGGTGGTCGTCAGCGGCATCGCGCTGACCCGCGACGAGTCGCGGTTCGTGGTCCGCAGCGTGCCCGACAAGCCGGGCGTGGCGGCGAAGATCTTCGGCACGCTCGCCGAGCTGGGCGTGGTGGTGGACGTCATCGTGCAGACCCCCGCGCACGAGGACGGGCGCACCGACCTCGCCTTCACGGTCGGGCGCGTCGACGTGGACCGCGCCAACGAGCAGATGCGGAAGATCGCCAAGCAGATCGGCGCGGGGAAGGTGGAGCACGAGGAGGGGATCGCCAAGGTGAGCATCGTGGGCGTGGGCATGCGCAACCACGCCGGCGTGGCGGCCAAGATGTTCCAGGTGCTGGCCGACGAGGGCGTGAACATCCGCGTCATCTCGACCAGCGAGATCAAGGTGAGCTGCCTCATCGACGAGAAGTACGCCGAGCTGGCGGTGCGCGCCCTGCACACCGCGTTCGGCCTGGACAAGCGGGAGGCCTGAGTGCTCATCCGCTGCGCCCGGTGCCAGGCGGTCTTCTCGGTCCAGGACGGGCTGGCCGGCCCGGTCCAGCGCGCTTTCCGGGTGGAATGCGGGCGCTGCCAGGCCGTGTTCGACGCGCACTCGGGGCAGCTCCCCGAGGCGCACCGCCTGCCGGCTCCGCGGCGGATCCCGACTCCGGTGCCGTTCCAGCGGCCGGTGACCGTCGCGCTGCCCGCGGCCGCGCTGCTGGCGGTCGAGCGGCACGCGACTCCCGAGGAGATGGCGGACATGGGCCCGCTGCGCCCGGCCATCTACGGCCCGGTCGCGCGGCAGAACCCCCTCACCCGGGGGGGCGCGGTGGCCATCGCGCTGCTGGCGGTCGCGGCGGGCGTGGCCATGCTGGTGTTCGGCTGGCCCCGGGGGTCGCGCGAGGCGGGCACCAGGGCGGAGCAGGCCATGCAGGCGCTGCTCCTCGACGACGACAAGAGCCTGGAGCAGGCCGCCGCGCTGTTCGGCGAGGCGGCCCGGCTCGCGCCCGCGTACCAGGGGGACCGCGCGGTTGCCTTGCTCCTGCGTGGGTCGGCGCAGCAGGACCTGGCGGAACGGCTGGAGCCGCTCTCCCGAGGGGATCCGGCGGTCGCGGCGGAACGGGAGGCGCTCCTGCGCGAGGGCGCGCGGCTGGTGCAGGAAGGCTCCGCAGCCGCCCAGGCGGCCGTGGAGCAAGCTCCGGAGGAGGTCCCCGCGCTGCGCGCGATGGCGCTCGCCGCGGCCCTGACCAGCGGCAATCCGGCGCGCTGGCTCGAGGGCGCGCAGCGCAAGGCGCCCGGCGACGCCCTGGTGGCGGTGGCGCGCGCGGCCGCCGCGCTCGCCGGTGGCCGGAGCGGGGAGGCGCAGGACCGCGCGCTCGCCGCGCTCGCGGCTGCACGGGTGGCGGAGCCCCGGCTGCTCCGCGCTCAGGTGGACGCGGCCGCGCTCGCCCTGGACCGCGGCGACCTTGCCTCCGCCCGGCAAGGGCTCCAGGGTGTGGTGGAGGCAAACTCGAGGCACGAACGGGCGAAGCGCCTTCTCTCGCTGGCGCCGCGTTAGGGCAACTGCGTGCCCACTGGGAAACCGGTTCCCTCGAAGCGCCAGCCGCCCGCCGCCGACCGGCCGTGGGCACGTGATTTGCTCCACGCGTGGGCATGGTCGCCATCTTCTTCTGGGCCGCGGTGCTCGGGGTGCTGCACACGTACCTGTTCTACCCGCTGCTGCTCATCCTGCTGGACGGTTTCGAACAGGCCCGAGGCGCCTGGCGCTACATCTCCGGCTCCGAGCGGCGGCGCCCTCCCGCGCAGCTCGGCCTGCCCCACGTCTCCGTGCTGATCGCCGCCTACGACGAGGCGGCGTGCATCGGGCAGCGGATCGAGAACCTGCTCGCGCAAGACTACCCCGCCGATCACCTCGAGATCCTGGTCGGCTCCGACGCCTCGACCGACGGCACCGATGCCATCGTGCAGCACTACGCGGCCCGCGGCGCGAAGCTCTCCCGCGGCGAGCGCGCCGGGAAGGCGGGCGTGTTGGCGCGGCTCATCGGGATGGCGAAGGGCGAGGTGCTGGTCCTCACCGACGCCAACACCGAGTTCGAGAAGGATGCGATCCGCTGCTTGGTCCAGCCGCTGCGGGATCCGGCCGTGGGCCTGGTCTGCGGACGGCTGCGGCTCCACTCACCCCTCGGCGCGCCCATCGTGGAGAGCGCCTACTGGAAGCTGGAGAGCCTGCTCAAGATGTACGAGTCGCGCCGAGGCTGCGTGATGGGCGCGAACGGCGGGATCTACGCGGTCCGCAAGCACCTCTTCCCGCCGCTGCCCGCCGGCACCGTGGTGGACGACTTCGTGGCCGCGCTGCGGGTCCTGCAGAGCGGGTACGAGGTGCGCTACGAGCCCGAGGCGGTCGGGCACGAGGAGACGGCGCCCGGCCACGCCGACGAGTATCGCCGCCGCGTGCGCATCGCGGCGGGCGGGTTCCGGGCGTTGTCGCAGTTCCGCGATCTGCTCGCGCCCCGGCACGGGTTCACCGCCTTCGCGCTCTGGTCGCACAAGGTGCTGCGCTGGCTGGTCCCCCAGGCCCTCTTGATCGCGGTCTTGACCAACGCGCTGCTGGCGCCGCGCTCGCACCTCTACGCGCTGCTGCTGCTCGCCCAGTGCGCTGCGTACACGCTGGCGGCGCTGGGGCTGCTCGGCACCAGCCCGCGCCACCTGCGCAAGCTGACGGACCCGGCCGCGCACTTCGTGGAGATGAACGCGGCCCTGCTGGTGGGCTTCCTGAAGTTCAGCCGGGGCACGCAGGGACAGACCTGGTCCCGGACGGAACGCGCCAAGGCGGCTTAGCGGGCGGTCTCCTCCCGGTCGTTGCGGTACAGCTCGTACGCTTTGGCGTACTCCATCACGCGGGCGACTTCCGAGATGAACTGCTCGTCGTGCCCCGCCCGGCGGAGCAGGTGGAAGCCCATCTCCATTCCGCTGGCGATGCCGCCGGCGGTGACGATGCGGCCGGCGTCCACCACGCGGGCGCGGCTGATGCGCGCCTTGGGGGCGATGTCCGCCA
>DASWGQ010000225.1:0-2668 GCA_036393595.1 Myxococcales bacterium | reverse complement strand
GGTGTCGAGTCCGCTCGTCTCGGGCCAGCCGAGGGCGAGGTTCAGGTTCTGCACCGCCTGGCCGGCGGCGCCCTTCACCAGGTTGTCGATCGAGCTGATCACCACGATGCGGCCCTTGTCGGCGCCACCGGCAGAGAAGCCGACCTGGCACCGGTTGGTGCCGACCACCGCCTTGAGCGAGACCTCATCCGCGCCGGCCGCCAGCTCGACGAACGGCTCGTTTGCATAAATATGCGAGAATGCGTCGCCCGCGTCCGCCGGAGACCTCCCCACCGCCAGCCGGGCGTAGCAGGTGGCGAGGATCCCGCGGCGCAGCGGCAGCAGGTGCGCGGTGAAGGTGAGCGGGATCTCGCGGCCGGCGGCCCCGGACAGGGTCCCGGCGATCTCGGGGGTGTGCTGGTGGCGGAGCACCCGGTAGGCGCGGAAGTCGTCCATCACCTCGCTGAAGCTCATCTCCTCGCTCGCCTTCCGGCCCGCGCCGGTGGTGCCGGAGGCGGCGTCGACGATGACGCCCTCGGCCGCCAGCACGCCGGCGCGGAGGAGCGGGACCAGGGCGAGCGCGGCGGCGGTGGGGTAGCAGCCTGGGTTCGCGACCAGGCGCGCCTTGGCGATCGCCTCCCGCCCGCCCAGCTCGGGAAGCCCGTAGACGGATTCGCGGAGGAGGTCGGGGTGGGGGTGATCGAGCCCGTACGCGGCGCGGAACGCGCCGGCATCGGGAAGGCGGAACGCGCCGGAGAGATCGACCACCTTGAGGCCCGCGGCCAGCAGCGCGGGGGCGAGCTGTAGCGAGGCGTCGACGGGCGTGCAGAGAAGGGCGGCTGCGCACTCGCGGGCCAGCTCGGCGGCGCGCTCCTGGGGCGCGTAGCGCAGCCGGCCCGCGGGGCCGCGCACGCCGGCGCGCTTCTCGACCGTCTCTCCCTGCCAGCGGTCGCTCGCGACCACCCGCAGGTCCGCGCGGGGGTGCTGCGCCAGGATGCGCGTCGCCTCGATGCCCGAGTAGCCTGACGCGCCGAGGACGGCGATGGGGATGCGCTGCATGGGTTCGCATAATTATGCAACTCTATGCAGAACGCAAGCCCTATTCTCCGGGCTGACGGTGGCCGCGCTCTACTGCGGACCGGCGCCGGGGGCCCGGGGGCGCGTCCGCAGCGCCAGCGTCGCCCCTGGGGTCCGAGAAGCGCCGACCCCCGAGACTGGGGCTCCTAATGTCGCTGCGAACGCGCCCCCGGCTCCCCCGTCGCCTATCGGCAGGTCTACGCTGCCCTGCGCCTGCGCTGGCCAGAGAGGGAGGAAGGAAAATCATCTGCACTACTCCTGATTGAACGGCGCATGCCGCGGTCACACCGTCCCCGAGACGCATCGGCGGTGGGGAGCCGGGGGTGTGTTCGCAGCGACTTTAGGAGCCCCAGTCTCGGGGGGTTGGCGCTTCTCGGGCCCCAGGGGCGACGCCGGCGCTGCGGACGCACCCCGGGCCCCGCCGCCGGTCACGATCGCTGGCTCGCGTCCGCCGGCACGCGTGGCGGGCGGCCTGGCGAGCGCCGGCTGCCGGGTGTCTGCGGCGCCTGCTATTCTCCACGCGTGGACATGGACCTCCCGGGGGCGCGACCGGATCGTTTCTCGTTGACGCCCAAGGCGCGCCTTGCAATGCTTCGGGTGCGGCCGGACCCGGTTGGGCCCGGCCGCCGTCGTTTCCCCCTCACGGACGTGCGATGGCCGACAGCATCCCCATGACGCGCGCCGGCGCCGACGCGATCAAGCGCGAGCTGAAGCGCCTGAAGTCGGTGGAGCGGCCCAGGAACGTCCACGACATCTCGGTGGCCCGCGATCACGGCGACCTGCGCGAGAACGCCGAGTACCACGCGGCCAAGGAACGCCAGTCTCACCTCGAGGGGCGCATCCAGATGCTCGAGGATCGGCTCGCGCGGGCGCAGATCATCGACGTCAGCAAGCTCTCCGGCGAGCGCGTCGTCTTCGGCGCCACGGTGAAGCTGGAGGACAGCGATTCCGGCGCCCGCACGCAGTACACCATCGTCGGCGAGACGGAGGCAGATCTCAAGAAGGGCCGCATCAGCATCACCAGCCCCATCGCCCGAGGCCTGATCGGGCGCGAGGTGGGTGACGCGGTGAAGATCCGGACGCCCGGCGGAGAGCGCGAGTACGAGATCCTCGAGGTCGTCTTCGTCGAGTACGCGCTCGACCCCGAGGAGGCCGAGGCTCCGTGAGCGGCGGCGGGGGAGCGCCCGAGGCACTGGCGCTCGCGCTCTCGCCGCTGTTGCAGCCGCTCCGGCTCCTCAGCCGCGCCGGCCTCGCCCGGGTTGCGGTGCTGCGCGAGATCGAGCCGCTCGTCCAGCGCGTCGTCGAGCAGGCCCGGCCGTACGCCGGCGATCTCGAGGCCGGGCTCGACCGTCTGCAGGAAACGGCGCGCGGATTCGACTCGGCCCCGGAAGCAGGCCGCAGGACGGCCATCGCAGCCCTGGTGCGGGAGCTCTCGGGTCTGCTGGAGGTGCCGGCGGACATCGCGGCGCTCGGTCGCGACGAATCGACCGCGACCCCGAAGCCGACCTCGAACACGACCCCGACCTCGAACACGACCTCGAACACGACCCCGACCTCGAACACGACCCCAACCTCGAACACGACCTCGAACACGACCCCGACCTCGACCCGA
>DASWGQ010000224.1:0-3341 GCA_036393595.1 Myxococcales bacterium | reverse complement strand
GGAGAGCTCCGGAATGCTCTGCTCGGCGCGCGAGCTGGGATTGTCGGACGATCACGAAGGGCTGCTCATCCTGCCGCGCGATACGCCGATCGGAACGCCGGTCGAGCAGGCGCTCGGGCTCCCGGACACGATCTTCGAGCTAAACGTCACGCCCAACCGGCCGGACGCCCTTTCGCACCTGGGCATCGCGCGCGAGGTGCACGCGCTCACGGGCGCCGCGCTGCGCGTGCCTCGCCCCAAGCTCGCGGAAGGCGGACCCGCCATCGAGAAGCTGGCGCGGGTGGACGTCGAGGACCCCAAGCGGTGCCCGCGGTACATGGCGCGCGTGATCGAGGGCGTGCGCATCGGTCCCTCGCCGCCGCGGCTGCAGGAAAGGCTGCGGAGCTGCGGGGTGCGGCCGATCAGCAACGTGGTCGACGCGACCAACCTGGCCCTGCTCGAGCTGGGGCACCCGCTGCACGCCTTCGATCTGGATCGGCTGGCGGGGTCGCGCATCGTGGTGCGTCGCGGGCGGCCCGGAGAGCCGATGACGACGCTCGACGGCAAGCAGCGCACCTTGTCCGAGGACGACCTGGTCATCGCCGACGGGGAGAAGCCCATCGCGCTCGCGGGCGTGATGGGCGGCCAGACCAGCGAGGTGTCGGACGGCACGACCCGGATCCTCATCGAGAGCGCGGTGTTCGACCCGGGCGGAACCCGCCGCACCTCGCGCCGCCACGGGCTGCACACGGAAGCGTCGCACCGATTCGAGCGAGGCGCGGACGAGAAGATGGCCGCGCTCGCGCTGGATCGGTGCGCGGAGCTGGTGGCGCAGCTCGCGGGAGGGAAGGTCGCGAAGGGGGTCATCGATCGGTACCCGTCGCCGCGCCCGCCGGTGCGCATCTGGGTGCGCCCGGCGCGCGTCTCCTCGGTGCTGGGGACGGAGGTCTCCGCTGCCGAGGTGGAGCAGCGGCTGCAGTCGGTGGGGCTGCAGAGCTTGGAGGGTGATGCGAAGCGCCGCCTCTGGGCCGTCCCTTCCTGGCGGGGCGATCTGACGCGCGAGATCGACGCCGTCGAGGAAGTCGCGCGCCTGCGCGGGTACGACACCATCCCGGTGGTGGTCCCGAAGGCCGGCGTGGGCGAGACGGCCGCCATCGCGCCGGAGCAGCGCATCACCCGCGCGGCGCGGGCGGCGCTCGCGGCGCGGGGCTTCGACGAGGCGCTGAACTACAGCTTCGTCTCCGAGCGGGAGCTTCTGGCGCTGCGGCCCGACGTCAAGCCGGTCCGGGTGGCCAACCCGCTGACGGTGGAGCAAGCGGCGATGCGCACGACCATCCTCGCCGGCTTGCTCCAGAACGTCGCGCGCGCGCTGAAGCACGGCGCGCAGGACGTCCGGCTCTACGAGCTGGGCCGCGTCTACCTTCCGCGCCGGAGCGAGGCGCATCCCTCCGGCGATCTGGCGTGGCCGGTGGACGAGCCGCGCCGGCTCGGCCTCGTCGCCGCAGGGCACCGCGCACCGCGCAGCTGGGCGGCTCCGCACGACCCGGTCGACTTTTACGATCTGAAGGGCGCGGTCGACGACGTGCTCGGCGCGCTGGACGTCCCCGGCACCTACGCGCCCGCGGAGGAGCCGTTCCTCCATCCGGCCGCGTCGGCGGCCTTGACCGTCGGCGGGCCGCGCGCAGGTGTGCTCGGCCAGATCCATCCTCGCGCGGCGCAGGCGTTCGACGTGCCGGCGACCGTGCTGCTCGCCGAGCTGGACTGGGAGCTCTTGCTCTCGCAGGCGCGCGCGCTGCGCCAGAGCCGAGGCGTGCCGCGGTTCCCGGCGGTCGCGCGCGACCTGGCCTTGGTGGTCGGCGCCGACGCCCCCGCCGCGAGGCTCCTCGCGGAGATCCGCGCGGTGGACGGGAACGGGCTGCTCGAGGAGGTGACGCTGTTCGACGTCTACCGCGGCGCCCAGGTGCCGGCCGGAAAGAAGAGCGTCGCGGTGGGCCTGACGTTGCGCGCACCCGACCGCACATTGACCGACACCGAGGCGGACGCGCTCATCGCCTCGGTCAAGGACCGCCTGAAGGCCTCGCTGGGCGCCGAGATCCGGTCGTAGGCGGTACGCTCTTCGGGCTCGTCCGACCTTCAGAACGTCGCGCGCAGGGTCACCGTGCCCGAGGCGGTCGACGACGCGGTCGCGGGCAGGGTTGCGTGCAGGCTGCCCCGCAGCTGCGGGTATGCCTTGTCCTGGGAGAGGCAGTACGCAGTGCCGACCTTGGCGATGGTGAGCGTGTGGTTGCCTTGCGGCGCGACCGGGCCGGCCACGGCCTCGGACCATTCTGCGAGGTAGGTGCTCGAGTACGCGAACATCGCGCTCTTCGCTCCGGGATCGGTGTTCCTGTACGTCGCGATGCCAGGCTCGCCACGGAAACCGAGCGCGATGCTGACGGGCCCTCCGACCCGCGCCGGGTTGCTCGATTCGACGCTGAGCCGGAGGAGGAACTCGTTGTTCGAGCCGTCGTACACCGGGTCGACCGAGCACCTCAGTGTGTCGGTGAGGGCGCCTGACAAGGTGATCGTGCAGGAGCCGGTGCGGCTCTCCGGGTTCCCGCAGTTCGAGGTGAGGCCGGAGCGCGGCGGCGTGCCCGCGCTGCAACCCGCAACCACGAGCGACAGAATTGGCACTGCTCCGAGGCGCATCGTCAGCCCTGACGAGGGCTGGAGGAGTCTACCTCGCGTCATTATGAGGCCAGATGGCGGCGCGAGGGAGCGGTCCTGGAGCGCGGACGTACCCGACCGCACGGTCACCGACAGCGAGCTTGCGGTCGTAGGATGTAGGCAGGTGAGGGTGCGCGTGGGAGCGCTTCTGCTCAGCTTAACCCGTTGCTTTGACTCGCCCTTGTCGGTCGACTATCGTCGTTTCCATGACCAAGGCCGACGTGATCGAGAGCGTGTGCAAGGAGGTCGGGTTCTCCAAGAAGGAGAGCGCCGAGATCGTCGAGATGGTGTTCGACACCATCAAGGACACGCTCGAGAAGGGCGAGAAGATCAAGCTCTCCGGCTTCGGCAACTTCGTCGTCCGCGAGAAGCGCTCGCGCGTCGGCCGCAACCCCCAGACCGGCCAGGAGATCGAGATCAGCGCGCGCCGCGTGCTGACCTTCCGCCCCTCGCAGGTCCTGAAGAACGCGCTGAATTCCGCGAACGGCGCCTAGCTCTTGCGTTGACGGCGCGCGGGGCGGGTGATACTTACCCCGCCCTCGCCGGCGCCTTGGAACCCCAGAGCTGGCGAGGCAGTGCCGGGGCGTAGCGCAGCCTGGTAGCGCACTTGCTTGGGGTGCAAGTGGTCGCTGGTTCAAATCCAGTCGCCCCGACCA
>DASWGQ010000223.1:0-9422 GCA_036393595.1 Myxococcales bacterium | reverse complement strand
AGTCACAGTCCAGTGCTCTACCATTGAGCTACAGCCACCATACCGATCTCACTGACGCAATTCGACCGAGGCCGTCAGGGAGAAAATTTCGACAAACGTTCGCCCCCTCCTCAGCTGGGGGTCGCCGGATCTACACGATCGCTCAGGACGGCGCCACCTATGGCCGGAGGGGGGCTCGTTGAAGCTCTTTAGACATGGTGTTACCCTTCGCATTGCTCCCGTGCGAAACGGCCAGGCCAGAGGTGTGCTGCACGCGGAGGATCTCGGCGAGGTGCCCACATCGGCAATCGACCCGGAGCGCCTGCTGTCAGCACGCCGGACATCGCGCCCATAGCTCAGCTGGATAGAGCGCCAGCCTTCTAAGCTGGATGCCGCAGGTTCGAATCCTGCTGGGCGCGCCAATTTACTGCAGAAGTCGGGGCGAGAGGATTCGAACCTCCGACCTCCTGCGCCCAAGGCAGGCGCGCTACCAGGCTGCGCTACGCCCCGCGAAGCGAGCGCCGGAAGTACTCGATTTCCTCGCTCCGCGCAAGATTAACGGGCAGGCAGGTCGCCTTCCCGCGCCAGGCGGTCCAGCAGGGGCCGGAGCCGCTGCAGCGCGCGCCCGCGGTGGCTGAGGCGGTTCTTCTCGGCCGCTTCCAGCTCCGCCAGGGTCCGCCCCGGAGCCTCGTCCGGCAGGAAGAGCGGGTCGTACCCGAACCCGTTGGCGCCCCGCGGGGCGTCGGCGATGCGGCCGTCCACGCGGCCCTCGGCCCGGTACAGGCGCCGCCCGTCCGGGGAGGCGAGCGCGACGGCGCAGAAGAAGTGCGCCGTGCGGCGCGCCGCCAGGATCGCGCGGAGGTGGTCGAGCAGCTTGCGGCGCCGCGCCTCCTCCGTCTCGGCGAACCGGGCGCTGCGCACGCCCGGCCCGCCGTCCAGCGCGTCCACGCACAGGCCGCTGTCGTCGGCCAGCGTCCAGAGCGAGGCGCGCGGGGCGCAGGCGGTCGCCTTCGCCGCCGCGTTCTCTTGGAAGGTGGCGAAGGGTTCCTCGGGCGCGGGGAGGCCCAGGTCGGCGAGCGAGACCAGGTCGAAGTCCAGGCCGGCGAGGATCTCGCGTACCTCGACCAGCTTGCCCGGATTTCCGGTCGCGACCAGCAGCTTCACTTCGCGTCCTGCGCCTGCGCCTCCGCCAGCGCCGCCGTCTGGGCGCGGTGCAGCTCGTGGATGCCCTTCTGCGCCAGCGCGACCATCTCGTGCAGCTGCTGCGGGGTGAACGGCCGCTTCTCCGCCGTGCCCTGCACCTCGAGCAGCTCGCCCTGGGCGTTGCCGATCACGTTCAAGTCCACCTCGGCGGCGAAGTCCTCCTCGTAATCGAGGTCGAGGAGCAGCTGGCCATCCAGCATCCCCACGCTTACGGCGGCGACCGGCGGCCGCAGCGCCTTCTCGCGGCGCATCCGGCGCAGCGCGATGCCGAGCGCGACGTAGGCGCCGGTGATCGCCGCGGTGCGGGTGCCGCCGTCCGCCTGCAGCACGTCGCAGTCGATCAGCACCTGCCGCTCGCCCAGCGCGGTCAGATCGCAGGCGGCGCGGAGCGCGCGGCCGATGAGCCGCTGGATCTCCTGCGTGCGCCCGCTCTGCTTGCCCTTGGCGGCCTCGCGGTCGGTGCGGGTGTGGGTTGCGCGCGGGAGCATTCCATACTCGGCCGTGACCCAGCCGCGCCCGCTGCCCTTCACGTGGCTGGGGACGCGCTCCTCGGCGGTCGCCGTGCAGAGCACCCGCGTGCGGCCGAAGGTGCACAGCACGCTGCCTTCGGCGTGCTCGGTGAATCCGGGGACGATGCGGACCTCGCGCAGCTCCGAGGGCGCTCGGCCTTGGCGGGGCATCCGGCTCTGCTACCGCGCCGCAGCCGCAGCCGCAACCGGCGCGACCGAGGACGCCGCCGGCGCCGGACCGGGCGCCGGCTTGCGCGCCACCAGCACGATCTCCGGCAGCACGACGCGCGGCGACGCAGCGACCAGCCGGCGCGCGAGCACCTGGTCGGCGTACTCACGCGCGGCGGCGGCGAGCGCCCGCGCGATGGCTTTCTGGTGGCGCTCCTTGGCCAGGAGCCGCCCCTCGATCGGGTGAGAGATGAAGCCGATCTCGACCAGCGCCGAAGGCATCCGGGTCCCCGCGAGCACCGCGAACGGAGCCTGGCGCACGCCCCGGCCGGAGATCCGCGCCTCGCGCACCATCCGCCGCTGCACGATCTCCGCCAGCCGGGCGCTGTCGTTGCGCGCCTGGCCGAGGGCGAGGTCGGCGAGGATGCCGCTGACCGCGTCCGGGCTCTTCGCGGGGGACGCCTCGGGGCCGCCGTTCTCGATCTCGGCCAGCAGCTTCGCGTCGGAGTCGGTCGGGTCGGGGGAGAGGAAGTAGGTCTCGACGCCGCGGGTGAGCAGGCGATCCTTCAGCTTCGGCATCGAGTTGCAGTGGATGGAGAGGAACAGGTCGGCGCCGGCCTCGTTGGCGATCTGCGCGCGGCGGGCGAGCGGCAGGTCGGCATCGCCTTCGCGGGTCAGCACCACCGTGACGCCGGTCTCCTCCATCGCTTCCTTGGTCCGGAGCGCGACCGCGAGCGCCACGTCCTTCTCGATCAGGCCGCCCCTCCCGTGCGCCCCGTCGTGCGGATAGGCGCCGCCGTGCCCCGGGTCGAGCACCACCACCAAGGCGCGGCCCGTCTCCGCGCCGGCGGCGGCCGACAGGCAGAAGAGCAGCGCGGCAACGCGTCGCATGCCCTCCAGGATAGCAGAAGCGCCGGGGCGCCCTGAACTTTGCTGCAGGTGGATCTCCTACCCCTGCGGCGCGCCTAGATCGTGGGCCCTCCGGAGAAGCGGTCGCGCACCTTCCGCGCGGTCTCCGGGGCCACCAGCGTCAGCACGAAGTACACGATGCCGGCGACGATGAGGAGCTTCACGAGCAGCCACGCCACCCCGAGGAGCAGGCCGAGGATCCCGCCCGCGACTCCGGCGACGATGCGGATTGCCACCAGGGCCACCAGGGCGACGAGGGCAAGGGTTGCTGCGGTCCGGAACATGTGCGGCCTCCTGACCATCCTACGGATGGGGCGGTGCGGCATTTCAGCCCTCCAGCGCCCCCTGCACGGTGACGCCGGGCTCCTGCTTTCTGCGCGGGACCACCTCGCCGATCAGCGCCGCCGGCGCGCCCGCGTCGGCCAGCCTGCGCAGGAGCCGCCCGGCGGCGCGCGGCGCCACCGCCGCCAGCATGCCACCGTTCGTCTGGGCGTCGGCGAGCACCAGCCGGTCCGGCTCCTCCATCTCCTCGGGCAGCTGGGTGCGCGGAGCGACGAACTCGAGGTTGGCGCGCGTGCCTCCCGGCACCAGCCCCGCCCGCGCCAGGACCCGCACCCCGGGCAGGACGCGCAGCGTCTCCGCGCGCACCACCGCGCGCGCATCGCTCGCGCGCAGCATCGAGTCGAGGTGTCCGAGCAGCCCGAACCCGGTCACGTCCGTGAGGGCGTGCACGTCCTTCCAGGCGCGCGCCAGGGCCTCGCCGGCGGTCCGGTTCAGGGTCTTCATCTGGGCGACGGCGGCGCGGAGGAGCTCGGGCGAGGCCTGCTCGTTCTTGATGGCCGAGACCGCGATTCCCGTGCCGAGCGCCTTGGTGAGCAGCAGCGCGTCGCCGGGCCGCGCGCCGGAGTTGGTGAGCACGCGCCGCGGGTCCACCAGGCCCGTGACGGCGAGCCCGTACTTCGGCTCGGCGTCGTCGACGCTGTGCCCGCCCACGATCGGGCAGCCCGCCTCGTTTGCCTTCTCCGCGCCTCCGGCGAGGATCTCCGTCAGGAGCTCCCACGGCTGTCCGCGCGGGAACCCGACCAGGTTCAGCGCATACAGCGGCTTGCCGCCCATGGCGTAGACGTCGGAGAGGGCGTTCGCCGCCGCGATCGCGCCGTAGTCGCGCGGGTCGTCGACCACCGGGGCGAAGAAGTCCACGGTCGCGACCAGCGCCCGCTTGGCGTCGAGGCGGAAGACCGCCGCGTCGTCGCGCGTCTCGGTGCCGACGATCAGCTGCCTGGGGCGGGGGAAGACCGGTAGGCCGCGCAGGACCTGCGCGAGCTCCGCTGGGCGGAGCTTGCAGGCTCAACCCGACCCGTGGCTGAGCAGCGTGAGCCGCGGCAGCCTGGAAGCCGGTTGCCCCTTTGCGGTGACCTCTCTCATCGAGGGGTGCTCTATCACGACTCCAGCTCCACCCGGTCTCCCTCGGCGACCTGGCCGGAAAGCGCCAGATCTCCGCGACGCGCACGCCTCGGAGATGCCGCAGCCGGAGGCGCGATTCAGAACTGCCGGAGGTAGCCGCGCTGCACGAGCGCCGCGAGCTTCTGCGCGACTTCCAGGTCGCTGCCCTGGGCGCGGTCCAGCACCGCCTGGACCACCCCGTAGTTGTGGACCAGCTGCAAGAGGTCGATCTCCTCGGGGGTCAGGTCGCGCAGCCGCGGAGTGAGCGGCATGGCGATCCCGATGGCGGAGGTGGGCGCGGGCAGCGTCCCGCGGGCCAGCTCGTCCTGCTGCTGCATGGCCTCCATGACCAGCGCCTCGGTGCTCTCCTGGATCTCGTCGGGCATCGGCGGCACCTCGCCCTCCTGGGGGACGAACTCGAAGCCGCCCTGTGTCCAGCCCACCATCCGGTACAGGGCCTTCTTCGGCGGGAGCGTCGGGTCGGCGTCGATCACCGCCGCCACCACCCGGCCGTTGCGCAGGTGCACGCGGCCGCCGCGGTACCCCTGGACGACGATGGCGCCCGTCTTCTTCGAGGTGCTGAGGAGCTGCAGGAGGTCCACCAGCGGGACCTCCTCGAGCCGGCCCTGCACCGCGCTCCGGCCGCGCCGCTCCTGCGCGGCCGCGGTGCGCTCGAGCTGCTGCTGCGCCGCGCGCGCGTCGATGGGCAGCGCGGTCCGCTGCACGGTGACGAGCTTCAGGATGCTGGTGCCGATGAGCACGCGGTCGCCTTCCTTGAGCTGCGCCTTCTTCACCTTTTCGCCGTTGACGAAGGTGCCGTTGGTGGACCCCAGGTCCGCGATGGTGATCGCGCCGTCCTGCAGGCTGATCTTGGCGTGCTTGCGGCTCACCATGTCCTCGATCAGGACCATGTCGAGGTCGCTGGAGCGCCCGATCACCAGGTCGCCCGCATCCTGCAAGGGGTATTCGCCGCCCTGGTACTTGCCGCTGATGAACCGGAGCGCGTAGGCGCGTTCCGTCATCGCGCTCTCCCGGCGGCCCCCGGCGCCTGGGCCCGCCCCAGCTTCAGGTAGAGCTGCGCCGTGCGGTGGCCCGGGTCCATGCGCAGGACCTCTTCCCATTGCTCGATCGCCTCGTCCACCTTGCCGCCCGCGGAGCAGGCGAGGCCCAGCGCGACCCGGGCCGGGACGTAGGCGGGAGCGTCGCGCACCGCGTGCCGCAGCTCCGCGGCCGCCGCCTCGGTGTCGCCGCTCTCGCGCAGGGCGGAGGCGAGCTTCATGCGCAGGTCCACGAACCCGGGCGACAGCTCGAGCGCGAGCCGGAACTCGGCCGCCGCGTCGGCCGGGCGGCGGGCGGCGAGGTACGAGTCGCCCACCGCCCCGTGCAGGTTGGCGATCTTGCCCCGGGTGAAGGCGTCGAGCGGCTCGTCGCCGGTCGCGTGCCGCGCTCCGTTCCGGGCGCGCTCCAGCGCGTTGGAGTAGACCCTCTGCGCCTTCTCGTACTGGCCCAGGTCGTTGCAGAGGATGGCCAGGTTCAGCGAGGCCTCGACGTACCCGGGGTTGATCTCCAGCGCGCGCTCGAAGGAGCGCTGCGCCGGGTCGAACTCGCCGATCTGGTGGTAGCAGACGCCCAGCATGTGGTGGACGTCGGCGAAGGACGCGCCGCGCGCGATCACCTGCTCGAGGTGCCCGGCGGCCAGCGACCAGTCGCCGCGCTGGAAATGATCCTTCCCGAGGGCGACCAGCTCCCGGACGGAGTCGTCCATGAGGAAAGGCTACCACGCGTGTCAAAAGGCCGGACCTATTTGGGGGGCTCGGTGGGTCTGGCGGGTTGCGGCTCGGTGGGGGTAGGAGAAGGAAGCTGCTCGAGCCGCCCCTGCGCCTCGCGCGCGTGCTCGCCCGCGGGCGCCTCCTGCACCAGGCGCTGCAACACCTTGCGCTCGTTGGCGGGGTCGTTCAGGTTGCGGTAGGCCTCTCCGGCGCGCCAGAGCGAGTCGGAGCGGACCTTGCCGCCCTGCAGGTCGCCGTAGTTGTCCGCCAGGCCGATCAGCCTGCCAGCCGCCCCTTTCCACGCGTTCCTCTTCCAGTAGAAGTCCACCACGTACTGCTCGTGCCTGGCCAGCCGCTCACGCGTGTCGGCGATCAGATCGCGGGCGCGCGGGACGTACTCGCTCTTCGGGTAGCTGAGCACGAATCGCCGCAGCGCATCGAGCGCGGAGCGGAGCGGCGCCTGGTCCTTCTCGGAGGACGGGGGCAGGAACCACAGGTCCGACGGCCTGTCTTCCCAGCGCGCGAGGCCGGCCCGGAACGCCGCGTAGTCGGCCTTGGGGTGCGAGGGGTGGCTCTTGACGAAGTCCTGGTACTGCGTGGCGGCCGCGCTCCAGTCGTCGCGCTCGAAGCTCATGTCGGCGATGGCCAGCTCCGACAGGGCCGCGTACTGCGAGTAGGGGAAGTTGTTGCGGACGTATTCGAGGTAGCGCACCGCCTCGAGGTAGTTCTTGTCCTTCCGCTCCTGCAGGCCGCGGCTGTAGGCCTTCTCCGCGTTCGTGGCCTCGGCGCCGGTGACCGGCTTGGTGAGGTCCACGCTGTCCTTGCCACCCGCGCAGGCGCACAGCGCCAGGCCGACCGCCGCGATCCAGTTCCGAAACATTCGCTACCCTCCACTATCGAACAGCGTAGCGCCGCCCTATCGGCGGCGGCTAGTGATCATCGCCTTCCCATGTGAGCCCCAGCGCGCGTGCCACCTGCGCGGGGCGGTGTCCCTTTGCGACGAGCGCCCGGAAGGCGCGGCGCCGCTCCTTGTCGCCGGCCGGCGCCCGGCCGCGAAGCATCTTCTGCAGCGCGCGCTCGAGGAGCTCCGCCTCGGTCGCGCCCTGCGCCGCCTCGCCCACCGCGGCGCGCGCCTGCGCCGCGCCCACTCCCTGCTCACCGAGCCTGCGCTCGGCGAGCCGCGGCGCGGCCCCCCGGCCGAGCAGGGTGCGCGCCCGCGCGCGGGCCACCTCCAGGTCGTCCATGTATCCCAGCTCCCGCAAGCGCGCCACCGCTTCCGCCCGCTCCGCCTCGGACACTCCCGCCTTCGCCAGCGCTTTGTCCATCTCCAGGGCCGTATGGGCCTTCCGCGCCAGCAGCCTCAGCGCCCGATCCAGCGGCGTCATTCCTAGAAGCATTTCACGCGAAGCGCGAAAGAAAAAGACCCAAAACGATTGCACCACGGAGCACACGGAGAGCACGGAGACATCGATTTTCCTCCGTGTCCTCCGTGTGCTCCGTGGTGTATCGCTTTTTGTCTCGAATTCCTTCCGATCAGAAGCGTTCGATCTGGAAGTCGTCGTCGGCAGCGGGGGTGGCGGCCGCGGCCGGCTTGGCGGGGGCAGGTTTCGCGCCGGCGGGGGCCGGGCGGCCGGCGGCGGGAGCGCCGGGGCGGGCAGGGGGTGGTGGGCGCGGCGGAATCTTTCCGTTCTGGGAAGGAGAATCGTCCTTCTTGTCGAAGTCGTCCCAGGTCGAGTCGCTGGTCCCGCTGATGCCCGAGGCGCGCAGCGCGAAGTCGTCCGGGTTCGACGACTGCCGCAAGGCTTCCTCGTACGTGATCACGTTCTGCCGGTAGAGCAGCATGAGCGACTGGTCGAAGGTCTGCATGCCGTACGTGGTGTAGCTCTGGGCGATCGCGGCGGCGATCTCCTTGGTGCGGTCCTTGTCCTCCACCATCTCGCGCACGCGCGAGTTGGCCACCAGGACCTCGACCGCCGCCACGCGACCCTTGCCGTCGGCGCGAGGCACCAGGCGCTGCGACACCACGGCGCGCAGCACCGAGCCGAGCTGCAGGCGGACCTGCTTCTGCTGGTGGGGCGGGAACGCCGAGATGATGCGGGAGATGGTCTCGGTCGCATCCAGCGTGTGCAGAGTGGAGAGCACCAGGTGGCCGGTCTCGGCGGCGGTGAGCGCGGTCTCGATGGTCTCCGAGTCGCGCATTTCACCGACCAGGATCACGTCCGGGTCCTGGCGCAGCGCGCTCTTCAGCGCCTGGCCGAAGCTCATGGTGTCGACGCCGACCTCGCGCTGGTTGACGATCGACCGCTTGTCGCGGATGAGGAACTCGATCGGATCCTCGATCGTCATGACGTGGCAGGTCTCGTTGGTGTTGATGTGGTCGACCATGGCCGCGAGCGTGGTCGACTTGCCCGAGCCGGTGGTGCCCGTGACGAGGATCAGGCCGCGCTGCTCGCCGGCGATCTTCTCCAGCACCTTGGGCAAGAGCAGCTGCTCGATGGTGGAGATCTTGAAAGGGATGACGCGCAGCACGGCGCCGATGGTGCCGCGCTGCTGGAACACGTTGACGCGGAAGCGGCCCAGGCCGGGGACGCCATAGGCCAGGTCGAGCTCGTTCTGCGCCTTGAACTTCTCCTTCTGGTAGTCGTTCATGATGCCGAACGCCATCCGCGAGATCTCCTCGGGCGGAAGGCGGCGGGCGTCCTTGAGCGGCACCAGGTTCCCGTCCACGCGGAACATGGGCGGCAGGCCGGCCTTGAGGTGGATGTCGGAGGCGCCGCCGCGCAGCGCCACCTGCAAGATCTCGTTGAGCTCCATCGTGCCTCCACCATCGAGGGATGGAAAACGATAACAGCGGCGAATGAAGGCGCGAAAGTTCCCTGCGCAGGGGGATCTGCCGAGCGCGGAGGCGGTGTGCGCCGGCGCCGCACCGGACCGCACCTCCGCGCACCGTGCGCTCAGAACAGCAGGAAGTACCCGTCCAGCGCGACCAGCAGCCCGATCGCTCCGAGCGCTACGCCCGCGACCAGCAGATACCGCTTTCCGGAAAGGATCGTCACCGAGAGCAGGATCAGCGCGAGGGTGATCAGCTTCCCGCCCAGCTCGTAGCGATAGGCGCTGCGCGAGGGCTCGATCGCCGCGCGCTGCTGCACGTCCTCCTGCGCCTCGAGGTCCTGCACCCGGAAGAAGACCCGCTGCGTCTCGGTGTCGAAGTCGCGGATGCGCTCCTCGTACCCGGTCAGCTCGAGCACGTCGAGCCGCGCCTTCGGATCGTCGCGCGGGACCCCGCGCGCAGCGAGGTCCAGCCGGATGCGGTCGCGCGCGATCTCCGTCGACGCCTTCTCCGCCATCTTCATCTGGTAATAGGCCCACAGCTCGGCGCCCTGCCGCCGCGCGGACTCGGCGGTTGCGCGCGCCGATCCCGCCGTGTCGCTGCGGTCGCTGC
>DASWGQ010000222.1:0-9867 GCA_036393595.1 Myxococcales bacterium | reverse complement strand
GGAGAGCTTCTTCAGCCGGCCGCTGAGGAGCGTCCAGGTCACCGCGGCGCCGAAGAGCATGGCGGCGAGGGCGAGCCCCGCCAGGGCGGGGATCGGCCAGCGCGTCGTTCCGGTGGCGGGATCCGAGGCGCGCCCGACCAGGGAGAAGGCGCCGGCGATGAGCCCCGAGGCGAGGGAGCCCATGAAGACGAGGATCCCCAGCGCTTTCACGTTCAGGTTGAGCTTCGCCATCTCGTCGTTGCGGACGGTGACGTGGAACTTGCCGCCTTCGAGGTCCATCAGGATCTGCGAGAGCTGCTGCGGCGTGTCCTGCAGGAACCCTTGCAGCTGCAAGAGGAGGCGCAGCACGCCGCCGCTCATCGAGCTCGGGTTGTAGCGCTCCCAGAGGAGCTGCTTGGCGTAGGGCAGTGCGACGCCGGCGACGTCGAGGTCGGGGTCGAGCTGCCGCAGGATCCCTTCGGTGGTCGCCGACGCCTTGGAGAGCACGGCGTACTCCTTGGGGATCTTGATCCGGTACTTGAGCGCCAGGTCGGTCAGCTCGTGGAGCAGGGTGGTCGAGCTCACCTCGGAGAGCTTGAGCCCCAGGTAGCGGTCCAGGATGTCGTGGATGTCGGCGCGGAACTGGTGCAGGTTGATGCGCTCGTCGGGGACGCCGACCTTGTAGAGCAGGCGCGCCACCGTGTCCGGGTCGCGCAGGCTGATGGCGAGCACCAGCAGGATGATCGACTCCTGCATCGCCTTGGACAGCCGGCCCACCAGCCCGAAGTCGATCAGCCCCAGCCGGTTCCCGGGCAGCACGATGACGTTGCCGGGGTGCGGGTCGCCGTGGAAGATCCCGTCGGCGAAGAGCTGCTGGAACGAGGCGTCGAGGATGTTGCGCGCAAGCGCCTTGCGGTCGATGCCTTCCGCGCCCGGATCCTCGAGCACGGTCTTGAGCTTCACGCCCACCAGCTCCTGGAGCGTGAGCACCGTGCGCGCGGAATGCGTGCGCAGAACGCGCGGGATGACCACGAACTCCCGGCCGGCGTGCGTCTTGGCGAACTCCTCGATGTTGCGCGCCTCGTTCTCGAAGTCGAGCTCGACCAGCATCGCCTGGCGGAACTCGCTGACGATGCCCGTCGGCGTGTAGATGCCGGTCTCCTCGATCACTCCCTCGAGGAAGCGCGCCAGGTAGAAGAGCAGGTCGGTGTCGGACCGGATCTGCTGCTCGATCCCGGGCCGCTGCACCTTGACCACCACGCTCTCGCCGTCGCGCAGGCGGGCGCGGTGCACCTGGGCGATGGAGGCGGACGCCAGCGGCTCCGGGTCGATGTGGGCGAACGACTCGGCGGCGGGCCGCCCGAGGCCCTGCTCGATCAGGCGCAGCACCGCCTCCAGCGACATCGGCGGAGCGCTATCTTGAAGTTGCGACAGCTCGGCGATGAAGTCGGGCGGCAGGATGTCGGGCCGCGCGGAGAGGATCTGCCCCAGCTTGATGAAGGTGGGCCCCAGCTCGGCCAGCGTCTCGCGGAACCGCCGCGCGCTGGTGGCGAGCATCTCGGCGCGCGAGGGGCGCTGGCCCGGCTCGCGGCGGCCGAGCACGTCCCACAACCGGCTGCGGTCGAGCAACTCGCCGAACCCGTGCCGCACCACCACCGCGCTGATCTCGCGCAGGCGCTGGAGGTCCTTCACCGCCTGGATCATCCGGACAGAGTAGTCGCCGCCGATAGGGCGGCGCTACGCCTTTCGCTCGCGGACGCCGGTCATACGCTCCGGGAGGCTTGCGGCTCGAGGCTCGCCGCTCGGGAAGAGTCAGAGTGCCTCGAACAAGTCGATCTTGAGGAGCAAGGTGTGGCCGTGGGTCGCCGCGCTGCTCGCGACCGCGCCGAGCTCGCCGCCCAGGTCCAGCCCGCCAGGCCGAGGGGTGAAGTCGGCCGAGCTCTGGTGGGCGTAGACGAGGTAGAGCGTCGACCCCAGCCGCCATTCCCAGCGCAGGATGACGTTCACGTTCAGTCCTGCCTGGCGGTCGTCGAGCTGGTCCGGCTCGGGCTCGTCGCCCACCGCCGGCCTGAGCTGCGAGAGGCGCACGGCCGATCTTCCCGCCGGCACGTCGGCGCGGAGCGGAGCGCCGTAGGCGACGCCGGCGCCGAACAGCTGCGTGTACACCTGCAGGGTGAGGTGCGGCGAGAACGCGTAGGTGGCGCGGACGATGCCGCTCAGCGAGCGGGAGGACTGCGGCGCGAGAAGATAGAACCGATCGCGCTGCGTCGCCGTCGCGCGGTCGAGCTCGCCCATGGCGGGATCGACGCTGGACGGCGCGGCCGCGGTGCGGATCCGCCGGATGGCGCCGTCGGCGCGCGCGAAGTCGAGCGAGAGCGTCGTCTCCAGCCGCGGCATCGGGCGCAGGGTGACGTATGCGCCGAAATCGTAGCTGCGCTCGAACCGTGGCACTCCGCGGCTGTAGTCGGTGTAGGCCCCGACCTGGACCGGCTTGCGCGAGTCGCTGTTGAAGCTCGCTCCGCCGCCGTGCAGCGCCTGCCGCTCGATGGGAGTCCCGTCCCTGAGCTCCCGGTCGTCCACGCTCGGCGTCGACACGTATCCGTACAGGCCGAAGTCCCACTGCGAGTTCAGCTGCACGTAGGTCTCGGTCCCGACCTCCTGCGCGAGCGTGAGCGAGAGCGTCGAGTCGCGCACCTCCCGCAGCCAGCTGCCGACCAGCGCGCGCTGGTACCAGGAGCTGGGGTGCACGTCGCGCAACTGCAGGTAGCCGAACCCGCGAAACAGGTTCGCTCGCTTCATGAAGCCGAGGTCGTTCACCGTGAACTGCGGCGACAGCCAGTCGCTGCTCACGAAGCCGACCAACGGGCCCGCGCTCTTCTGCACCTTCCCGCTGACGGCGACACCGCTGGACCCGTTCCCCAGCACCGTCCCGTCGTCCTGGACGTCCACGTCGCCGCCGCTGAGCAGTGATCCGACGGTCTGTCCGGTGACGCTCCAGTCCCGGTGGGCATCGAAGGTGGTGAAGTCCGCGCCTCCCACGTGGGCGTGGCGCCGGGAGAGGTCCGAGGACGAGGCGGCGAAGAGGGGATCGCGGGCGGTCGCCACCAGGCCGAGCAGGGCCCGGTCCGAGAGCGGGACGCGGACGCGCAGCACCTCGCTCTGCGCCGCCTCCGCCGTGCGCACGTCGGCGACCCGGCCGTCCCGGAGCGCCTGCGCCTCGACGCGCGGCTCGTACGCGGTGAGCAGGCCCACGGCCGCCGCGCCGATGGTCCCGCTCAGCTTGGTCGCGGCGCCGACGGGCTGAGCGCTGGGCCGGTAGAGCAGGGTGCCGTTCACCGTGTCCCAGTCCGGCGGCGATTTGCCGAGGCGCCGCGAGTAGAAGATCTGGTAGGCGTCGCCACCGTAGGCCCCGCCGAAACTGATCCGCAGCGGCGACTGGAACAGATCGAGGCCCTCGGTGAAGAAGGGCCGCTTCTCCGGGAAGAAGGTCTCGAAGGTGGAGAGGTTCAGGACCCGCTGATCGGCTTCCACCTGGCCGAAGTCCGGATTGATGGTGGCCACGAGGGACAGATCGCTCGCGAGCGAATAGCGCAGATCGAGCCCGGCGCAGCCCGCGGCCAGCCCGTTCTCGCTGATGCCGAACGACGAGCAGGGCGCGAGCCGGAACGGAGCCGTGGCGGGACCCGGCGCCGGGCGCGTCATCGTGCTGCGCGTCGCCACGTAAGGCCGCAGCTCCAGCGAGCGCACCGGGCGGATCCCTCCCACTCCGCTGAGCTGGCCGAGCAGGCTGACGTCGCCCGACGCGCCACGGGGGCGGTACCGCCACTGGTCCTGCTCCTTGCGGCGGGCGAGATAGCGGTAGACGTTGAAGCCGAACCCGGTCGCGCCGTCCGGCACCCGCAGGATGCGCAGCGGAATGCGCACTTCCACCGACCAGCCCGAGGGGGTGCGCGCGACCGCGCTCTCCCACGCGGCGTCCCAGTCGGTGGTGAAATCGGTGTCGTTGAAGTGCAGCGCGTCCAGCTGCTGTCCGCCGGCGAAGACCTGGAAGTGGTACGCGGTGCGGCGGTCGTTGGTGGTGTCGAGATCGAAGGACACCCAGTCGCCCTCGACGACCCGATCGCGCCGGCTGAGCGTCGCGGTCGGCGGCTCGGGGTCGTCGCAATCGATGGCGACGTAGATGGAATCGTCGTCCCACAGGACCCGGAAGCGGGTGGGCGCGGTGGGCGGCGCGCCCTCGTCCGGCTCGAACTGGGTGAATCCCTCCCCCAGCTCCGCGGCGCTCCAGGCGCTCTCGTCGATTCGGCCGTCGATGCGGAGCGGGCCGGACCGGCGCGCCGCGCCGATCCTCCGGAAGAAGCTCGCCGCTCCCGCCGAGGACGGACCTGTCTGCCCGGGCGTCGCGAGCGCGGGCCCGGAGACCACCGCCAGGGCGAGCAGCGGCCGGAGCATGCGGCGCAGCACCTCAGTCGAGCCGAACGGCGGACCCCTGCCTGGCATTTCACCACTGCGCTGTGGCAGGGCCGCTTTCTGGTACACAGCCAGCAGTGGCCGAGCCCGTCCAGGTGGTTTCCGACACCCCGGTAACGCCGATGCTCCGGCAATACCAGGAGGCCAAGGCGCAGGCGAAGGACGCGCTGCTGTTCTTCCGGCTCGGCGACTTCTACGAGCTGTTCTACGACGATGCGCGCGTCGCGGCCCAGCTGCTCGGGATCACCCTGACCAGCCGCGCCAAGGGCGACGACCGCGTCCCGATGGCCGGCGTCCCGCACCACGCGGCCAAGGGGTACGTCGGGCGGCTGGTGGCGGCCGGCTACAAGGTGGCGCTCTGCGACCAGGTCGAGGTGCCCGGGCCTGGCAAGCAGCTGGTCCGGCGCGAGATCGTGCGGCTGGTCACGCCCGGCACCGTCTTCGACGAAGAGGACGCGCGCGAGCCGGTCTGGCTCGGCGCGGTGGCGCTCGAGGGGGAGCGCGCCGCCGTCGCGCTGCTCGACGCCTCCACCGGGGAATTGCGCGCCCTGCAGCCGGGCGGCGTCGATTCCGCCGTCGACGAGCTGCAGCGGGCGCAGCCCCGCGAGCTGCTGCTCCCCGAGGAGCTGCTCGGGACTCCCCTGGAGGAGGCGCTGAAGAAGGCGAGCGGAGCGGTGCGCATCGAGGGGCGAGCGCCGCGCGGGCCGGCGGAGGCGCAGCGCTTCCTGCAGCGCCATCTCGGAGTGGCCACGCTCGACGGCTTCGGCCTGCGCGAGCCGCTGTCGGTGCAGGCGGCGGCCGAAGCGCTCTCGTACCTGCAGGAGACGCAGCGCTCGGCCGCGCAGCACGTCGTGCGCGTGCAGGTGGAGCAGCCCGCGCAGGCGCTGTGGATCGACCCCTCGGCGGTGCAGAACCTCGAGCTGTTCCGCGGACCGGACGGGCGGCGCACCGGCACGCTGCTCTCGGTGGTCGATCGGACGCTGACCGCGGCCGGGTCGCGGATGCTGTCGCGCTGGCTTTCGGCGCCGCTCGCCGACGCCTTCGCCATCGGCGCCAGGCAGGACGCCGTCGAGGAGCTGTCGCAGGCGGCGGTGGCGCGCGAGGAGATCTCCGACGCGCTGCGGAGCGTGCTCGACGTGGAGCGTCTGCTCGGCCGGCTGGCGGTGGGCCAGGGCGCGCCGCGCGACCTGGCCGGCCTGCGCGCCTCGCTGCAGCGGATGCCCGCGCTGGCGACGAGCCTCGCGGGGTGCTCCGCGCCTCGCCTGCGGGATCTCGCCCCTTCCCTCGGTGCCCCCGCTGACCTGTGCGCGTTCCTCGACCGGGCGCTGGCCGACGAGGTCCCCGCCGGGCGCGAGCCCGGCTTCGTTCGGCAGGGCTACCGGAGCGACCTGGACGAGCTGGCCGACCTGGCGCAGGGCGGCCGGGCAGCCATCGCCGCGCTCGAGACGCAGGAGCGGGCGCGCACCGGGATCCAGTCGCTCAAGGTCCGCTACAACCGGGTCACCGGCTTCTACATCGAGGTCACCAAGCCCAACCTGCACCTGGTCCCCGGCGACTACCAGCGGCGCTCGTCCACCGTCGGCGCGGAGCGGTTCATCATGCCCGCGCTCGCCGACCACGAGGCGCGCGTCCTCTCGGCCGAAGAGCGGCGGGCGGCCCTGGAGCAGCAGATCTTCGACGAGCTGCGGACGGCGGTGCTGGCCCGCAGCGCCGACCTGCGCGCCTGCGCCGCGGCGGCGGCCGAGGCGGATGCGCTTCTCTCGTTCGCGCGCGTCGCCGCGGAATCGGGCTGGGTGCGCCCGCTGGTCGACGGGTCGGACGTGATCGAGGTGGTGCAGGGGCGCCACCCCGTGGTCGAGCGCGCGCTCGCCGCGTCCGGGGAAGGCCCTTTCGTGCCCAACGACCTGTCGCTCGACTCCGAGCGGCGGCTGGTGGTGCTCACCGGTCCCAACATGGCGGGCAAGAGCACGGCGATGCGCCAGGTCGCGCTCATCGTGGTGCTGGCGCAGGCGGGTTCCTTCGTTCCGGCGCAGCGCGCCCGCATCGGGCTGGTCGATCGGCTCTTCACCCGCGTGGGCGCGGCGGACGATCTGGCCCGCGGCCAGAGCACCTTCATGGTCGAGATGGCGGAGTGCGCGCGCATCCTGCACCAGGCCACGCCGCGCTCGCTGCTGCTCCTGGACGAGGTGGGGCGCGGGACCAGCACCTTCGACGGGCTCGCGCTGGCCTGGGCCATCGCCGAGCACCTGCACGACGTTTCGCGCTCGCGGACCCTGTTCGCGACCCACTACCACGAGCTATGCGACCTGGCGCGCGAGAGGCCGCACGTGGTCAATCTCACGATGGCGGTCTCCGACGTCGAAGGCCGCGTCGTCTTCCTGCGCAAGGTCGTGCCGGGCGCCGCGTCGCGCAGCTACGGGATCCACGTCGCCCGGCTCGCCGGGCTGCCGGAAGCGGTGCTGCGGCGCGCGCGGGAGATCCTCGGCAACCTCGAGGCGCAGGAGCTGGACGAGGCGGGGCATCCGGCGCTCGCTTCGGCGCGGCGAAGGTCGCGCGCCCAGCTCGGCCTGTTCGGCGACGCAGCGCGGCTCCCGGCGGCGACGGAACCGGCGCCCGCGCCGGCGGATCCGCGCGCGGAGCAGATCGCCGGCGCGCTGCGCGGGTTGGACCTGACGCGCACGAGCCCGCTGGAGGCTCTGCTCTGGCTCCACGAGCAGCAGAAGAAGCTGCGCTAAGCGAGCGACATCGCTGGCGTTGTTCCGATACTACTGAACGCATTGTCAGACCCCTGCGCTAGGGTCCTCCGCGTGGGCCGGTCTCGCGGCCGCGGAGGGACACGATGGACGTGGTCAAGCTGTGGAGGTGCCTTAATTGTAGCCGCGTGCTGCGCGAGCGCACCGTGAGCGAGGCGCAGCGGCGGCACGCCGAGCTGCTGCGCGAGCAGTGCGGAAGCCAGGCGGAGTTCGTGGTCGAGGCGATGTGGCCGGCCTATCTCGCGTCACTCCGCAGGTGCCGGTGCGGGAGCCGGCGCCGGCTGAAGCCGGTGCAGGACGCGCGGCACGGGCAGCTCGATCTGCACCTCGACGCCGTGGTGCTGCAGTGACTGCCGTGCTCCTGGTCATGGTGGGAATCGCGCTGGGGTGGGCGGTCGCCCGGGAACGCACGAGGCGGCGGCGCTGGCGCGAGGCGGACCGGCTCTCGCGAAGCCTCTTCGCCGCTGCCGGGCTGCGGCGCTTCCGGTGAGCGGCGCGGAAAAGTTGACGCGATCGGGGTGTATGCGACGGTCGCGGCGTGGCGCACACCCGCGCAGCTGCGCTCCTTTGCGCCTTCCTCGTCGCCGGCGGGGGGGCCGAGGCCGCCGTATCCGCCCGCGCGCTGCAGGAGAAGCGGCTCGAGGCGGGAAAGGCGGCGCTGGAGCGCCTGCGAGGCGACGCGAAGCGCCGAAGACACCGCGACGCCTGGGAGGCCGTGATCCGCGAGTTGGACGGCGCGGTGCGGGCTTCGCCCGGCGGATCGCGCGCCGCCGAGGCGGCGCTGTGGGCAGCGCGCGCCAGGGAAGATCTGTGGAACGTCTCGCGATCGAGGCGCGACGCCGGGGCGGCGGTGGAGGCGTACCGCAAGGTGGACGAAGCGTACACCGGCAGCGCGCCGGCGCCGCGCGCCCTGCTGCTCGCGGCGCAGCTCGCCGGCCGCACCGGCGACGCCCGGGCGGCCCGCTCCGCGGCACGCAGGCTCGTCGCGCGGTATGGCGGGACCCCCGAAGCGCGTGCAGCGGGCGCGCTCGCCCGGGCGGAGCAGCGCGAACGACCCCAGGCGCGCGCTCCGGCTCCCGCCGGACGGCGCCAGGCTGCCGCATTGCCCGTGGACGCGGACGACGAAGAGGAGGACGGCGCGCCCGCGCCTCCCGTCGAGAAGAAGCCCGCCGGGAAGTCGCGCGTCGAGTCGGAGCCGCCGCCGGCGGAGGTCCCCTCGAAACCCGACGAGAACACGCCAGCGTCCGCCAGGTCCGCGGAAGCTTCGACCGAGCCGGCCGCCGGCGATCGCGCCGGGGCGGACGATCAAGCCGCTCCCGCGGCGGCGAAGCTGCTCGATCACGTGATCGAGGCAGCCAGGGCCCAGGCGGCCGCCGCCGTGGACAACGCGGCGGGGGCGGAGGGCGGCGCCGAGCTGCCGCCGGAGCCCGAGGCCCCGGAGCCAATCCAGGGGTTGACCGTCAAGGCGGCGGTGCCGCCGCGCGAGGAGCCGGCGCCGGCGCCGGGGAACGCGGCCGCCAAGGCGCGGGAGCTGCGCTCGGCCGCGCAGAAGGCCCCGGCGTCGGTCGCCGCGCAGCTGGGCCTCAAGATGCGGCGGGTGGTGATCGATCCGGGGCATGGCGGCCGCGACACGGGCGCCATCGGGCCGCGCGGGCTCCGCGAGAAGGACGTGGCGCTCGCCATCGCGCGGACGCTGGCCGCGCGCCTGCGCGCCCTCGGTTTCAGCGTGATCCTCACCCGCAAGGACGACAGCTACGTCTCGCTCGACGAGCGCACGCGCATCGCCAACCAGGCGCGGGCGGACCTCTTCGTGTCGGTGCACTGCAACGCCGCTCGCCGGCGGACGTTGACGGGCGTCGAGACCTGGACCTTGAACGTCGCCAGCGACCGCTACGCGACCCGGCTGGCGACCTTCGAGAACGCCGACGCCGAGCGCACCGTTTCCGATCTGAGGCTCATCCTCGCCGACCTCGCCACCCGGGCGAACGCCAGCGACGCCCGCGATCTCGCCCAGTCGGTGCAGAGCTCGCTGGTGCGCAACCTCCGAGCGCGGGCGGGCAGGGTCGGAGACCACGGCGTCAAGCAGGCGCTCTTCTACGTGCTCTTGGGCGCGCACATGCCCGCGATCCTGGTGGAGACCGGGTTCATCTCCAATCCGGCGGAGGAGGCGCGGCTGCGCAGCCGCAAGTACCAGACCGGCACGGCCGAGGCGATCGCGCGCGGCGTGAAGGAATTCGTCGACGGACGGCAGCGCCTCGCCCGCGCGCCCTGACGGAAAGCGGCGTCGGACCCTCGCGGTAGACAGTCGCCATGCCGGGACCCGAGAAGGATCCGAAGCCGCCGCAGCCCGAGCGCAAGGACCCGCCCCGCCGGGAGCCACAGAGAAGGGAGCCGCCGCGGAGAGAGCCTGATCGGAAGGATCCGGGCCGCCCAGGTCCGCCGCAGGGCGATCCGCCGAAGACGCCGCAGCAGCCGCCGCCGACGGCCTGACGCGCTATGCTGCGGCCATGGCACTGCAGCCGGAGGATGCGGGCGCGCGCGTAAGTGGAGGCAGGGCGTCGTCGGGGACGGCGGACGCAGCACGGGTCCGTGTCGAGGCGGGCAGGGCGGAGATCCTCGCGCGCCACCGCTCCGGGGCGGGCGGGCAGGAGGTCGTGCGCTCGAT
>DASWGQ010000221.1:0-2510 GCA_036393595.1 Myxococcales bacterium | reverse complement strand
CCGCGCGCTGTGGACCGACGACGGCATCGCCCTCCACCTCCCGGACGTCGAGTCGCCCCCAGGTCTCGACGAGCTCGTGCTCGACCCCGAGGAGGTGGAGGGACTCGTCGCCGCCCAGCTGCCCGCTTCAGCCCTGTTCGCCGCGCGATTCCGCGAGAATGCCGCGCGTTCGCTCCTGCTGCCGCGGCGCCGGCCGGGCCAGAGAACGCCTCTCTGGCAGCAGCGCATGCGCAGCGCCGGCCTGCTGCAGGTGGCCGGGCAGTATCCCGACTTCCCAATCCTCGCCGAGACCTGGCGCGAATCGATGAGCGATCACTTCGACATGGCCGCGTTGGCCACACTGTTGCGCTCGATCCGTTCCCGTGAGGTGCGAATCGTCGCAGTCGACACCGAGCGCGCGTCGCCGTTCGCCTCGTCGCTCCTTTTCTCATACGTGGCTGAGTTCATGTACGAAGGCGACTCGCCCCTGGCCGAGCGCCGAGCGCAGGCGCTGACTCTGGATCGCGAGCTGCTGGCCGAGCTGCTGGGAAGCGAGGACCTGCGTGAGCTCCTCGACCCCGGGTCCATCGCCGCGGTGGAGCTGGAATTGCAGGGCCTGCTGTCAGAACGCTTTCCGCGCGATCCCGACGAGGCTCACGACCTGCTGGTCCGGCTGGGCGATCTCAACGATTCAGAGGCGGCTGCGCGTGGGCTCGAGATGGAATGGCTTCGAGCCCTGGAGCGCGAGCGGCGGGTGGTGACCGTGCGCATCGCGGGGGAGGCGCGCTGGATCGCCGCCGAAGACGCGGGTCGGTACCGCGAGGCGCTGGGGGTGACGCTTCCGGTGGGCCTTCCGGACGCGTACCTGGATCCGGGTACCGAGCCGCTCACATCATTGATCCGCCGGTGGGCGCGCACCCACGTGCCGTTCGTCGCCTCCGACATCGTTGAGCGGTGGGGCCTTGCGACCGCGGCGGTCGAGGGAGCGCTCGCACAGCTGGTCGCACGGGGCGATGTGATCGCGGGTGAGTTTCGCCCCGCGATCCGCGGCCGCGAGCACTGCCACCCGGAAGTCCTTCGCATGCTGCGCAGGCGTTCGCTGGCGGCGCTTCGTCGTGAGGTCGAATCCGTCCCGCCCGAGACCCTTGCGCGCTTTCTTCCGGCGTGGCATGGGGTCGGCGTGCGCGCGGGCGGTGTCGACCGCTTGCTCGAGGTCGTCTTTCAGCTGCAGGGTGCGGCCCTGCCCGCGAGCGTCATCGAACGCGACGTCATCTCGAGCCGCGTCGCTGGCTACAACCCGCGCCTCCTCGATGAGCTCGTCTCCATGGGCGAGGTCGTCTGGGTGGGTCGCGGCCCGCTCGGATCCACCGACGGAAGGGTGGCTCTGTACCTGCGCGGCGACGCGCCCCGCTTGGTGCCGGAGCCCGCGGACGCGCCCGATGGCGACCTGCATGCGCGGCTGCGCGATCACCTGCGCGCGCGAGGCGCGACCTTCTTTCGCGACCTGTATGCGACCTGCGGCGGCGGCGACGAGGAAACGATGCTGGACGCCCTGTGGGATCTGGTCTGGGCAGGCGAGGTGACCAACGACACGTTCGCGCCGCTGCGACTGCTCGGCCCGGCGGCTCGGCGGCCGGCGCACAAACCGCGATTGCCCCGCCTGACGCAGCCGAGGGCCTCGGGCCGGTGGTCGCTGGTAACCGAAATGGTGGGCGCGGGCGCCAATGCGACCGAGAGGCTCCACGCCGCCGCGGGCGTTCTGCTTCAGCGTTACGGCGTCCTGACGCGCGAGTCGGTCGCGGGCGAGGGATGGCCGGGCGGGTTCGCCGGCCTGTACCCCGTGCTGCGCGCCATGGAGGAGTCGGGCCGCATCAGGCGCGGCTACTTCGTGGAAGGCCTGGGCGGCTCGCAATTCGCCCTACCAGGAGCCGTCGACCGGCTGCGCGACCTCCGCGAACCGGACGCTCATGTCATCGCCCTCGCTGCATGCGACCCCGCCAACTCCTACGGCTCGGTGTTGGCCTGGCCGCGCTCGGACGGGCGCATGGCGCGCGCCGCCGGCGCGTACTGCGTGCTCGACGGTGGAAGGCTGGTGCTCTTTCTCGAGCGGGGCGGCCGGTCGCTTCTCACCAACGGCGAAGTCTCGATCGGCCACCTCCGTGCCCTGATCGCAATCGCCGTGCCGGCAGGAAGGGTGGAGCTGCAGCGAGTCGACGGTGTGCCCGTCATGGACTCGCATTTCAACGCGTTGCTCCGCGAGGCTGGGTTCGCATCGACGCACCGCGGCCTGGTCGCCCACGTCGGCCGAGGTTAGCGCCAGGTCGTAGGTACGATTACCACTTCATCGGGGAGTAGCGCAGCTCGGTAGCGCACCTGACTGGGGGTCAGGTGGTCGCGGGTTCAAATCCCGCCTCCCCGACCAACCCGCAACTCACGTCCTTGGGGTTCGACTCGCTCGCAGCCCACCCCCACCTGTCCATTCAACGCGACTCGTTCATGATCTTGCCCGAATGGATCCACTGCAGCATCTC
>DASWGQ010000220.1:0-8904 GCA_036393595.1 Myxococcales bacterium | reverse complement strand
CGCCCGAAGGAGATTCCCGGCTTGCCCTCCTTGTGCGCGGCGAGCACGATCGCGCGGCTGATGTTCTTGGCCAGGGTCTTCTGGAAGATGCCTCGGTAGACGATCTCGACTGCGAACAGGCGACCCATCTGGGACCTCCTCAGAGCTTCCTCATCACCACTTCCTCGATCTCCTTCAGGTGCTGGCGCACGGCGTTCTCCGCGCCGGCCGCGTCGCGCCGCTTGATCGCCCGCAGCACGCGCTGGTGCCCGGCGAACGAGCGCTCCAGGCGCCCCGGAACTTGGAGGGAGCGGGTGCGGCTCTCGCGGAGCAGGTCCATCAGCACGTCCAGGACGCGCAGCACCACCGTGTTCCGCGCCGCCACCGCGATGGCGTAGTGGAACTCGGAGTCCTCCTCGATGCCGGGCTCGCCGAGCGCCATCTTGGCCTTCTGCCGGCGGAGGACGTCCTCCAGCCGGGCGATCTCCTCGGGCGTGGCGTTCTTCGCCGCGCGGCCCGCCAGCGCGGGCTCGATCATGCGGCGCACGTCGAGCAGCTCGGCCACCAAGTGGCGCTTCTGCGAAAGCACGCTGGCGAGCGGCACCACCAGCGAGTCGGCGGACAGCTCGCGCACCACGGTCCCGTGCCCCTGGCGGGGCTCGACGATGCCCATCACTTCCAGGGTGCGGATGGCGTCGCGGATGGAGCCGCGCCCCACCCCGAACTTGGAGACCAGGTCGCGCTCGGGCGGCAGCCGGTCGCCGGGCTTGAGCACGCCGCGCGCGATGAGGCGCTGGATCTGCTCGGCGACCTGCTCGTACCGGCGGTTCTTGCGGACCGCGTGCAGCTCGTCGATGGGCGCCGGAACGGCGCTCTCGGTGCGGGTGCGGGACGCGGAGCTCGCCACTGGACCGGATCCTCCGATGGTCGGATGGTCGGACCACTTCGAGAACGACGCACCATCCTCCTTTCCCCTGGAGCCGTCAAGGGCCGCCGCGGCGCGCCCGCCCCCGCCCCCTTTCCGTCCTCCGGCGAACGGCGGGCGCCGGCCGAGCTTCCGCCAGCGGACAGGCGCTCGTTTCGTGGGGCGGCGGCCGCTTGCGAGGGCCGCTAGATTCCTCTACGGTCGCCGCGGAAACGGATGTCCGGGCGCACACCTTCGAGGGAGACGATGAAACCCCAGAACGCAGCGATCCAGAAGTGGGTCGACGAGATCCAGCGGATGACCACGCCGGAGCAGGTGGTCTTCTGCGACGGATCGCAAGGCGAGAAGGACCGGCTCATCCGCGAGTGCCTGGCCACGGGCGAGTTGATCGAGCTGAACCAGGCCAGGCTGCCTGGCTGTTACCTGCACCGCAGCGCCCCGCACGACGTGGCCCGCACGGAGCAGCTCACCTTCGTCTGCACCGAGGAGAAGGACGACGCGGGGCCCAACAACAACTGGATGGCGCCCGACGAGGCGCGCAGGAAGCTGGCGGCGCTCTACAAGGGCGCGATGAAGGGCCGCACCCTGTACGTGGTGCCCTTCCTGATGGGCCCGCCCGGCTCGCGGTTCTCCAAGGTCGGGGTGGAGATCACCGACAGCAAATACGTGGTCCTCAACATGAGGATCATGACCCGGATCGGGCAGGTGGCCCTCGATCACCTGGGCGACTCGGACGACTTCACCCGCTGCCTCCACTCGCTGGGCGACCTGAGCCCGGACCGCCGCTTCATCTGCCACTTTCCCGAAGCGAACACGGTGTGGTCGGTCGGATCCGGCTACGGGGGCAACGCGCTCCTGGGGAAGAAGTGCCTCGCGCTGCGCCTGGCCAGCTGGCTGGGCAAGAAGGAGGGCTGGCTCGCCGAGCACATGCTGATCCTCTCGCTGCGCTCGCCCGAGGGGAAGATGCACTACGTGACCGGCGCGTTCCCCAGCGCCTGCGGGAAGACGAATCTCGCCATGATCGTGCCGCCCGCCTCCATGCCCGGGTGGCAGGCGTGGACCATCGGCGACGACATCGCCTGGCTGCGCCCCGGCGCCGACGGGCGGCTGTGGGCGCTGAACCCCGAGTCCGGCTTCTTCGGCGTGGTCCCCGGCACCAGCCGCAAGACGAACCCCAACGCGATGGAGATGATCCAGAAGGACACGATCTACACCAACGTCGGGCTGCGGCCCGACGGGACGCCCTGGTGGGAGGGACACGACGACCCGCCTCCGGAGAACGCGCTCGATTGGCAGGGCCGGCCGTGGACGCCGAAGTCGGCCGAGAAGGCGGCGCACCCGAACAGCCGCTTCACCACCCACGCCAGCCAGTGCCCGTCCATCTCCCCCGATTGGGAAAAGCCGGAGGGCGTGCCCATCTCCGCCATGCTGTTCGGCGCGCGCCGGCAGCGGACGGTCCCGCTGGTGTTCCAGTCGCGCAACTGGCAACACGGCGTGTTCCTCGGCGCCACCCTCTCCTCCGAGACGACGGCGGCGGCGACGGGCAAGGTGGGCGTCCTGCGCCGCGACCCGATGGCCATGCTGCCCTTCTGC
Source organism: Myxococcales bacterium (assembly GCA_036393595.1). GTDB lineage: Bacteria > Myxococcota > Myxococcia > Myxococcales > 40CM-4-68-19 > VBKO01. The sequence continues at coordinate 6,407 of DASWGQ010000220.1, read as the reverse complement.
GGATACAACATGGCGGACTACTGGGGGCACTGGCTGAAGATCGGCCAGCACCTGAAGTCGCCGCCGAAGATCTTCCGCGTCAACTGGTTCCGCACCGGCGACAACGGCAAGTTCCTCTGGCCGGGCTTCAGCGACAACCTCCGCGTGCTCAAGTGGATCCTCGAGCGCTCCGACGGGGCGCGCACCGGCGCCACCGAGACCCCGATCGGCGACGTGCCCACCCGATCGGCGCTCGACCTGCGCGGCCTGGACATCTCGGACGCGGCGGTCTCCCAGCTGCTGCGCGTCGACCCCCAGGACTGGACCGAGGCTGTCCAGAGCCAGGAGACGTACTTCGACTCCTTCGGCTCCCACCTCCCCCGCGCGATCCGCGAGGAGCACGACCGGCTCGCGAACCGCATCGGCGACGCAGTCACCCCGGCGGATCTGCGGGGGCGGGACAGCGGAACGTAGCGGCGGCGCTACCTCAGTCCCACGGTCCCCCGCACCGAGTCGATCAGCTTGCCGGGATCGTAACCGACGCCGTCCTTGAAGACGAGCTCCACCTTCTCGATGTCCGCGATCTTCTTCGAAGGGTCGCCCTCCACCAGCAGGAGATCGGCGAGCTTGCCCGACGCGATCGATCCGATGCGCTCCGCCTCGCCGAGGAACTGCGCTCCGTTCAACGTCGCGATGCGGATCGCCTCCACCGGCGTAAAGCCTGCCTCGACCAGCAGCTCCACCCCCCGCTGGTCGCCGTAGCCGGCCACCACGCCGCCGTTCCCGGTCGGGTCGCAGCCGGCGAGCAGCGTCCCTCCGGCGGCGACGAACGCGCGCTCGAACTGCATCTCGAGCTGCAGCAGCTTCTTCCAGTCCGCCGCGTCCTTGGCGGGCTGCGCGTTGCGGAGCTGGTTCTGCAAGTACAGCGCGCGCGCGTCCGGCGACATCGCCTCCAGCGCGCGGGGCTGCGTCATCCGCGTCGGATCGAACAGCTCGAAGACCGGCAGCGTCGAGGTGATTGCCACCTTCCGTTTGACCAGCTCGGCGATGAGCCCTTGGATCTGCGGCGAGCCCACCTCCATGCGCGACAGCTCGACGTACGCCTGGCGCGGCGTGGGGCACTCGTCCGGCTTCTTCCCCGAGTAGAGCTCCGTGTCGACGACCAGCCCGTGCTCCAGGTCGTCGATGCCCAGCGCCGCGGCCTCGCGGAACCCGATCGAGCACAGGTGCCCGGTGACCTTGATCCCCCGCGCGTGCGCCGCCTGGATGGCCGCGCCCAGCTCCGCGCGGGTGAGGAAGTTGTAGGCCTTGAAGGAGGTGGCGCCCTGCCCCGCCCAGAACTCCACCGTCCGGCGCGCGTCGTCCGGATCCTCGATCTCGTGCATCTGCGGGGTGAAGGTGCCGCGACCTTCGAGATAGGGGCCGGTCACGAACACGCGGGGCCCGGGCTGCTTCCCCGAGTCGATCTCCTTCTTCACCTCCAGGTCGGTATACGGCTCGATGCTCCCGGTGGTGCGGATGGTGGTCACGCCGGCCGCCAGGTACAGCCGGGGGAAGCTGCGCGGCATCGCGTGGAAGATGGCGCCGCCGGCCGGGTAGAAGAGATGGTCGTGCATCCCCACCAGCCCGGGGAGCACGGTGGCAGCCTCGCGCTGCAGCACCACTGCTCCCGGCGGCACCGGCGTGCTCGCAGACGGGCCGACCGCGGCGATCTTGCCTCCCGAGATCACCACCGTCTGGTCCTCGCGCGGCGGCGCGCCGGTCCCGTCGATGACGCGCACGCGGGTGATCGCGACCGCCGGCTTGTCGATTTTCACGAACGCCTGCACACCCGGCGAGAGCGCCGCGGCGACGACCAGAGCGATGAGCATCCGCGCCTTGTGCCATCGCCGGGCGGAACCGTCCAGTCGCCCGTGTTCGGCGGCGCTGCGCTTTTCACAGCGGCGCGGGGGTATCTTCCCTGTCAGGAGGCAGCCATGCCCGTGCGCGTCGAGAAGCAGGGACCCGTCACCACCGTCATCCTGGACCGGCCCGAGGTGCGCAACGCGGTCGACCGGCTCGCGGCCCAGGCACTGGCGGACGCGTTCCGCGCCTTCGACGCGGATCCCGAGGCGCGCGTGGCCGTGCTGTGGGGCGCCGGCGGGACCTTCTGCTCGGGCGCCGATCTGAAGGCCATCGCCGCCGGCGAGCCGAACCGCGTCGCCGCGGACGGCGACGGCCCGATGGGCCCCACCCGCCTGGTGCTCGACAAGCCGGTGGTGGCCGCGGTGGCCGGGCACGCGGTGGCCGGCGGGCTGGAGCTGGCGCTCTGGTGCGACCTGCGCGTCGTCGAGGAGGACGCCGTGCTCGGCGTCTTCTGCCGCCGCTGGGGCGTGCCGCTCATCGACGGCGGCACCGTGCGCCTTCCGCGGCTCATCGGGCTCTCGCGCGCGCTGGACCTGATCCTCACCGGCCGTCCGGTCGGGGCCGCCGAGGCGTTGCAGATCGGGCTGGCGAACCGGGTCGTGCCGCGCGGAGCGGCGCGGCCCGCCGCCGAGGAGTTGGCGCGGCAGCTCGCCGATCTCCCGCAGGCGTGCCTGCGCGGCGACCGGCGCTCCGCGCTCGAGCAGCACGCGCTCGACCTGCCCGCCGCGCTGCAGAACGAGCTGCGCCACGGAGTGCACGCGCTCTCCGTAGAAGGGTTCGGCGGGGCGCAGCGCTTCGCCGCCGGCGCCGGCCGGCACGGAGCGCCAGCCGGCACGGCGGCACCCGATCGGCGATGACCGGAAGGCATGCCCCTTGCGCGCCCGCGGGCGACTACCGCCACTCCCCCCGGAACAGCGGCACGAGTGCTGGTCCCGCTCCAGCTTCAGGTCGCGGAAGATGGCGGCCTGCGTCTCCCGTTCCTCCCGCGGACGCAGCTCGATCCCGAGCTCCCGTTCGGGCTCGCCGGTCGCGCCGATCTCCGCCATGGCGCGGCAACGGTAATCACGCCTGCCGCTTCCGCAGCTAGGGTGGCAGCACGGTGTCGCCGTACGACAGGTACCGGTCGACGTGCTGCGCGGCGTGGCGGCCCTCGCGGATCGCCCACACCACCAGCGACTGCCCGCGCGCCATGTCGCCGGCGGCGAAGACCCCCGGCACGCTGGTCATCTTCGTCTGATCGGTCCAGACGTTGCCGCGCTCGTCGAGCTTGACGCCGAGCTGTTGCAAGAGAGGCTTCTCCGGTCCGAGGAAGCCCATCGCGAGGAGCACCAGTTCCGCCGGGATGACCTTCTCGGTCCCGGGGATCTCCCGCGGGCCGAATCGGCCGTCGGGCCCCTTCACCCACTCCACTCCGACGTACAAGAGCTCGCGGACGTTCCGCTGCTCGTCGCCCAGGAAGCGCTTGGTCATCACGGAATAGACCCGCGGGTCCGCGCCCCAGAGCGCCTTCGCCTCCTCCTGCCCGTAGTCCAGCCGGTACGTCTTCGGCCATTGCGGCCACGGGTTGTCGGCCGCCCGGACCTCCGGCGGCCGCGGGAGGATCTCCAGCTGCGTCAGGCTGCGGCAGCCGTGGCGAATGGCGGTGCCGACGCAGTCGGTGCCGGTATCGCCGCCGCCGATGACCACCACGTGCTTGTCCTTGGCGGAGATGTGCTTGCCGTCCGCGAGGCGCGAATCGAGCAGCGACTTCGTGTTGGCGGTGAGGAAATCCATCGCCGGGTGGATGCCGAGCAGGCTCCGGCCTTCCACCGGCAGCTCGCGCCCGAGCGTCGCGCCGCCGCAGAGGACGACCGCCTCGTACTCGCGCAGCAGCTGGTCGCCGGGCAGGTCCTTGCCGACCTCCACCCGGGTGACGAAGCGCACGCCCTCCTCGGCCATCAGCTCGACGCGCCGGTCGACCAGCTTCTTGTCGAGCTTCATGTTGGGGATGCCGTACATGAGCAGGCCGCCGATGCGATCGGCGCGCTCGAGGACGGTCACCTCGTGCCCGGCCCGGTTCAGCTGCGCGGCCGCGGCGAGGCCGGCAGGCCCGGAGCCGACCACGGCCACGCGCTTGCCGGTGCGCAACGGCGGCGGGTCCGCCTTGACCCAGCCCTCGGCGAACGCGCGGTCCGCGATGGCCTCCTCGATCATCTTGATGTTGACCGCCGGCAGGTCGATGGCGACCGTGCAGCTCCCCTCGCACGGCGCCGGGCAGACCCTCCCGGTGAACTCGGGGAAGTTGTTCGTCTTCGCCAGCCGGATCCAGGCTTCCTTCCACTGCCCGCGCCAGACCAGGTCGTTCCACTCCGGGATGAAGTTGTTCACCGGGCATCCCGATGCCATGCCGCCGATCAGCGTGCCCGTGTGGCAGAAGGGCACGCCGCAGTCCATGCAGCGCCCGCCCTGCTCGCGCAGCGTCTGTTCGGAGGCGGAGGTGTGCATCTCCTCCCAGTCGCGGATGCGCTCGAGCGGAGGCCGCTCGTGGACGGGCTCGCGGGCGTAGTCGAGGAATCCGGTCGGCTTTCCCATCAGTTCCCGCTGACGCGCGCTTCGTCGCGCGCGTTCTCCTCGAAAGCCGCCATCTCCGCCTCGTCCGCCGAGAGGCCCTGGGCCCGCATTCTCGCCTGGGCGTCCAGCATGCGCCGGTAGTCGTTCGGCATCACCCGGACCAGCTTGCCCGCGGAGTCGGCCCACCGGTCGAGCACGCGCCGCGCGAGCGCGCTGGCCGTCAGCTCCGCATGGCGCTCGACCATCCGCTTCACGAAGGCCACCTCGTCTTGCTGCGGTGCCCCGAGCCCGACCATCTGCTTGTTGCAGCGGCTGGCGAATCCGCCGTCGCCGTCCAGCACATAGGCGACGCCGCCCGACATCCCCGCGGCGAAGTTGCGCCCCGTCGGGCCCAGCACCACCACGCGTCCGCCGGTCATGTACTCGCAGCCGTGGTCGCCGACTCCTTCCACCACCGCGTCGATCCCGGAGTTGCGCACGCAGAACCGCTCGCCCGCGACGCCGCGGATGAACGCCTCGCCGGAGGTCGCGCCGTAGAAGGCGACGTTCCCGATGATCACGTTCTCCTCCGCCAGGAACCCGGCCTCCTTGGGCGGGAAGACCACGATGCGGCCGCCGCTGAGCCCCTTGCCGATGTAGTCGTTCGAGTCGCCCTCGAGCACCAGGGTCATGCCGCGAGGGATGAACGCGCCGAACGACTGCCCCGCCGATCCCTTGAAGTGGAAGTGGATGGTGTCGTCGGGCAGGCCCTGCGGCCCGAAGCGGCGCGTCAGCTCGCTGCCGGTCATGGTGCCGACCACGCGGTTGGTGTTGCGGATCGGCAGCGTCGCGCGCACCGGCTTCTTCTCCTCCAGCGCCGGCCGGGCCAGCTCGAGCAGGGTGGTGCCGTCGAGCGTCGTGTCCAGGCCGTGGTCCTGCGGGATCCGGCAGGTGCGCCCGTAGTGCTTGGGGACGGTGGGCTTGAAGAGGATGCGGCTGAAGTCGACGTTGCGCGCCTTCCAGTGATCGACCGCGCGGCGCATCTCGATCCGCTCGGAGCGGCCCACCATCTCGTCGAAGGTGCGGAAGCCCAGCTCGGCCATGTACTCGCGCACCTCCTGGGCGATGAAGCGCATGAAGTTCACCACGTTCTCGGGCTTGCCGGCGAACTTGGCGCGCAGCCGCGGGTCCTGCGTGGCGATCCCCACCGGGCAGGTGTTGAGATGGCAGGCGCGCATCATGATGCAGCCCAGCGCCACCAGGGGCGCCGTGGCGAAGCCGAATTCCTCGGCCCCGAGCAGCGCGCCGATGACCACGTCGCGGCCCGTCTTGAGCTGCCCGTCCACCTCCACGGTGATCCGGCTGCGCAGGTCGTTCAAGACCAGGATCTGGTGGGTCTCCGCCAGCCCGAGCTCCCAGGGGAGCCCGGCGTGCTTGATCGAGGTCAGCGGCGAGGCGCCCGTCCCTCCGTCGTGGCCGGAGATGAGAACCACGTCGGCGTGCGCCTTGGCCACGCCGGCGGCGATGGTGCCCACGCCCAGCTCGGCGACGAGCTTGACGCTGATGCGAGCGTCCTTGTTGGCGTTCTTCAGGTCGTGGATCAGCTCCTTCAGGTCCTCGATGGAATAGATGTCGTGGTGCGGCGGCGGCGAGATGAGTCCCACGCCCGGCGTCGCGTGCCGCACCTTGGCGATCCACGGGTACACCTTCGCGCCGGGGAGCTGGCCGCCCTCGCCCGGCTTGGCGCCCTGGGCGATCTTGATCTGCAGCTCGCGCGCGTTGACCAGGTAGTAGCTGGTGACCCCGAAGCGCCCGCTCGCCACCTGCTTGATGCCGGAGTTCTTCGAGTCGCCGTTGGGCTCCTTCACGTAGCGCGCCGGGTCCTCGCCGCCCTCGCCGGTGTTGGACTTCCCGCCGATGCGGTTCATGGCGATGGCGAGCGTCTCGTGCGCCTCCTTGGAGATCGAGCCGTAGCTCATCGCGCCGCTCTTGAA
>DASWGQ010000219.1:0-5389 GCA_036393595.1 Myxococcales bacterium | reverse complement strand
GCGCCCCGGACGCAGGCGCCCGCGGCGGAGTGGATTGCCTGGCCGGCGCCGCTCCTCCGAGCCGTGACGAGAGTTGCTCCACCTTCTGCACCAGCTCGGGCAACGCGCCGGAGGGCGCCAGGTGGACGGCCCGCAGCAGCGCCACTTCCAGCGCGTGGCGCGGGCTCGCCGCCTTGGCCACGTCGTCCTGGCCCTGCTGGAGCAGCTCGAAGACGCGCGCGAGCTGCGCCGGGTCGTGCTCGCCCGCCTCGGCGGCGAGCGCGCGCAACTCGTGGTCGGGGAGATCCTGCTTCACGCCCGGGAGCGCAGCCAATACTAGATTCCGGGCGTGCGCGGCCAGCTCCTCGGCGAGCCGCTTGAAGTCGGCCCCCGCCTCGTAGGCGCGCACCACGCCCTGCAGCGCCGCCGCGGGATCGCGCCGCAGCACGGCGCGCACGGTCCCCGCCACCACGCCCTGGTCGAGCGCCCCGAGCGTCTCGACCGCCTCGGCTTCGCCGATCTCCTCCGCGCCGGCGTGCGCGGCGAAGAGCTGGTCGAGCAGGCTCAGCGCGTCGCGCATCGATCCGGCCGCCTGCCGCGCCACCAGCGAGAGCGCCGCGTCCGCGACCTGCACGCCTTCCGCCTGGGCGATCTCGCGCAGCCGCGCGACGATCTTTCCCAGCGGCACCAGCTGGAAGTTGTGCCGCTGCACGCGCGAGAGGATGGTCGCCGGCAGCTTCTGCGGATCCGTCGTCGCCAGCAGGAACTTGATGTGCCCGGGCGGCTCCTCGAGGGTCTTGAGCAGCGCGTTGAACGCGGCGCCGCTCAGCATGTGCACCTCGTCCACGATGTAGATCTTGTAGCGGTCGCGCGCCGGCAGGTACCTGGCCGCCTCGCGCAGCGCCCGCACGTCGTCGACGCCGTTGTTGGAGGCGGCGTCGATCTCCTGCACGTCGAGGTCGGTGCCGGCGGCGATGTCGATGCACGGCCCGCAGGCGCCGCACGGCTCGGCGGTGGGGCCGTTCACGCAGTTGAGCGCGCGGGCGAGGATGCGGGCGCTGGTCGTCTTGCCGCATCCGCGCGGGCCGGTGAAGAGGAACGCGTGCGCCACCCGGCCGGTGCGCAGCGCATTGGACAGCGTGCGGACCACGTGCTCCTGGCCGGTGAGGTCGGCGAAGCGTTGCGGCCGGTACTTGCGCGCGAGGACGAGATACGGAGTGGTCATGGGATGGAAGCCCGCGGGGCGCTGGACCGGAGACCGGGCACACGGTTGAAGCCGCTACCGTTGCTCCCTTCCGGGCCTGGCGGGTTCACGACCCGCCGTCGCCCGGTCCCCGGTCCAGCGCCCCTTCCGGGTCGGCACCGCATATCACGAACGCGCTCGCGGATGGGGCACCGCGTTCCGTTCAGAAGCTAACGGGACGCGAGGATCGCCGCAAGCGGTCGGCCGCTTGCGTGCGCCATGGAGGCAACAGTGTCTCCTGCCGGCCCTTGCGCGGTAGGCCAGCCGAACCTATTGGCCATCACGAATGGAGAAGCGCGCGTCCAAGACGGCTTATTTCCTCAACCGGGTCCTTGGCTACCTGGCGCTGATCGGCCGGAACGTCCGGCTGCCGGAGAGCGGGGGCGTTTGGATCCTCGTCGCCGACGCGGTCCACGCGCCCTGGGAAGTCGTCGATCTGCTGGCTGCCAGCTACCCGGGCGTCGACGCTCAACGGCTGCCGTTCGTGGCGTTGCTGACCGACTTCGACGTGGAGGAGTTCGAGCGCGAGATGCTAGCCACCGGGCGCTCGGCTGCGGCGTCGACCCCAGTCCCCGTCGAGCTCGAGCCTGCCGAGGTCGACGATGGCGAGCTCGAGCCTGGCGAGCTCGAGCCTGGCGAGCTCGCAGATGGCGAGGTCGAGGGCGGCGACGAAACGCCGCCCGTTCCGGAACCGGCAACCTGATGATTCGGATAGGAGCTATTTCCACGCCAGCCAAGCCGGCAGCGGCGGTCGCAGGCTGACTGGCTTCCCCTCCCGAAACTCGGCGACTTGCCGGAAAGGACTGGCAAGGTCGTTGTTGTCGAACGCGAGTACGTGCGGCAGCGAGCGGATCGCCCGTGTGAGGTTTGCCTGCGTGCGCGAGAAGCGCGCTGCGAGCTTGTCGTCGGGCACGTCATGACCTCCCTGAAGCACGCGCATCGCCACGCGCTCCCGCGAGACCTCGATACTGTCGATGCCGATGTAGCAGAGGACGACCGTGTAGCCCTTCTCCGCCGCTGCTTCGCGCAAGAATTGCACCTTGTCGCCCACCGGATCGGAGAAGACGGTCTCGAACACGAAGCTTTCGCGTTGCTCCACCAGCGTCTTGCGCAGTTCGTTCGCAAGACGCGCGGCCTCCTGGGCCTCAACACCGAGATCGTGCGCCAGGTCGTCGGCATTCACGAAGCGCAAGGCGGCCGGCGCGAGATGCACGGCATGGAATGTCGACTTGCCGGCGCCGTTCGGTCCGGCGATGGCGACGACGATCGGCCTCGCATCGAAGGGCGAGATCACTTCGACTTGACGGGCTTGAACTCGCGGTTCACGAAGCGCCCCACGCGGCGCGTCCCGTCTTCCTCAATCTTGACGAGGAATCCGGGGCGGCCGGGAGCCGGCTCGAAATGCGGATACGTGCGCGACGCCAAGTGCGCGGCCAGGCGCCGACGGCCTTCGTCGGTATCGACGGACTTGAGGCACTCCGAGAGTGGCCGCCCTTCCCCGCGCTGCTTGAGCCGGAGAACCTCATCGGTCCGGAGCGCGAGCTCAGTCGCGCGACCGATCCGCGCCCAAAACTCGATCTGGCTCGCGATCGAGCGCTCGGTGATCTCGCCCGTCAGGCGAGCGTCGAGGACGAGAGCTTCGGAGAGCTTGACCGGCTGACCCATGGCCAACAAGGTAGCATTTTGCTACCCGCAGCGCAACCGAACTTGGCTGCTGATGTTAATTGGCGGAGAGCGAGGGATTCGAACCCCCGATACCCTTGCGGGTACTCCTGATTTCGAATCAGGTGCCTTCAGCCGCTCGGCCAGCTCTCCCAATCTCGGCGCCGATCTGCTCCGGGGAGCGGCGCGACGTCAAGCAGGTTTGGCGGAGAGGGTGGGATTCGAACCCACGATACGTTGCCGTATACACGCTTTCCAAGCGTGCGCCTTCGGCCGCTCGGCCACCTCTCCGATCACTTCCCGCGCCTGGAGCGGAAGAACGAGCTGAGCAGCTCCGCGCATTCCGCCGCCAGCACCCCGCTCGCGACTTCCACGCGGTGGTTGAGGCGGGGATCGCGCGGCACGTCGAAGAGGGTCCCCGCAGCGCCCGCCTTCGGGTCGGGCACTGCATAGACCAGCCGGTCGACGCGCGCATTCACCAGCGCTCCGGCGCACATCGGGCACGGCTCGAGCGTCGCGTACACGGTGGCGCCGCTGAGCCGCCACCGGCCGAGCGAACGCGCGGCCTCCTGCAGCGCGAGCACCTCGGCATGGGCGGTCGGGTCGCGCCGGGTCTCGCGGGCGTTGCGCCCCCGCCCGACCACGCGCGACTCGTGCACCACCACGGCGCCGATCGGCACCTCGCCTTCGGCGGCCGCTTTGCGCGCCTCGGCCAGCGCCTCCGCCATCCAGGTCGCGTCCATCGTCATTCCAAAGAGCGGGCGGCTGCTTAGCACGGCCCTGCGGCCGCGGCAATGCGAGCGGGACGTTCGCTCGTGCTGGAGGGGGCCTCCTCCGCCGTGTCCCGTCACGCCTCGTCACGGCACCCGCGGATTGAGGAGCGCTCCGCGGCGCACACCTTCCCGGGAAAGGCCCGCTGGCGCAGGCGGGCGCGCGTTGCGGGGCCGCGGTGTGGTCGCCTCCTCGGCCGCGGCCCTGCAGCGCGAAGTGGCCGGCCCCGCGGGATCGAAGGGTGGGGCCGGGTTCAGTGCAGGATGGCGGCGCTACCCTGCTGCGTGCGGGCGAGCGGAACCGCGTAGTCGGAGCCGTCGCTCAACGTGACGGATACCTGCGGCGCCTCCCCTTCGTCCAGGATGCGCAACGAAGCGCCCTGCTCTCCGCATTTCGCCTCCGGTTCAATCGGCGGGCACGCCGGCGCTGCGTCCCGCGGAAGAGCGCCCGTTCGCGCCCGCGCCAGCGAGAGGGACGCGGCGCACACGAGCGCGTCGATCTTCAGCACGCCGTCCCGGTGGCGGCGGAGCAGGGGGACGAATGAGTCCCGGACCATCGGGTTCCACTCGAAGCGCTGCGTGACCCTTTCCATCTGCTCGGCGCAGGCGGGCCAGTCGAGGCGTTGGGCATCGAGGAATGCCGCCGTGCGCGCCGCCAGACGGTCCCGTGCGTTCGCGCGCAGCAGCGCTCGTCCGAGCCCATCGAAGAACGTCCCGTTCTGCTCATGCGCGTCGGCGATCAACGTGCGGGCGCCCTCCGGCAACCGCGCATCGGGATCCGCAAGCAAGAGCTGCTGGAAGAGCCGTTCGCGCTGGAGGACGTCCGCAAATCGCGGGGTACCGGCGCGGATCGCGATCAGCTGCGCGCGCACGCCCTCGAGCGCGCCCGCAGACGCGACCGAGAGGGCGCGGACGCATGCGTACGACGACACACTCGTGACTGCCACGCCGATCATCCGTCCGATGACGCTCGGGTAGGACAGATCCCGGCCGAGCGCCAGCATGTCGGCGCATTCATAGGCGGCCGCGTCCGCCCGGCCCTGATCGACCAGGGTGAGCACGTCCAGGGCCGCGAGTCGAGCAGCCTGCTGCACGTCCGTGAAAGGATCGCCGGGCCGCAATGCCGCAAACAACCGCAGCGACGGGGGAGCACGCGCGGAACGTGCGTGCGTCGCCTTGAGCGCGCCGTGCATCGCGGCCCGGTGCTGGACCAGGTCGACCGAGCTGTCCGGCCCGAGCTGCGCGATCGGATCCTGCCCGTTGTAGATGCGCATCACCCGATTCATGCCCGCCGGGCCCAACCGCTTGTACGTCGCGTAGCTCTCGTGGAGAGCGGCCAGATGTGGCTCGAGCAGCTCGCCGAAGCTGCCCGGGAGCGGCGCAGCCACGTGCGATGGGCGCATATCCGCCGCGCGCTCCTCTGCCCAGGCCGCTTCGATCAACTGCTCCCGCTGCGCGCGCCGCGGGACGAGCAGCCATGCGAGGGCGGCCGCGACCGCGCCAGCGAGCGCAACGATGATCTTCCCGCGGAGTCGCACGAAGTGATGCCTCCGTGGAGGGCGACCCGACGTGGGCTCGCCTGTCTCTGCCTAATGGCTACTCGTTGTGGCGGGCCCTGCAGGATTCGAACCTGCGGCCTTCGGATTCGTAGCCCTATCCAGCCCGGGCGCCGCCAGCCTCCCCAGAGGAGGGAGGACCCGCGGAGGGGGCGCCGGGACCCGCCGAACCGGTACCC
>DASWGQ010000218.1:0-1660 GCA_036393595.1 Myxococcales bacterium | reverse complement strand
GCGGCGCGCGCCCGCGTGACCGACCGCCGCGGTACGCTCGTGGGGACCGCGGGACTGCTGCCGACCGGTGCGAGCCTCGCGGGCGAGCTCTGGGTACCCCTGTCGCGGCCGGTCGGGGCCGAGTTCCAGATCGACGTCGAGGTGGGGAAGCAGCGCGTCGGGAGTCGGCGCGTCCGGCTGGCTCCGCCGCGGCGCTGGACGCTGTATTGGATCGCCTCGAGCCACACCGACGTCGGCCTCACCGAGCGGCACGAAGAATGCCTCGAAGTGCACCGCCGGAACCTGGATGCGGCGCTGGCCCGGCTGCCGGCGCATCCCGATTTCCGCTGGACGGCGGAGTGCGGGCTGCATCTGATCTCGTACGTCGAGAACCGGCCCACCGCCGCAGGTGAGGCGCTCGCACGGGCGATCCGCGACGGCAAGCTCGGCGTTTCCGCGGTGTTCGCACAGGTGTTGACGGGAATCCTCGACCACGAGACCTTCGCGCGCGTCCTCTGGCCGACCGGTCTGTTCTCGCGCGAGCATGGACTGGGTTACCAGGCGGCGCAGCTGGCCGACGTGCCGGGACACCCATTCACCCTCCCCACGCTGCTCGCCGCCAGTGGTGTGCGCTATCTCGCAAGCGGCGTCAACCCGGAGCGGGCGGCGCCACTGCTCTCTCCCGCCGACGCCGCACGCGCCCAGCTCGCGGGGGGCGACTGGACGACCTACCCGCAGCTGTACTGGTGGGAGGGACCGGACGGGAGCCGCGTGCTGCACTGGCGGGCCGGGCAATACGCCGACGGCCCGCGCTTCGGATTCGACGTGGATCCGGCCGAGATGGGCCGACGCCTCTCCGACTGGCTGCTCACCCATCCGGTGTTCCTGTCCCCCGCCTATCCCTACGATGTGGCGCTGCTGTGCGGCGCCACGGGCGACAACGCCCTCCTGGACGAGCGCGTGGTTGCGAACGTCGAGGAGTTTTCCCGTCGCTTCGCCTATCCCCGTCTCGTGGCAGCGCGACCGGAGGACTTCTTCCGCGAGGTGGAGCGGCGCTGGGGCGCGAAGCTGCCGGTTCGGCGTGGCGACACCGGGTGCTATCGCGAGGACGGTGCGGCGTCCACCGCGGCGGAGCTCGGGCGCTACCGCGCCGCGCAGCTCGCGGCCCGGGCCGCAGAGCTGCTCGCGCTGTGGGACGAGAAGACCGAGCCGCCGGGTGGCGGCGCGACCGAACGCATCGAGCAACGGGCCGCGGTGCGCCGGCGAATGTGGCGGGATCTGCTGCTGTTCGGCGAGCACACCTGGGGATCGGCGGCCAGCGGATCGGACCCCGACGGCGCGGACACCGTCGCGCAGTGGCGGTACAAGCGGCGGTTCCTGGACGGCGCGGCGGCCGCGGCCGATGCCCAGGTCGCGGCTGCGCTGCTGCGGATCGGCCTCAGCATTGGCGGGAGCGGGGGCGCGGGCCGCGTCGTATTCAACGCTTCGAGCTGGGCGCGGAGCGACGTGGGGCGAGTGCCGAACGGCGCGGCGCGGCGGCTCGTCCACGAGGGTCGAGAATGGCCCACGGTGGATCTCCCCGACGGCTCCGCGCTGGTGGTGGCGCGAGACGTCCCCGCGCTGGGCTACCTGGCGCTCACGGAAAGTGAGCGAGCCGCAAATCCGCCCCGGGACGAGGGGG
>DASWGQ010000217.1:0-13912 GCA_036393595.1 Myxococcales bacterium | reverse complement strand
GACTCCTCGCCCACGTCCTTGGCGCGCGACTCCTTCCCTCCCGCCTTGACGATCAGCCGCGGGCCGCCCTGGGAGATGTTGAGCTCCTTCACCTCCTTGACGTGCTTGGTCGGGTCGAGCATCTCGACCTTCAGCTTGTCGGTCCGCTGCCGGTACTGGCGCAGGCGCTGGTCCAGCTCGGCGAACTCCGGCTCGTTGGGCGCGTAGAAGGCGATCACGCGCACCTCGTCCTTGAGACCCTTGAGGACGCCGTCGGTCTGGTCGGAGAGCGTGTAGATCTTCTCCTTGGTGAAGTCCCAGGTCCTGGGCTTCTTGACCGCGATGTAGTTGAGCCCCGCCAGCGCGACGATCACGATCAGCGCGGTGGCGGCACTGATCGCGCCGTAGAAGGTGCCGCGGCCGGCGAGCTGGGTCCCCAGCGAATCGAGGTTGGTCACCAGGTACGCGGCGATCGCCGCGACCGCCAGCGCGAGCTGGATCCACACCGCCGGGTGCGAGAAGCGGCCGGCGATGAAGAACCAGCAGAACAACGCGCTGAACAGCGCGACCGCGCCGAAGAGGCCCGCGGCCTGGCCCTGCTGCTTGATGGTCATGGCGTTCAGCTCCAGCGATGCGCCTCGACCGCGCGGTGCGTGGCGAACAGGCCCAGCGCGCAGATCGAGAGGAAGTAGACGACGTCCTTCAAGTCGACGGTGCCCTTGCTGAAGGAATCGAGGTGCGAGACCGAGCTCAAGTAGGTGACGAGCTCGCGGGTGGGGCCCTCCGTCTCGGCGGCGGTCCAGCCGATGATCCAGGTCATGAGCAGCACCACGAAGGTGATCAGCGCCGCCACCACCTGGCTCTCGGTGAGGCTGGAGATGAACAGCCCCAGCGCCATGTACGCGGCGCCCAGCAGGAAGAGGCCGGCGTCGCCGAGGAAGATGCTGCGCCACTCCACCCCGTTCGGGTCCTTGGCGACGAGCTGCACCAGCGCCGGGTAGAGCAGGGTGAACGCCAGGGTGCAGACCAGGATGGCCAGCGCAGCGAGGTACTTGCCCCAGACGATCTGCCCCGGGGTGACCGGCGTCGAGTAGAGCAGCTCGATCGTCTTCTGCTTCTTCTCCTCGGCCACCAGGCGCATGGTGAGGAACGGCACCACGAAGATGAGGATCACCCCCAGGTTCCCGAACAGCGCGCGGAAGATGGCGTCCTGGAAATTGAGGCGGTTCATCATTTCGGGCGAGTTGAACCGCATGTACATGAGCGACGCCTGCTCGTAGGCGCCGAGGAGGCGGAGGAAGAAGTACGAGCCGATGACGACGAAGAGCGTGAACATCACGTACGCGATGGGCGTCGCGAAGTAGATGTTCAGCTCCTTCTTGGCGATGGCGAATGCGTTTTTCATGGGTGCGCTCTCAGTCGCCGCCGATAGGCCGGCGCTGTGTTCTGGAGGGGCATCTCAGGCAGAGGTCAGCTTGAGGAAGATCTCTTCGAGGGACGGCGCCGGGCCGGTCTGGCCGTCGGCGGTCGCGGCGCCGGCGTGCGCGCGCTGCAGGTTGTCCAGCGTGTCGTAGGCGACCACCTTTCCCTGCGAGATGATCAGCGCCTTCTGGCAGATGGCGGTGACCTCGGGGAGGATGTGCGTCGAGAGCACGATGGTGTGCTTGCCGGCCAGCGACTTGATCAGCTGGCGCACCTCGATGATCTGCGCCGGGTCGAGACCCACCGTGGGCTCGTCGAGGATCAGCACCTCGGGGTCTCCGAGGAGCGCCTGCGCCAGGCCGACGCGCTGCCGCTGGCCCTTGGAGAGGTTGCCGATCACGCGCTGGATGAACTGGGTGCAGTTCGTCTTCTGCGCGACGCGGTCGACCTCGCCCTCGCGCGCCTTGCGCGGCACGCCCTTGATGGACGCGACGAAGCGCAAGTAGGCGCGCACCGTCATGTCGGTGTAGACGGGCGGGTTCTCCGGCAGGTACCCGATGCGCTTCTTGACCTCGAGCGGCTGCTCGAAGACGTCGAAGCCCGACACCTTGACCGTCCCGCTGGTGGGCGGCAGGACGCCGGTCAGGATGCGCATGGTGGTCGTCTTCCCGGCGCCGTTGGGGCCGAGGAAGCCGAGGATCTCGCCGGACTGCACCTGGAAGCTGACGTCGTCGACGGCCTTCAGGTCCCGGTAGCTCTTCGAGAGGTGGGACACCTCGATCATGGCGATGCAACTCCTTGAAAAAAGGCGATTGCGCGGCTAGGGGCGCGCGCAATCTAGAGCATCGCGGCAGGCTGTCAAGCAGTCGGTCCGACCGGGTGCCAACCTGCCCGGCGTTCCGCCGACCTGCGCGGCCCGCCGATTCCTCTGAACAGCACACCCTTGCATTTTCTTTCCTGCGGCGCACCCGCCGGGCCTCGACCCGGGGCGGCGGCCCGACCTACACTCGGGCCTCCGTGAGCGTCGTGGTCCAGAAATACGGCGGATCTTCCGTCGCGGACGTAGAGCGCATCCGGCGCGTGGCCGTCCGGGTGGCGGAGACGCGGGCGCAAGGCCACCAGGTGGTGGTGGTGGTGAGCGCGATGGGCGACACGACGGACGAGCTGCTCGGTCTCGCCCGCCAGGTCAGCCCGGACCCGCACCGCCGGGAGCTGGACATGCTGCTGACCGCCGGCGAGCGCATCTCCATGGCGCTCCTGGGGATGGCGCTGCACGCGCGCGGCGTGGAGGCGGTCAGCTTCACCGGGTCGCAGAGCGGGATCATCACCGACGGAGCGCACACCAACGCGCGCATCCTCGAGGTGCGTCCGGTCCGCATCCTCGAGGAGCTGGGAAAGGGCCGGGTGGTCATCGTCGCCGGGTACCAGGGCGTCTCGCGCGAGAAGGAAGTGACCACGCTGGGGCGGGGCGGAAGCGACACCACCGCCGTGGCGCTGGCCGCCGCGCTCGGCGCCGAAGTCTGCGAGATCTGCTCCGACGTGGACGGGGTGTACACCGCCGACCCGCGCGTGGTCCCCGGCTGGCAGCGGCTCTCCGAGCTTTCTCATGACGAGATGCAGGAGCTGGCGCGGTCGGGGGCGAGGGTCCTGAACGCGCAGGCCGTGGAATTCGCCCGTGACCGGGGCATCGTCATCCACGCCCGCAGCACCTTCGCGCCCGGGCCGGGGACGCGCATCGCGCCGCGCGCCTCGCGCGAGCTGCGCATCTCGGGCGTGGCGCAGGATCCCGATCTGCTGGTCGTGCGCGCGGAGGACGGCGCCGCGTTGGCCGAGCTGCTGCACAAGCACGGCGCCTGGCCCCGCGAGCTGTGGTTGGACGGTCCGTCCGCGCGGCTCGCCCTGGTGCCGCTGGAAAACGTGCACGGAGCTCCGGTGCTCCTGGACGCGCTCCGCGCCATGCCGGGCGTCACCGTCGAGGAGGGGCTGGCGCAGGTCTCGATCGTGGGCAGCGGGATCGGCGCCTCGCGGGACGAGCTGACGCGCGCGCTGCGGGCCGCGCAGGTGGCGCCGCGCGCGGTGCTCGTCTCGCCGTTGCGCATCGCGCTGCTCGTCCCGCGCGCGGATGCGGCGGAGTGCGTGCGGCGGCTGCACGCCGAGTTCGTCGGAAGGAGCTGACCATGGCGAAGGCGA
This sequence comes from Myxococcales bacterium, assembly GCA_036393595.1. GTDB lineage: Bacteria > Myxococcota > Myxococcia > Myxococcales > 40CM-4-68-19 > VBKO01. Next base: position 10,321 of record DASWGQ010000217.1, on the reverse strand, counting down.
AGAAGCGGGTCGCGCGAAAGGCGGCGCCGAGGAAGACGGCGCGGAAGGCGCCCCCACGCAAGACCGCCGGTTCGCGCGGAGGCGAACGCGAGGTGCTGGTCCGGCGCATCGCGCAGGCGCTGGGCATCTCGGTGGCCGAGGCCGTGCTGCGGGCCCTCCGCGAGCTGGCCGAGCGGGTCGCCCCGGTCAAGCCGTCCGGGCCCGACCCCGCCCATGCGCAAGCCGAGAAGCTGCAGGCGAAGGCGCAGCGCGAATCGCCGGGAGGGCTGCCGGAGCGCCTCTACCTGCTCCTCGACGGACGCGGGCTGGACGGGAGGGGCATGCCCGTCGAGGTGATCGACGTGCCCACGGTGGTCGGCAGCGAGCGGCACTGCACGGTGTGGGTCAACTCGCCGCAGATCGAAACGCGCCACCTGCAGTTCGCGCGCGACGGCGGTGAGTGGTACGTCGAGGACCTGGGCAGCACCCACGGCACCTTCCTCGGCGACCAGCGCATCACCCGCCGCCGTGTCGAGAACGGCGACGAATACCGCCTGGCCGGCTACCTCAGGCTGCGCACGGAATTGCGCTAGCCGCCGTCCTGGCATGCGTTCTAGCCGCCGCGGACCTCGATGCCGGCCAGGTCGGCGGCGGCCACGACCCGCGGGTGGACCGCGCGCGCCTCGTCGGCCACGCGCTCGCCGTCCACCGAAGGGGAGAAATGCGTGAGGAGCAGCGTCCCCGCGGACGCTTCCAGGGCGATGCGCGCCGCCTCGACGCCGGTGGAATGGCCGCGCGCGTGGGCCAGCTCGGCGCGCGCGTGCTCGTACGTGGACTCGTGGACGAGGACGTCGGCGCCGCGCCCGAGCTCGACGGACGCGCGGCACGGCGTCGTGTCCAACGCGTACGCGACCGAGGGGCCGCGCCGGACGGGGCCCAGGAAACGCGATCCGTCCAGGCGCCGCCCGTCGGGGAGGACCACGGGCCGGCCCTCCTTCACTTCCGCGAGGAGCGGCCCGCGCGGGACGCCCGCCGCCACCGCCCCCTCGACGTCGAGGGTCCCGGCGCGGTCGGGCAGCGAGACGCGGTACCCGAAGGTGGGGACGCGGTGGGCCAGGGCGCGAGTCTCGACCGTGAACGCGGCCGGCGCCTCGCGGGGGAACTCGAGCGTTCCTCCCTCGCCTTCCAGCTCGACGATGCGGACCGGCAGGCCTCCGACGCCGAGCGAGCCTGCCCGGGCGAGCGTCTCCAGCAGCGAGGCGATGCCGCGCGGACCCGCCACCGTGAGCGGCCGCTCGCGACCCTCCAGGCCGAGCGTGCCGAGGAGGCCGGGCAGGCCGTTGAAGTGGTCGCCGTGCAAGTGCGTGATCAACACCGCGTCCAGGCGCGAGAAGGAGAGGCCTGCCCGGAGCGCGGCCACCTGCGCGCCCTCGCCGCAGTCGCACAGGACCCAGGCTCCCTCGGCGACGACCGCCAGCGCGGAGGCGCCGCGCGCCAGGGTCGGTCTCCCCGCCGAGGTGCCGAGCGGCACCACGCGCAGGTGGAAGCTCGAAGTGCGCGCCCTGGCTTGCGCCTCGCCCGCGGCGCCGGACGGATCTTCCGGAGGCGCGCTCATGCGGTCCGCTCCAGCACGACGGCGTGCCGGCCGCAGAGGCGCGCGGTCCCGCTCTCGAGCCGCGCCGGCCGGGCTCCGGGAACGGCGTACGGCTCCGCGCCGGAATCGAGGACCGCGCGCCACCGTCCCGGGGGAAGCTCCACCTCGCGCTCCTCCTCGGAGAAGAGGGCCACGACCGCGATCTCCTTGCCCGCGCTCCAGCGCCGCAGCACCAGGGCGGGACCGTGGCGCCGCGCTTCGAGCGCGTCCCGGCCGTCGTCCTGCAGCGCGGGATGCTCGCGGCGCAGCGCGAGCAGGTCCCGGTGCCAGAGGAGCGCCGCGCGGCCTGCCGGGGTGTCCCGGTTCGCGCGGTCGATCTTGCTGCGCAGGAACGTCTGCTCGTCCTGCGGGTCGGGGACCTCGCCGGCCCAGGTGAAGGCCTTGAACTCCTCGCGCCGGCCCTTGCGCACGGCTTCCACCAGCGCCGGATCGCCGTGGCTGACGAAGTACTGGAACGGCTCGGTCGCGGCCCACTCCTCGCCCTGGAAGAACAAGGGGAGCGCGGGCGAGAGCGCGGTCAGCGCCGCGGCGACGCGCAGGCCGCCGGGCGAAGTGAGCGAGGCCAGCCGCTCGCCGCGCGCGCGGTTGCCGACCTGGTCGTGGTTCTGCGCCGCGACCACGAAGCGCCGGCCGGGCAGGTGGGCGCCGGCCGTGCCGTGCTTGCGGCCCCGGTGCCTGGAGTACGCGCCGCCGTAGTGCCAGCCCGAGCGCAGCGCGGAGACCAGCGCGTCGAGCGGCTCGACCGCCGGCGGCGCGAAGTCCTCGTAGTACCCGGACGACTCGCCGGTGAGCGCGACGTGCAGCGCGTGGTGGAAGTCGTCCGCCCAGGCCGCCGCGAGCCCGTACCCGCCCCGGTCGGGAGGCTCGACCAGGCGCGCCTCGTTCAGATCGCTCTCCGCGATCACGTGGATCGCGCGTCCGGTCGCGCGCGCCTCGCGCTGCACGGCGTCGTTCAGCTCGGGCAGCAGGTGCACCGGCGAATCGTCCACGATGCCGTGCACGGCGTCCAGCCGCAGCCCGTCGAATCCGCCTCCCGCGCTCGCCACCCAGCGCAAGGCGTTCTCGATCACGAAACGCCGCACCGGGCCCGAGTCGGGGCCGTCGTAGTTCACCGCGTCTCCCCAGGGCGTGCGGTGGCGCGAGGTGAGGTAGGGCCCGAACTCGCCCAGGTAGTTCCCCTCGGGTCCGAAGTGGTTGTAGACGACGTCGAGGAAGGCGGACAACCCCCGGCCGTGCGCGGCGTCGACCAGGCGCGCGAGCCCCGCGGGTCCGCCGTACGCCGGGTGCGCGGCGAAGAGGTCGACCCCGTCGTACCCCCAGTTCCGCGCGCCGGGGAAGGCGGCGACCGGCATCACCTCGACGGCGGTGTAGCCCGCCTCGGAAAGCTCGGGCAGGTGACGGGCGGCGCCGCCGGCCGTGCCCTCCCGCGAGTAGGTGCCGAGGTGGATCTCGGAGAAGACGAGCCGCTGCAGCGGGTGCTGCGGGCCGCGCGAGCGGGGCGCCAGGGCGGCCAGATCCACCACCTCGCTCGGTCCGTGCACGCCTTCGGGCTGGAGCAGCGAGGCGGGGTCGGGGCGCTCGCGCCCGTCGGGGAAGCGGTAGACGTAGCGCGCGCCGGGCCGCACGCCCTCCAGGGTGGCTGCGTAGTAGCCCTCGCCGTCCGCCCGCAGGCGCGCGGTGGGTCCGTCCACGATCTTCACTTCCAGCGAGCTCGTTCGAGGGGCCCACACGCGAAACGAGGTGCGACCCCGACCGGGGACGGCGCCGAGCCAGGGTTGCCAGGGCATGCGGGAAAGCTACTGCGCGGGCGTCGGCGTGAACACCCACGGGTAGCCGACGCGCAGCTTGCCGCCGGACTGCGGCTTCTCGAACTCCCAGCCGCGCACGACCTTCACCACGCACAGCGACAGCTCGCGGTCGCCCATGCCCTCGGCGGTGGCGCCGATGACCTGACCGCTGGGACCGATGTCGAAGCGCGCCACGAGCTTGCCCTGGAGCGTCTTGCGCTCCCGCAGACGCTTCTCGTAGCAGTCCCGGATCTCGCGGGTGTGGCTGCGGATGTAGTCGCCGATCAGCCGCCGCTCCTCGCCCGCCGGCGCCGGCGGGGCCGCGTCGTCCCCCGCTGGGTCCTCCTCGATCGCCATCGAGGCAGCCTTGGGCTTCGCGCCGCCGTCGCCGCCTCCGGGCGGAGGAGCAGGCTCTGCGGCCTTCTCCGGCGGAGCGGAACGAGCGGCGTCTTCCGCGCGAGCCGCGGCGCAGATGGCGAGCGCGGCGGCCAGAACCCATGCCATCACGTTCCGCGCTGGGAAAGGCGCAGCGCCGCCGAATACGGCGGCGACTGGGGAGAGCAGCGCGGAGCGGGAGGGCAAGGAAGTCACTCAGACCAGGGTAGAGGGCACGCGGAGTGGCGGTCAATTCCAGGGTGCGGGCAGGGAGTACGTCGTGCGCGCGTGACCCACGTTCACGCAGGCCGGCGGGCCGCGCGAAATGCGCCACCCTGACGCACCTGTTACCGTTTGAACGATGCGCCGCGCACGGTTCTACCTGACGCTGCTTGCGCTCACGTTGCTGCCCCAGATTCTGGCGGCGACGGACCTGGTGCGTTGGCTGCAAGCGCGGGACGTCACGTGGCTCTCGCTGTCCGTTCCGGGCGTCCTGCTGCTCCTCAACGTTCCCATGGCTTTCGAGCTGCTGCGGCGCAAGCGCAAGGCGCGGCTGCCCCGGGCGCTCGCGGCCGCGGTGCAGACGCCCTGGACGGCCTGGTGGCTGGGCAGCATCTTCTACGCCCTGCTGCTCTTGTTCTGGGGCGCGGGCGCGCTGGTCGCGCGGCTGTTCGGCGCCGGTGCGCAGATGCCGCTGTGGGTCGCCCTCTCCCCCTTCGCGCTCTCGCTCTATGGCACGCTGTTCGGCGCGCACGCCCTGCGACGCGAGCGCGTCGAGGTGCCGGTCGCGGGGCTTCCTCCGGGTTGGCACGGCGCCCGGATCGTCCAGCTCTCCGACCTGCACTCGGGCCGGCACGTCACCGCGGAGCGGCTGCGGCGCATCGCCCGCCGCGCGGCGCGCCTGCGCCCCGACGTGCTGGTGGTGACCGGCGACATCGTCCACAACTCCACGGCGTTCGCACGGCAGGCGGCCGACGCGATCGCCTCCATCCCCGCGACGCAGGGGACGTTCGCCATCCTGGGCAACCACGACTTCTGGGCCGGCGCCGACGCGGTGGATCGCGAGCTGACGGCAGCCGGCATCCAGGTGCTGCGCAACCGCGGGATCCCGCTCGAGCGCGGCGGCGACTGCATCTGGCTGTGCGGCGTCGACGACCCGTGGTCGGGCCGGTGCGACCTGCGAGCGGCGCTGCGCGGCCGGCCGGAAGGCGCCGCCACCGTGCTGCTCTCCCACCAGCCGAACACCTGGCCGCTCGCGCAGAAGGCCGGCGTGCACCTGCAGCTCTCCGGCCACACGCACGGCGGGCAGGTGGCGATGCTGTGGCTGCACCGGTCGCTCTCGCTCGCCCGGTTGATCACGCCCTTCGTCGCCGGGCTCTACCGCGCCGGGACCAGCTTCCTCTACGTGAATCGCGGCGCGGGCTCGGTGATGCCGGTCTTCCGCATCGGCGCCCGGCCCGAAGTGACCGAGCTGACCCTGGTCCCGGCGGCCGCGCCGGATCCGGTCCCCGAACCCGCCTAGTCGCCGCCGATAGGGCGGCGCTACGCTTTTCCGAGCGCGGATTGATGGGATGCCTTCTGGCCGCGCCCGCAAGCCGCCCGCCGCAGGCCACGAGCCGCGGTTGGCGTTATACGTGGTCCGCCATGGACCTGCGCGTGCACCTGCCGGAGCTGGCGCCAGCGGCCGCGGCGGCGCACGCGCGGCTCGCCGCGATGTCCGCCTCGCGGCGCGACGAGCTGGCGCACCTGGCGCAGGAACGCGCATCCGCGTTGGGGCTCCTGCGCGGCCCCCAGCCGATCCCCCTGGTGCTGTCCCCGGTGGCGCTCCCGCGCGAGGAACTGTCCGCGCTCGGGCGCGCGGCCCGCCTGGTCGTCTCCGCGCTGGTCAAGGTGTCCCGCGAGTTGATCGAGGGATCGCCCGAGCGCGCCAGGCTCCTCTTCCACCATCTCTCGCCCCTCGAGCAGGAGGCGCTTCGGACGCGCTGGCGCGAGGCGGAGGAGCTGCTCATCGGCCGTGTGGACTGGTTCGTCGACCGGGCGGGTCGCCCGCGCGCGCTGGAGGTGAACGCCACCATCCCCGCGATGCCCGCCTACTCGGACGCGGCGGCGCTGGGCTGGCTGCAGGCGTGGCCGATCGGTTCTGCGAGTGAGAAGCGCAGCGCGGCCGAATACCGCGACGGGTGGGCGGAAGCGCTCTTCGCCAGGTCGCACAGCAACGCCGGGTGGCTGGCGGAGGGACTTGCGCAGGCCGCGCGGCGCGCCCGGCGCGAGCTGCCGCTGCGCGTGCAGCTCCTCCACCGCGAGGGCGATCCGCAGCGCTCCGAGCTGGTCGCGCTCTCCCGGCTCCTGCTCCAGCGCGGTTGCGCGGAGGCCCGGCCGTGCACTCCCGCCGACGTGGCCCTGGACGGCGCGCCGGATCGCGTCCTCTACCGCCATCTCTTCGCGCGCTACGTCGAGCCCGGCACCCCGCTGGCCCGGGCCTTCCTGGACCCGGTGCGCCACGGAATGTGGAACCGCGTCGACGGCTGGCTGGAGACGAAGGGACTGCTCGCCGAGCTGTCGCTGCGCGCCGGTTCGCCCGCGCTGTCCTCCGAGGAGCGCGACGCGGTCCGCTCGCTGGTCCCGTGGACGCGTCTCCTCGACGACGTGTCCGACGCCGACCTGGGCACCGGCGAGGGGTACATCCTCAAGCGATCGCACGACTACGGCGGCAAGAGCGTCGTCATCGGCCGGGAGACGGGCGCGGCCGGCTTCCGCGAGGTGCTCGCCTTCGCGCGGCGCGACCCGCCGGGCAGCTGGGTGGCGCAGGAGCTGGTCGACTCGCCCCCGCTCGATCGGTTCTTCGCGCTGCACGCGCCGGGAGAGCCGGTTCGCGCCGGGCGGGGGCCGCTGCACCTCGACATCTCGACGTACGCCTCGCTGATCGAGGGCGTGCCGGCCGGAGGGAGCGTGTGCCGCGGAGCTCCCGGGCGGGTGGTGAACATCGCGGGAGGCGGCGGGGTCGCCCCGCTCTACCCCGAGGACGTGCTGCAGGAGGCGCTCGATGCAGCCTAGCTCAGGCCTGGCCGCGATCCTTGGCGCGCCGGCGCGCGATGTCCTCGAGGAAGCTCACCGCGATGAAGTGGCGCAGGCGATCGATGCAGGGGTAGTCCGGGGCGAAGCAGTACTTCTGGTGGAACTGGCACAGGCGCCCGTTGCGATCGCGGCAGAACTGATCGAATCCTCCCTCGTCGCACGGGTCGTCGATCGCCGCGGCGACGCGGGCAGTGCGCTCGGGAGTGAGGAGGACGTCGTCGTTCGCCGCGTGCTGCGCCGGAAGCTTCATGACGTCTCCAAGACCCTTGTGCGCGACGGAGTCTAACCGGATGAGCCCGCAGATCACCTTCAAGAGCGCTCCCTCCCGCGCGCCGGCACCCGGGGAGGCGCTCACCGACTCGGCCGGGAAGCCCGTCCCCCCCGCGCCCTCGCTGGCGGAGGTGGTGCGTGCGGAGTACCGCCCCAGCCACGGGAACCCCCCTGATCGCCTCCCGGCGGCTCCCTACGGGCTTTCCAACCTGGGCGCTGCCGCGGCGCTTCGCGTCATCGGACCGGAGCGGGAGGCCTGGATGCAGGGGATGCAGAGCGCCGACGTTTCCGCCGCCCCGATGGGTGGTGCGGTCGCGGCGCTGTTCCTGGGCGGGAAGGGGAGGCTGGTCGCGGAGGGCCTCGTCTGGCGCTTCGCGGAGGAGCTGATCGTCACCACCCTGCCGGAGCGTCTCGACGCGCTGCAGGAACACCTCGACAAGCTGCTGATCATGGAGGACTGCGAGCTGTCCCGCGCCGAAGGGCTGCATCGCCTCCGCTTCGCGCCGGGCGAAGGCCCGCTGGGCCGGTTCGAGGAGGTAACCGGCTCGCTCCAGCCGCTCGGGCTCGAGTTGCTGGTCCCGGCGGAGCGCGCGCCGGAGCTGATCGCGGCGCTGCCCGCCGCTCATCCGGCCGACGTGGAAGCGTGGCGGGTCGCCCTCGGCGTGCCTGCCTGGGGCAGCGAGCTGGACGAGGAGGCCACGCCGGTGGACGCCGGGCTCGATCGGCAGATCTCCTTCGCCAAGGGCTGCTACGTGGGACAGGAGGTGGTGGCCATGGCCACCTACCGCGGCCGCGTGGCGTGGAACCTGGTCCGGCTGCAAGTGGAAGGCGCCGTGCCCGCGCCCGGCGCGCGCCTCGATCCCTCGCGGCCGGCGCAGGGCAAGCGCGGGCGGGTGACCTCGGCGACGCAGGCCGGTGGAATCTCGGCGCTGCTCGGGTACGTGCACAAGGAGTTGATCGTGCCGGGCAGCGCAGTCGCGCTCGAGGACGGCCGCACCGCCACGGTGCTCGGCTTGCCGTATGGTTCGCTCCCCGGAGCAGGAGTCTGCACATGAAGATCCTCGCGGCCATCCACGATCTGATGTTCTCCAGCAAGGTGAACGCGGCGGCGCGCGGGAAGGCCATCTCGTGGCTGCCGCGCGGCACGCCGGTCGCCGAGCACGTCGCCAAGGAGAAGCCCGACGTGCTGCTCATCGATCTCGCCAGCCCGGCGTTGAACGCGATCGAGGCGGTGCGGACCATCAAGTCCACCCCCGAGACGCGCGAGGTGGTGGTGATCGGGTACGTGGACCACACGCGCGAGGACTTGATCGCGGCGGCGCGCGACGCAGGGGCCGACCACGTCATGAGCAAGGGCGAGTTCGCGCGGCGCCTGCCGGAGCTGCTGCAGGGTGATTGACACACACCCGCATACCCCTGAAGGCCGCGACCGAGCACAGCGCCGCCCTAGCGGCGGCGGCTGACTTGACGAAGCCGATCCTGCTCCCTGAATGATGGAGCATGCGAATCGAGCGCGCCGATCTCGACCGGGCGATTGCCGAGCAGATCCTCACCAGCCCGCAGGCGGAGGCGCTCTGGCGCCTGTTGCAGTCGCGCCAGCCGGTGCCCGCCGGCGTCCCGGCCCACGTGCCCGACGCGCCGCAGCGCCGGTTCACGGGCCTGAACGTCGCCTACTACTTCGGCGCGCTGCTCGTGATCGGCGCCATGGGCTGGCTGATGACGCTGGGGTGGGAGTCGTTCGGCGGCAAGGGCATCTTCCTCATCGCGACGCTCTACGCCTTCTTCTTCACCATGGCCGGGCTTCGCCTGCTCGCGCAGCCGCAGACGCGGACGCCGGGGGGGCTCCTCGTCACCATGGCCGTCTGCATGACGCCGCTCGCCGTGTACGGCCTGGAGCGCATGACGGGCCTGTGGCCGGGCGCCGATCCGGGCAACTACCGCGGGTTCTTCCCCTGGATCCGCGGCGGGTGGTTCGCGATGGAAGCCGCCACCGTGCTGGCCGGGCTGATCGCTCTGCGCAAGGTGAGGTTCCCCTTCCTGGTGGCTCCGATCGCGTTCGTCCTCTGGTTCATGTCGATGGACGCCGTGCCGGCCCTCTTCCACGCGCAGCCGTGGGACGGCGACATCGCGCGGCGCGTCTCCATCGTCTTCGGCCTGGCGATGCTGTTCGTCGCGTTCCAGGCCGACCACCGCACCGAGGAGGATTACGCCTTCTGGCTCTACTTCTTCGGGATGATCGCCTTCTGGGGCGCGATCACCTCGATGCAGAGCGACCGCGAGCTGAGCAAGCTGCTCTACTGCGCGATGAACCTCGGGTTCGTGGTCCTGAGCGTCCTGCTCCGCCGGCGCATCTTCCTCGTCTTCGGCGCCGTCGGCGTGAACGCCTACCTCGGGCACCTCGCCTGGCGCGTGTTCGAGCACTCCTTGATCTTCCCCTTCGTGCTCACGCTGCTCGGCCTGGGGATCATCGCCGCGGCCGTCTACTACCAGCGCCACCGCGCCGCCATCGAGCTGCGGATCGAAAGCTGGGTCCCGCTCTGGGTGCGCGACCTGCTCCCGCCCGCGCGGCTGGCCGCGCGATGACGTCTGCCCGGGCGGAGAGCTGGATCCGCCGGACGGGGCAGCGCACCAAGGCCGTCGTCACGCTCGCCGTCGCGTGCTTCGCGCCCGCGGCGGCAGTGTTCGCGTTTTCCGTCGGGGCGGCCTACGTGGCCGTCGGCCTGCTCGCAGTCGCGGTGCTGTCGTTCGTCGCCTTCGCCACCACCGTCCGCTGCCCGAAGTGCCGCAAGTCCATCTCCTGGATGGTGCTCAGCACGCGGCCTTCGCCGCGGTGGCTGAGCGACCTGTTCGCCCTGGAGGAATGCCCGGCCTGCGACGACGGCGGAAAGCCGGGCTCAGCGGCCCGATGAACCTCGGCCTGCGCGCCCTCGCATTGGCGCTTGTCATCGGTGGGTCCCGGGAGGTGGCGCGCGCAGGGCCGCCCGCGGCGCCAGCGACCTCGCTTCCGGCGAGCCTTCGCGTCCGGGAGGGCGACCTCGTCTTCCACCGCTCGCGATCCGCGCAGAGCCAGGCGGTCGCGCTCGCGACGGGAAGCGCCTACACGCACATGGGTGTGGTGCTCGTTTCCAACGGGCGGCTGGTCGTGCTCGAGGCCGTCCAGCCGGTGAAGTTGACGCCGCTT
>DASWGQ010000216.1:0-6745 GCA_036393595.1 Myxococcales bacterium | reverse complement strand
AGGGTGTCGCCCTTCTGCTTGCCCCCGCCCGAAGGCCGGCGCGGGCCGCGCGGGCGGCCGCCCTTCTCGTCGCGGCGGAACTCCTGCTTCATCGACTGGGGCATCAGGTCGACGACGTACTGGAACTCGCCGATCTTCTTCGCCCCCGGGACGACCTCGTCGGCCGGGAACACGCGCACCAGCCGGACACGCTCGGCCTGGTTGCCCGCCGCCTTGAGCGCATCGCGCAGCCGCTCGAGCCGCTCGCCGGTGGTGCCGGTCGCCTTGGCGACGGCCTCGTCGAGGAGCTTCTTCGCAGTGTCGCTCTCGGCCTCCTCGGGGTCCGCGCGGGGAGGCGGCCGCTGCTCCGCCTCGGGATCCTGGGCGGGCGGCCCGTCCTGCGCCTGGCCTTCGAGGTCCTTGCCGACCACCTTCTCCTCGCGGCGGAACTGGACGTCGGGGTCCTCGTGCGTGTCGCGATCGCTCGGCGTCTCCGCCTCGCCCGGCCGGAACTCGTGCGGCTTGGGCTGCGCGCTCGCGGGGATGTGGCTGACCGCGTCCTTCGCGAGCTCGTCGTCGGCAGCGTCCGTCGCGCTGTCGAGCCCGCCCTCGGGAGGCGCCTCGTTCCGGTTGTCGTGCGGTTCGACGTCGGGATGCGGATCGGGGACCGGAGGCGGCACGCGCAGCGCGAACGCCTCCTTCGGCAGCTGCTTGCGCGCCTCGGCCAGCGCCCTGGCGGCCATGCGGACGAGCGTGCCGGAGAATTCTGTGAGCGTCTTCATGGCGAACGGTCCTTCCGAGGGACGGGGCGCGGTGCATACCACAGTTCGATCGCCTGTGGAGCACCGGGCAGGACCTGTGCGCCGGGAGGCAAAACCACCCTTTCGCCGGGCCGTTGTGCGTCCCTTTGGACCCTCCACAACCTGTGGGCATGCCCCTAGGCATTGCGGATGACGCGACGCGTGCATACAACCCCTGGTAGGATCCGTTTGACTTCCGCGGCGGCGCTGTGGCACACTTGTCCGCACGAAAGCTCGCCGGTCGGCGGGCCAAGTCCCACACCAGGGCCTGGTCGACAAGGAGGGTACGGATGGCGAGGAGCGGGAACAAGGAGCAGACCGGCCTGCAGGCGGCGCCCGCCGCGTCTCCCGTGGCGCAGGGCAACGGCCACCATCCTTCTCCCCGGTCCGCCCGGCGCGGCAAGGGGCTGCCCATCGAGCGCCGCGTCACCCGGGACGGAGCGACCGCGCAGGAAGTGCTCGACGAGGTTGCGTGGACCCGCAGGCCCGCGAAGATCTCCGGCGCCGACGGCGAAGTGGTCTTCAAGATGGACGACGCCGAGGTGCCCTCCGACTGGTCGCAGCTCGCCACCGACGTCGCGGTCAGCAAGTACTTCCGCAAGGCCGGCGTTCCCAGCGGGAGCGGGGCGGAGGAGTCGGTCCGCCAGCTCGTCCGCCGCGTCGCGCACACGCTGCGCAGCGCGGGCGAGGCCCAGGGCGGCTACTTCGCCACGCCCGCCGACGCGGAGGCCTTCGAGGCGGAGCTGAGCTACTACCTGGTGCACCAGGTGGGCGCCTTCAACAGCCCGGTGTGGTTCAACTGCGGGCTCTGGCACGAGTACGAGATCAAGGGCTCGGGTGGCAACTGGGCGGTGGATCCCGCCACCGGCACCGCCTACCAGACGGGCGACGCCTACAGCCGGCCGCAGGTGTCGGCCTGCTTCATCCAGAGCTGCAACGACGATCTGGAATCCATCTTCAACCTCGTCCACGACGAGGCGCGCGTCTTCAAGTACGGCTCCGGAAGCGGCACCAACTTCTCCAAGCTGCGCGGCAAGATGGAGCGGCTCTCGGGCGGCGGCACCTCCAGCGGCCTGATGAGCTTCCTCGAGGTGCTCGACCGCGCCGCCGGCGCCACCAAGTCGGGCGGCATCACCCGAAGGGCGGCCAAGATGGTGGTGGTCGACGCCGACCACCCGGAGATCCGCGACTTCATCCAGTGGAAGGCGCGCGAGGAGAAGAAGGTCCAGGCGCTGATCGCCGCGGGGTTCCCCTCGGACTTCAACGGCGACGCCTACCGCACGGTCTCCGGGCAGAACGCGAACAACTCGGTGCGCATCAAGGACGCGTTCATGGCCGCGGTGGACAAGAACGGCCCCTGGGAGACCACCCAGCGCACCTCGGGCGAATTGGTCGAGCGCCTCGACGCCCGCGAGCTGTGGACGGAGATGGCCGAGGCGGCCTGGAAGTGCGCCGATCCGGGGCTGCAGTTCGACGACACGATCAACAAGTGGCACACCTGCAAGGCGACAGACCGGATCTACGCGTCGAACCCCTGCAGCGAGTTCGTCTTCCTCGACGACACGGCCTGCAACCTTGCCTCGCTGAACCTGCTCAAGTTCCTCCGGGAGGAGGGCGGCTCCGCCGACCGACGGGCCGGAGCGGGAGCGGAGGCATTCGGAGGCAAAAGCGGGAAGTTCGACGTGGAGGCGTACAAGCACGCCTGCCGCATCTTCTTCCTCGCGCAGGAGATCGCCGTCGACCTGGCGTCGTACCCGACCAAGCGCATCGCCGAGCGCAGCCACCAGTTCCGGCCGCTCGGCCTGGGGTACGCGAACCTGGGCACGCTGCTCATGGTCGAGGGTCTGCCGTACGACTCCGACGCTGGCCGCGCCTACGCCGGCGCGATCACCGCGGTGATGACGGGCGAGGCCTACGCGCTCTCCGCCGAGATGGCCGCCAGCAAGGGGCCCTTCCAGGGCTTCTCGCACAACCGGGAATCGATGCTGGAGGTCATGCGCATGCACCGCGACTCGGTGCAGAACATCGACCGCGACCTGGCGCCCGCGGAGTTATTGGCCGCGGCGCACGAGGCGTGGAACCGCGCCGTGGCGCTGGGCGAGCAGCACGGGTACCGCAACGCGCAGGCCACCGTGCTGGCGCCCACCGGAACCATCGGGCTCCTGATGGACTGCGACACGACCGGCGTCGAGCCCGACTTCGCGCTCATCAAGTTCAAGAAGCTGGCGGGCGGAGGGTCGTTCAAGATCGTCAACCAGAGCGTCCCGCGGGCCTTGAAGAAGCTCGGGTACAAGCCCGACGAGGTGCAGGCCATCGTCGACTACGTGCGCGGCACGGCGACGCTGAAGACCACCGCCGAGTTCTCGCCCAAGGAGCTTCTCGCCCGCGGGCTCACCGAGGCGGAGATCGCCAAGGTGGAGAAGAGCCTCGAGTCGGTGTTCGACCTGCGGGCCGCGTTCGCCCCGCACGTGCTCGGCGCCGCCTGCCTCTCGCGGCTGGGCCTGTCCGCCACGGCCAAGGGCGAGGCGGTCCTGAGGAAGCTCGGCTACACGATCGAGCAGATCGACGCCGCGACCTTGGTGGTGTGCGGCCGGCAGACGGTCGAAGGAGCGCCGTTCCTCCGGCCCGAGCACTACGGCGTCTTCGACTGCGCGAACCGCTGCGGCCCGCTGGGCACGCGGTACATCGAGCCGATGGGCCACGTGCGGATGATGGCGGCGACCCAGCCGTTCCTCTCCGGGGCCATCTCCAAGACCATCAACATGCCGCACGACGCCACCGTGCCGGACGTGGAGCGGATCCACCGCGAGTCCTGGCGGCTGGGGCTCAAGGCGATCGCCATCTACCGCGACGGCTGCAAGCAGTCGCAGCCCCTGTCCGCGGGCGACGCGCAGCCGGTGAAGAAGGTGCCCGCGCCGAAGGACGCGAAGGGCATGGCGGAGGCCCTGCTGGCGCTGTTCCCCGACCTGACGCCCGAGAAGGCGCAGCGGATGGCGGATGCCTGCTTCGCTTCGGCCGCGGGGCCGGCGCCGCAACTCTCGGCGAGCTCCCGGCGCAGGCTGCCGGCCAAGCGCCACGGGCTCACCCAGGAAGCGAAGGTGGGCGGGAACAAGATCTTCCTGCGCACCGGCGAGTACGAGGATGGGACGCTGGGCGAGATCTTCATCGACATGCACAAGGAGGGCGCCGCCCTTCGCAGCGTGATGAATTGCTTCGCCATGCTGGTCTCCATCGCGCTCCAGTACGGGGTCCCGCTGGAGACCCTGGTCGAGCAGTTCGTCTTCACAAGATTTGAGCCGCAGGGGCCGGTGCAGGGCCACGACCGGGTGAAGTTCGCCACCAGTGTGATCGACTACGTCTTCCGCGCCGTCGGGGTCGAGTACTTGAACCGCGACGATCTGGCGCACGTTACGCCCGAGGCGGCGGCGGCCACTCCCACCTCCTCGATGGGCGCGGAGCCCGGGTCGCAGGCAGCCAGCCCGGCGGTCGCTGCCAAGGCGATGCAGAAGCCGAACGGCGGCGACGTTTCGGGGCGGAAGGCTGCCTCGCCCCAGGACGAGCTGCTCGGCAAGCTCTCGGGCGACGCTCCTTTCTGCGACGCCTGCGGCCACATCACCGTGCGCAACGGCACCTGCTACAAGTGCCTGAACTGCGGCAATTCGATGGGCTGCAGTTGAACCCGTCTTGAAGGACGCCGGGTCCGGACCACCCCCTTCCGGACCGGCTCGCCGCTTCCCCCCAGAGCGGCGGCGGAAGGGCGGCCAGGCATCCTGCCCGGCCGCCCTTCGCATGTCCGCCGGCGAGGGAGCCGTGCCGGCGTGCGCCTGCTGCCCGTGGCCCCCTCATGGCGTCTGGCCCGCGCGGTGCAGATCGTAACAAGGTAGGAGGGGCGGGCATGGCGAAGGGGTGGCAGGACGAGTGCGGGATCTCCGACGAAGGCGTCGAGATCCTGGGCTGGGTCGAGGCGCTCCCGCGGGACGCGCGCCGCGAGCTGGCCGCCACGGTCGAGATGCTCTGCCGGGCGCAGGGCTACGTCTCCCTGAACGACGAGATCGTCGTGCTCGAGGAGGAACGTCGCGCCCGCCAGCCCCAGCGCGCCCGCCGAGCGCGCCGGGAAGGCCCGCTCGCGCAAGTCCTCCGGCACCCCCGTTGGAGCACTCCGGACGAGTGAGCGGTGCTCGTGCTCGTTTTTCGCGCTCGGAAAATCCCGGGCGCGCAGTTCCTCCACAGCTCCCATCGCGGAGTTGCCCGAAGGCTGTGGACCGCGGAGAAAAGCGCCCCGTTTCCGCGCTCCGGACCGGCGCCCGGCTGGGGACAACCTGTGGTGCGGCGGTGGGTAATTCCTGAGTGTTGACGCGGGCTTGCGTGTTCTGCTAGACCGCATCCCCACCCCGGGCAGGCAAGCGCCTCTTCCCCCGGAGAGTCAGACCCCAAGGATACGATGGAACGCTCGACGTGACGCCGCGCGATTACATCGAGGAGATCGCCGCGGAGCTGTCGCGGCTGCGCGGGCGAGGGCTCCTGCTCTCACCCGCCGACGCCCGGCTCGCCCTTTCGTGGCACGCGGCCGGAATCCCGCTCCCGGAAGTCCAGGCAGAGCTGCGCCGTGCGCGGCGCCTCAAGCCGCCCGCCGCGCGCGGCGCCGCCGAGGTGGGCCTGACGCTGCAGCTGCTCGAAGCGTCCATGGCCGGGAAGGCGCGCCGCCAGCCGCGCGCACACACGCCAGCCCCCGGTCTGGCCTCCGAGCTGCTGCGGGCGGCCCGCTCGCCGCGCCTGGCCGCGCGCGCCGCGTGGGAAGCCGTCGCCAGCCGGGCCGAGGAGCTGCTCGCCTCGGGCGGCGACGCGTACTGGGCCGCCGCGCTCGCCGCCTTGCGGGCGGCGCTGCGCGAGCTGCCGCGCAAGAGCGTCCTGCAGCTCGGCCAGGACCTGCGCGCCCGCATGGCGCCGCGCCCGGCCGCGATGCCCCGCGCCCGCTACCGCAAGAGCCTCCAGCTGCAGCTCCTCGCCGCCGCCAGCGAGCGGCTCGGCGTCCCTCCCCGCGCCTTCCTCCTCTAGGAGAGCCATGGACCTCGCGCCCACCGCACCGTCTTCGGAGATGATCTGCGCGACCTGCGGCGGCGACGGCGCCGTCTTCCGCGTCCAGGACGGCCGCGCGGTCGCCGAGCCGTGCCCGCACACGCGCGACTGCGCCTCGTGCGGCGGCACCGGCCGCGTCTTCGCCACCGATCAGCGGGGCTACTCGGTCTTGCGGGGCTGCGCGTGCGGCGCCGACCCCCGGCGGCTGGCCCTGCTCACCGGGCTGCGCCTCCCTCTCAAGTTCCGAGATCGGACGCTCGATAACTACGGCGTCTACAGCCCGGAGCAAGGCCGTGCGCAGTCGAGAGCGCGACGGTTCGTCAATGAGTTCGTCCCCGGCGCGGCTGGGATCCGCGCACTGGTCCTCTGCGGGCCGCCCGGTGTCGGTAAGACGCATCTTCTCGCCGGGATCTTGCGTGAGCTGGCGCTCCGCAAAGGCGTGCGCGGCCGCTATGAAGAATTCTTCCTGCTCCTGAGCGACATCCGCGACGGTTTCTCGCGCGGACTTTCGAGCCGAGAGTGGCTTGAGCCGTTGCGCGAGGTTGACGTCTTGGCGATCGACGAAATCGGCAAGGGTGGCAGGAACCGCGATTTCGAGCAGGGCATTCTCGATGAGGTCATCTCGATCCGCTACAACGCGAATCGTCCCACGCTGTTCGGTACCAATTACCCGCCCAACAAGGATTCGGAGTGGAAGTTTGGTGCCGAGGGCGAGGTCAAGGAAACGCTCGAACAGCGCGTTGGACAGCGCATCTACTCGCGATTGCACGAGTTGGCCGACTTCATCGAAGTCCACGGCTCGGATAAGCGTCGCGATCAGCACGAACGAAGCAAGGCACTAGCCGACTGAGGAGGCACGCGATGTCGTACCGGACCGCAGCGCAGCCGAA
>DASWGQ010000215.1:0-7054 GCA_036393595.1 Myxococcales bacterium | reverse complement strand
CGGCGCCGAGGGTGCGGCAGTAGGTCCGCTTCAGGCGCGCGATGATCTCGCGCAGCGGCAGCGTGGACGCGCCCACGTTGAAGTCGCCGGTGGCGAACGGCTTGTCCAGGTCCTCCCCGGTCAGCCCGAAGTTGTCCGGCTCCAGCTCGGGAGGCGGCGGCTTGAGGAGCCCCAGCGGATCGATGTTGGCGAACAGGTGGCCGCGGATGCGGTAGGCGTTGATCAGCTCGGCGACCGCTTCCTGCTTCTGCTCGGCGTCGAGCCGCTGCGCCTCCGGGGCGGAGGCGGAGAGGTCGAGGAGCGCGCCGGCGAAGGCGCCCTCCGGCCGCAGAGCGACCGCCGTGGCAGCGCGCGCCGCAGCCCCATTGCCGTGCCCGTTGCGGTTGGTGGCTGGCGCCGGAGCGGCGAGCGCGCTGCTCTGCACCGGAGGAGGCGGCGGCAGCCCCGCCAGCCGCGCGAAGTACTGCTGCCACTCCGCGTCCACCGCTGTGGGGTTGTCCCGCCACCGCTCGTACTGGTCCTCGACGAACACCTGGTTGACGCCGAAATCCCGGTCGAAATCCATCGCGTTCCGCCTCGACCCACGCGCGGCGGCTCCGAGCCCTTGGGGCCTCGCGGGGAGGCGGAAAATAACGGAAGGCCCGGGCCGGGGCCAGTTCTACTTGCCGCCGCGGGAGGCGGCGCCGCGAGCGCAACCGGGCGCTCGACCAAGCGCGCGGCCTCCCACCGGGACGGCCGCCGGGTGGGCGCGGAAGTCCCGGGTCCCGCCCGGAGCGCTCACTGCACGGTGTACGGGTCGATCCTCGCGCTGTAGCTCACGTTCAGGCGCGAACCGGTGAGTCCGCCGGCGGCCTCCACCTCGTTGGTGCGCGTGATGGTCACGCGCTGGCTGGCCCGCGGCGGGTTGTCCGCGGCGAGGATGGTGTAGGCGCCCAGGTCGGGGGCGCTGAACGACATGTCGCGCGTGACGACGCTGACCTGCTTGGCGACCGCCGGCGTCGTCCAGCTCACCGGAAGATCCTGGTTCGCGGTCACCGTCGCGTTCTGGACCGGCGCGTTGATGGTGTGCATCCCCGGACCGCCCACCTGGACGCCCTGCACGCTGTCGCTGCCCTTCACCACGTTGAGCTGGAAGTCGCCGCTCGGGATCGAGGTCAGGGTGGCCGCATACGCGCCCGTGCCGGGGACGGCCTGCACCAGGTTGACGACGCCGTCCGGCACCGAGCTGTTGCGCACCGTCACGGTGGCGCCGCCGACGGTCGCGAGGGCGCCGTCGCGGACGGTGACGCTGAAGGTGGTCACCGGGCTGCCGGTGATGGTCGAGGCGGTGATGTCGCCCTGCACCAGCAGCGTGCTGCTGCCGGCGCCGGGGTTGTTGCGGCTGGTCGCGGCGTTGTTGCTGCTCGTCGACCCGCACGCGAGCGCGGCCGCGGCGGCCGCCAGGGTGAGGATGCGCTTCATCTCGGTTCTCCTTTGCAAAATACGCTTGCAAAAGGCTGTCTCACGTCCTTCCGGATCGGACCACTTTTTGGTAAGGCGCGGCCACGGCACTTTATCGGTGGCGCGCGCACGGCCGCCGGATGTGCTCCGGCGTGCCGGGTTGTGCGCCGGACCGGGCGAGGGTACTTGTCGGGCGGGGCCGTGGCGGAACCGGCAGACGCAGGAGACTTAAAATCTCCGTCCCGGGAACGGGAGTCCGGGTTCGAGTCCCGGCGGCCCCATCGAGCGGGCTCAGCGCGCCTCCGGCTCCCGCTCGGGAGGCTGGAGCAGGAAGACTCGCGGGGGGCTGCCGTCGCCCAACTCGGCGAGGTGGGCGTAGGGGGCGGCGAGTTGGTCCTGCAACTCCGGCGCGAAGACGGAGGCCTCGTCCGCGCGCGGGCACCACCACGACAGCGTGTGGCGCGGCAGCGTTCCTACCCCGCCGCAGTCCTCGCAGCGCACCTGGTACGGCGGCCTGGTCGCGAGCCGGATTCCCATGGGGCTGCAATGCTGCACAGGACGTACGGAGGTGATCCAGTCCCGCCACACCTACAACGTGCTCGTGCCGCTGCTTTCGCGGACGTCGCCGGGCGCGCCGGAGCGCGGCTCCCGCGCGGCGGCTTGCCGCTGGCGGCGCCGCCTGCGGAGGAACCACCACACGCCCACACCGACCAGGGCGGCGGCGGCGATCATCCAGTGCGCCCGGTGGAGGAGCCGGCGGATGTCGTCCAGGTGCTGGCCGAACAAGTAGCCGAGCGTCACCACCGCGGGCACCGTGACGGCCGCGCTGAGCATGTCGGCGAGCAGGAACGTCGCGAAGCGCACGCCCGAGGCGCCCGAGAGGAAGAAGATGGGCGCGCGCAGCCCCGGCGTGTGCCGGCCCACCACCACCGTCCAGAACCCGTGGCGGGCGAAGTGGCCGCGCAGCTTCTCGGCCCGCTCCGGCGAGATGACCTTGCGGGCGAGCTTGTGCTCGTACGCCTTGGGACCGAGCTTCTTGCCCCAGTGGTAGATGAGCGCGTCGCCCACGATGACGCCGGAGTACGCGGCGAGGAGCGTCGGCACGTAGCGCGTCACGCCCTGGGAGGCGAGCGCGCCGGCGAGGAGCAGGACCAGGTCCTCGCTGATCGGCACGCCGAGCCCGGCCGCCGAGAGGAGGAGCAGCAGCGCGGGGTACGTGTACCGTTGCAGCAGCTCGGCGAGCGTGTGCTCCACTAGGTCCCCTGTCCGTTTCCCCTGATACACTGCATTCGACCACGCCCGTGCCACGAAAAGCACAGCGCCGCCGGATAGGGCGGCGACTGGAGCACGGCCGAGCCCGCCGTGTCATGATGCCCCGCCCGCATTTCGAGGGAACGTTGCCATGCTGGACGCAGTCACCAAGGGATTCCGCGCCGCGAAGCACAAGCTCACCGGCAAGGCGGAGCTGAACGAGGCGAACATCGACGACGCCCTGCGCGACATCCGCGTCGCGCTGCTCGAGGCGGACGTCGAGTTCAACGTCGCCAAGCGCTTCCTCGCCCGGGTGAAGGAGAAGGCGCTCGGCGAGGTGGTCTCGACCACCGCGACCGACAAGAAGGGACGCAAGGTCCAGGCCTCGCCGGGCGACCACTTCATCAAGATCTGCCACGACGAGCTGGAGAATCTGATGGGGCCGGTCGACACCTCGCTCCGGCTCGGCAAGGGCGACCGGCCGGCGGGCGTCATGCTGGTCGGACTGCAAGGGTCTGGCAAGACCACCACCGTGGCCAAGCTCGCCAACCTGCTCCTGAAGCAGGGCAAGAAGCCGCTGATGGTCGCCGCCGACATCTACCGGCCCGCGGCGGTGGAGCAGCTCAAGCAGCTCGGGCAGAAGCTCGACATCCCCGTCTTCCACGAGGAGAACACCAAGCCGCCCGACATGGCCCAGCACGCGCTCTCCTACGCGGGCCAGAAGAACCGCGACGTGGTGCTCTACGACACCGCCGGCCGCCTCGCCATCGACGAGGAGATGATGGGCGAGCTGGAGCAGATCAAGTCGCGGGTGGAGCCGGACGACATCCTCCTGGTCGCGGACGCGATGATCGGCCAGGACGCGGTGAAGACCGCCGGCGAGTTCGACCGGCGCCTGTCGCTCTCCGGATTCGTGCTCACCAAGCTCGACGGCGACGCGCGCGGCGGCGCCGCGCTCTCCATCAAGGAAGTCACCGGCAAGCCCATCAAGTTCATCGGCATGGGCGAGGCGCTCGACAAGCTGGAGGAGTTCCGGCCCGAGGGCCTGGCGAGCCGCATCCTCGGGTTCGGCGACATCGTCGGGTTGATGAAGGACTTCGAGGGGGTGGTCGACGAGCAGAAGGCCGAGGAGGACGCGGAGAAGATCCTCACCGGCAACTTCGACCTCCACGATTTCGTCGAGCAGATCAAGCTGGTCAAGAAGATGGGGTCGGTGAACGACCTGTTGGAGAAGTTCCCCCTCTTCGGCGAGCTGCCCGAGGGCATCACCTTCGACGACAAGGAGCTGGTCCGGGTCGAGGCGATGATCGGGTCGATGACCAAGGCGGAGCGCAAGAACCCGCAGATCATGGGGGAGGAGCGCATCGAGCGCATCGCCAAGGGCTCCGGGCAGGGCAAGCAGCACGTGCGCGGGCTGCTCGACCGCTTCTTCGCGATGCAGAAGGTGATGCGCCAGATCGGCGGCGGGCCCGGCGGCCCCGGAATGGGGCTGCTCTCGCGGCTGCCCGGGTTCCGGCAGCTCGCGCAGCTCAAGCAGCTCAAGGGCATGGAGCCGCAGGACGTGGCGTCGCTCTTCGGCCTCCCCAAGGAGATGACCGAGGCCATGCCGGCGGCGGGCGGCAAGGGCTCGCACTCGGCGGCTCTCGCGCGGCAGCGGCTGATGGGGTTCAACCAGAACCCGCCCCGCCAGATGACCGACGAGGAGCGAAAGAAGCTCCGCGACAAGCGCAAGCAGGAGCGCAAGAACAAGAAGAAGAACCGCCGCCGCTGAAGGAAAGGACCAAGAGCGTTTCACGCGGAGCGCGCGGAGACAAACAGAGAGCGCGCGGAGGATTCGCTTTTCAAGAGAATACTCCGCGCGCTCCGCTCCCTCAGCGCGCTCCGCGTGAAACGCTTGCAGGCCCGGCGCGCGGCTGGCGACGGCGGCGGCGGACGACAGCGGCCGCGCCGAGGATCAACAGCGCGAGGGCGGCGGCCGGGTAGCCCCAGGCGACGCCCTGCCGTTCTTCCGCGGCAGGCTGGTAGGCGGCGCGGCGTGCCGCGGCGGCCTCGTGATAAGGCAGCAGCAAGGCCAGGCTGCGCTGCACCGCCGCCTCGGCGCCGGGCTGCGCGCGCGCCGCGTCGAAGCGGGCTTGCCAGAGCCGCAGCGCCGTCGAGGCGCGGCGCAGGCCCCGCCCTTCCAGCTCGTAGAAGGCAGCCAGGGCGACCGGGTCGGCGCGCAGGTACCGGTCGGGATCGTCGCCTTTCGCGCCGTCGTACTCGTGCCCCATGCCGTCGCGCAGGGTCGGCGCGGTGAGCCGGTAGGCCAGCCGGTAGACCTCGCCGCCCTCGCGGCTGGAGACGTCGATGGTCGCCTGCGCGATCGCCCGCCCGAAGTCCGCGCCGGGCGGCACCCTCGCGGCCAGCCCGGCGTCGTCCGCCGAAAGGCCGTCGATCGCCGCGCGCACCTCGGGAGCGCCGGCCAGCACCCGCTTCGCGAACAGGTCCTCGGAGAAGAGGTGGTGGTTGGCGATCAGGCGCAGGCCGATCTGGCGCAGCGAGCGGCGCTCCCCGAGGAGCCCGCCCAGCGTGCGCAGGTCGCGCAGCTTCGATTGCAGCCACGCGTCGCGGAAGAACTCGTAGATGCCGACCTGCACGGTGTGGATCTGGTTGCCCACGTCCTCCAGGTGGTGGAACGCGGCCCCGGCGAAGCAGGCCGCGAGCCACTCGCGCGAAGCGAGGTCCGAGCCCGCCGCGAGCAGCGACAGGTCGGTATAGAGCTGCGCGAGCTCGGCCCCGTACGCGTGCGCGGTGGGAGGCACCGCGAATCGCCACGGCTCCTTCTTCAGCACCGCCGGATCGTCGCTGAGCGGCTCGGTCACCAGGCCGTAGTGCGCGTGGCCCTGGCTGGTCGTCCCGGTGAGGCTCCCGAAGTCGAGCGTGGCGGGGTCGTACGGGACGGGCGAGCCGTCCGGCGCGCGCACGATGCCGTGGTCCGCGCCGCGCAGGTACCGGTGCCGGTTGCGCTCGTCGTCGTCGGGCCAACGGCTGGCGGCGGCGAGCAGGTCGCCGCGCGCCATTCGCCCCGCGTCGACCAGGTCGAACCCGTGCACCGAGGCCGCCGGGTCGAGCAGGAACAGCTGCTTGAGCTCCCAGGAGGTGAAGGCCTGCTCGGACGGCCACCGCGAGAGGAACTTCGCGCGGAGCGCGGGATCGGGCAGCTGCGCGGCGGTGCGCCAGAACAGCGCCCGGAACGCGTCGAGGTCGGCCTGGGTCGGCGGGGCGAGCGGCTCCGCCAGCCAGGCGGCGCGGTCGGCGAACGCGCGGCGGGCGAGGAGCGCGTGGATCGCCTCGTTGTACGCCGAGGCCGGCAGCGAGACGGCGCAGAGGAGGACCGCGATGCGGCGCATCCGCGGGAGGCTAGAACGCATTCATGATGTCCGCGACATGAAAAGCGTAGCGCTGCCTCTCATGATTGATCACTTCTCGCCTCGGAGTGCGCCCGCCGAGTTCGAGGAGGCTTTCTAGGGTGCGTGTCGAGCGCAGCGGCGGCGAGGAGCTCAGCTCGTACGCGAGGGGAGCGGCAGGATCGCTGCCTCGAGCGCGACGAGAGTCGGCGTCGGTTCGGGCCTCGCGATGCGTGACGTCGATCGCGCGAACGCGCCTGCGCCTCCGCGGCCCGACTAGCGCCGGCCGGAGGCGGCTGCGAGCCGTCGCCTCTAACGCGCTGCGTCCCGCCCCGAGCTCACGATCACTCACTTCTCGTCTCGTGGGCGCCTAAATTTAACGCGAGTCTCGAGGAGCACCAGTTGGTGCATTCCGCGTCCGAGGAGAAGATCACTCTGCGTCTCCGTTTGCTTTTCAAGGAGAGCCGACCGGAGCGACGGCGAGGACTCAAATTTGCTGCTGGCGAGGCCGAGGGCGTCGTTCGCGATGGGAAGAGTCGGGACCTCTCGCTCCAGCGTCGTTTGGCGGAGCGTGATCGCGCGAGGTCGGAGCGTCCGCCGCCCGTGCAGTGCCTCTTTTGACGCGCCGCGTCCCGCCCCGGGGCGGGACACAGTGCGTCAAAGGAGCTGGCCTAGCGGGCGAACTGAGCTCCTGGACGCAGCTCCGCTCGATACACCTGAAGAGCAAACGGAGAGGTGGGTTCGTCCTCGCATGCGCGATCCACATCTGCTGCTCCTCGACCCGGCTGGGGTGAGGCGAGAGTGATCAATCGTGAGTCGCGGGGCGGGACGCACCGCGTTAGAGGACCGGGCCGGCACCCACCCTGAAAAGCAATGGAGACCCAGGGTGGTTTGTCCTCGGACGCGGAATGCCCAACCTGGTGCTCAGCGAGCTGAGCTCCTCGCGGCCGCTCCGCTCGACACACTCCCCTGAAGAG
>DASWGQ010000214.1:0-3677 GCA_036393595.1 Myxococcales bacterium | reverse complement strand
CCGCAGTGGGCGTACACCGCCGCGGCGTGGGACGCGCGACTGGGCCATGTCGTGTATGCGCTGCACACCGATCTGCGCAGGCACTGGGATCCCGCGGCGCATTCCACTCCGGAGCTGCCCGGTCTGGTGAGCGAGCGGCTGCGCCGCGACGACAACCCTCTGCTGAAGCAGCTCGCCCGCTGCGCGCTCGAGTGGCGCTGCTTCACCGCGCAGAACACCTTCTACGTGCGCGACGAAGGCGCCATCCCCGCCAGCGTGGGCTGCAACGCGCGCTGCGTCGGCTGCATCTCGGAGCAGCCTCCGGAGGGTCCTCCCAGCTCGCACGAGCGGATGGAGGATGCGCCCGACGCGCGGCGCATGGCGGAGATCGGCATCCCGCACCTGCGCGACGCTCCGGGCCGGACGATGATCAGCTTCGGCCAGGGCTGCGAGGGAGAACCGCTCACCCGCGCGCGCGTCATCGCCGACGCGATCCGCCGCACGCGCGGCGCGACCTCGCGCGGGTCGATCAACATCAACACCAACGGCTCGCTGCCGGAGAACCTCGACCTGTTGATCGAGGCCGGGCTCGACGCGTGCCGCATCAGCCTCAACAGCGCGCACGCGCCGCTCTACGAGGCCTACTACCGGCCCGTGCGCTACGGCTTCCGCGACGTGGTGCGCTCGATCCGCCTGGCGAAGAAGCGCGGGATCTATACCGCGCTCAACCTGCTCACGTTCCCGGGAGTCACCGACCGGCAGGGCGAGATGGACGCGCTGTGCGAGCTGGTGGGGAGCTCTCGCGTCGACCAGGTGCAGGTGCGCAGCCTGGCCATCGATCCGGAGCAGTACCTCGCGGTGGCGGAGCGGACCAGCGCGGGCGGTCCGCCGCGGGGGATGCGCACGCTGCTGCGGCGCCTGCGCGGCGCGCGCAGGGGGCTCGTCATCGGGAACTTCGCGCGCGGTCTCGCCGAGCGCGCCTGACACCGTTGCCACACCCCGGGCGGACGCCGCCACGTGCGCCGGCCTGAAAACTGGCTCCTACCCGGCACCTTCCGCGATCTTGTGCAGGGCGGCACGCAGATTGCTCGCCAGTCCCTGCACGCGCCGGGAGGGTGCCATGTTCCGTCTGATCCCGCTGCTCGCCGCCGCCGCGGTCGCGCTCACGCTCTCGCCAGCCGCGGCGCTCGCCGACGCAAGCGCCGCGGTGGTGGTCGCGGACGACGGCGGGCTGGAGGTGCCGGCGGTCCGCGCCATCCGCGCGGTCACCGCGGGTGAGCTGCGCAAGCGCGGCGTGCCGGTCTCCGAGGACGTACGGCAGGAGGCCGTGCAGCCGGTGGACGCCCGTCTCGCCGCCATCCTCCAGGAGATCGGCGTCACCCGGCTGTTCGTGGTGCGCATCGGCGGCAGGCTCGGGCACAAGGTGCCGCTCAGCCTCGAGGAGGTCTCCGCGCCCAAGCTCGTGCCCGTCGCCGCCGCCTCGCTCACCGCCACCACCCTCGACGAGGCCGACGTCGTCGCCACGCGGCTCGTCTCCGCGGTGCTCGACCGGCGCTCGGCGGACGACAACGCCGGGATGCGGACCGTCACGGCGACGGAGGCGCGTCCCTTCCAGAAGAAGCCCGGCGAGCGGTTCTGGGCGGTCGGCTTGCCGCTGCTGCTCGTGCACGGCGACGGCGGCCGCAACACGCCGTCCGGCTTTTCGGTCAGCTACTTCTACGAGGCGGAAGCCTTCCGCGTCGGCGCGTCCGCGGTCGCCGCGACGCGGGACGGCTCGGGCATCGGCTGGTTCGGGCTCGACGCGGCCTGGCTCCCGCTGGACGGCGAGATCAGCCCGTACCTGGGCGCGGGGCTCGGGTACATGGGCGCCGCGGAGACCGGCGGCCTGGGCGGCCGCCTCTCGGCCGGCGTCGAGCTGTTCCGCCTCCACGGCGTCCGGTTGCTGGGCGGCGTCGACGCGGTGTTCCCGTTCTTCAGCACGCCGACCTATCTGGTGGGCAGTCCACCACGGGTCCGCACCGTGTACCCGATGGCGCACCTGCAGCTCGGGTTCTAGTCCTTGAGTTGACCGCTCTGCCAGGGGTGTTCTCCGGTATCTGTTCGCGCGACCGCTTCCGCGAGCGGGGCGTGCGCGCGGTGGTAAACGGTAGGCCCGCGGCGCCGGCGTAGCCTGCCTGGCCGGAGGCGGGGCGGCCGGGCGCTACAAGGCCAGGGGAGCGCGTGGGCACCGTCAAGCTGGAGCTGCAGAAGGACCTCGCGCGGCACCTGCGCGCCGGGCACCCCTGGGTCTTCCGGCGCGCGCTGGCCAAGCCCCCGGCGGGGCTCGAGCCGGGCGCCATCGTGGATGTGACCGAGCGCGGGAGGTTCGTCGCCCGCGGCTATTACGATCCCCGCTCGCACATCAGCGTACGCGTGCTGACGCTCGACCCGGCCGAGGCCATCGGCCCTCACTTCTGGCGCCGGCGCGTGGCCAAGGCGGTCGCGCTCCGGCGGGCCACCACACCCTTCACGGACCCGGCGGTCACCGACTGCGCGCGCCTCGTCCACGGCGAGGGAGACGGCCTGCCGGGCGTGGTGGCCGACCTGTACGGGAAGTTCGCGGTGCTCAAGCTCTACAGCGCGGGCCTCTCGCCGCACCGCGGGCAGATCGTGGAGGCCCTGCCCGGCGAGGTCGAGCTGGCCGGCGTGTACGGGCGCGACGACGACACGGTCCCCTCGGCGGAGGAGGACGAGACCGCGCTGGAGGACGACTCGGGATCGTCGCGCCCCGCGCGCGGGCAGGTGCTGTGGGGCGCGGAGCCGCCCGACCCGGTGCTGGTGCGCGAGAATGGCGTCGCGCTGGCGGTCGACGTGCGCGCGGGGCAGAAGACGGGGATGTTCCTCGACCAGCGCGAGAACCGGCTGGCGCTGCGGCGCTACGCGCGCGGAGTGCGGCGCGCGCTGAACTGCTTCTCCTACACCGGCGGGTTCTCGCTGGCGCTGGCGCTCGGCGGCGCGCGCGAGGTGGTCAGCGTGGACCGCGACGCCTCGGCGCTGCGGCTCGCGCGGCGCAACTTCGAGCTGAACGGCCTCGATCCGGCGGCGCACGGATTCGAGGCGGCTGACGTGCTCGAGTACTTGCGCGGGGCCGGCGCCGGCCGCTTCGATCTGATCGTGCTGGACCCGCCCGCGTACGCGAAGACGCAGAAAGCGGTGCCCGCCGCGCTGGACGGGTACGCCTCGCTGCACCGGGCCGCCCTGGGCGCGCTGGCCCCGGGCGGCATCCTGGCCACCGCAAGCTGCTCCGCGCGCGTCACCCCCGAGGATTTCCTCGGGGCGGTCCGCGAGGCCGCGGTCAAGACGCGGGCGGACCTGACGCTGCTCGAGGAGCGGCGCCAGCCTCCCGACCATCCCATCAAGCTCTCCTTTCCCGAGGGCCGATATCTAAAATTCTTCGTCTTCCGCAAAAGCGACGCGTGATGGTCCAGCGCGGGCAATTCCTCGAGCGCAGCGTGGTGGTCAGGAGCGGCGGGCTGTCGCTCGACGGGCTCTACCACCGGGGCCGCCGCGCCCCGCCCTGCGCCATCGCCTCGCCGCACCCCGCGCTCGGTGGGTCGATGACCGTCCCCACGGTCGCGGAGCTGGCGTGGGCGCTGACGCGCGCGGGCTTTCCCACCTTGCGCTTCGACTACCGCGGAGTGGGAGCCTCGCAGGGGCGG
>DASWGQ010000213.1:0-3899 GCA_036393595.1 Myxococcales bacterium | reverse complement strand
GCCACCGACCGGCAGGCGCCGCCGCCGTGGTTCGTGCGGTGGTTCCGCCACGCCGGCGACCGGCTCCCGGTGATCGGCGGTCCGCTGCGCGCCTTCGCCCGCCTGTGCGATCGGCTCTCGCTGCCCTGGCGGGGCGAGATCGCGCTGATGGAAGCGAACCCGTCCATCGCCCTCGGGTTCGCGCTCAGCACGGCCACGTTGCTCGCCGCCCCGGTCTTGAACCTCCTCTTCCGCCCCATCATCCTGGTCGCCTCGTCCCACCTCCTCGGCCACCTCGAAGCCGCCGACCCCACCCAGCACCCGCAACTCCCCTCCCCGCCCCTCCGCCCACAACTGGGGGCCTAAAACCGTTTCAGGGGAGGGCGGGAGGCGCGGGAGCGCGGGAGATTTTTGATTCGATTCAACTCGGGCGCGCGTGGAGGCACGCAAGAAAAAAAGACTCCCGGCCTCCCGGTCCTCCCGCCCTCCCCTGAAACGTTTTTGGGCGGTTCAGTGGAGGGAGAATTCGGATTTCAGCTCGCGGGAGAGGAGCTGGGACATGGCCTCACGGACCGGTAGTCCTTCGTGGAGGATGCCGTAGACCGCGTGGTGGAGGGGGATTTCCACCTGCAGCTTGCCCGCGAGGTCGTGGGCGCTCTTCGCCGTGCGCACGCCCTCCGCGACCTGCGTCATCCCGGCGAGCACTTCCTGCAGCGTCTGGCCGCGGCCCAGGCCCAGGCCCACGGTGCGGTTGCGGGAGAGGTCTCCGGTGCAGGTGAGCACCAGGTCGCCCATGCCGGCGAGCCCGGAGAGCGTGATCGGGTTCGCACCCTTCTTCACGGCGAGCCGGACCAACTCGGCCAGCCCGCGCGTGATGATCGCCGCCCGCGTGTTGTGGCCGAACCCCATGCCGTCGGCGATCCCGGCGGCGATGGCGCACACGTTCTTGAGCGAGCCGCCCAGCTCGACGCCCGCCACGTCGTTCGAGGTGTAGACGCGGAAGTAGTCGCTGGAGAAGACGCGCTGCACCTGCCGGGCGATGCGCTCCCAGGTGGCCGCGACCACCACCGCGGTCGGCATGCGCTTCATCGTCTCCCTGGCGAACGACGGTCCCGAGAGGAAGGCGAGATACGGGTGCATCTCGGGAGGCAGGACCTCCTCCAGCACCTCGCTCATGGTGAGCAGGGTCTCGTTCTCGATGCCCTTGCTCGCGCAGACGATCGGCGTGGCGCGCGGGAGCGCCGGGGCGGCGCGCTCCATCACCTCGCGGGTGACGTGCGAGGGGCTGGCGGCCACCACCAGCTCCGCGCCGGAGAGCGCCTCGGCGAGGTCCGTGCTCCCCCGCACCGAGGGCGGCAGCGGCAGCCCCGGCAGGTACTTGGGGTTCTCGTGCCGCTCGCCGAGCGCGACCGCCACCTCCGGGTCGTGCGACCAGACCACGACGTCCCAGCCGTTCCCGGCCAGCACCGACGCGAGCGCCGTGCCCCAGCTGCCTCCCCCGATGACCGCTGCGCGCATCTCCGGGACCTCCGCCTGTTCAGCTTGGCACGTCCGGCCCGCGCCGCGCGAGCCCGCCGCCCGGGCGATGTCGGGGGGCGCTGCTACCGTCCGCGGCATGGCGAGGGCGGCGAAGGCGGCGCGGGTCGAGCACGTCTGCGGGAGGTGCGGGTACCGCACGGCGCGGTGGCTGGGTCGATGCCCGGAATGCGGCGAGTGGGCCTCGATCGTCGAGGAGGTCCCGGGCTCGGCTTCCGGATTGGATGCCATCGGCATCGACCGCGTCCCGCTCGAGTCCGGCGCCCGCCTGCGCACGGGGATCGGCGAGCTCGACCGCGCCCTCGGCGGCGGTCTGGTCGCGGGCGCGGCGGTCCTGCTCGCCGGCGACCCCGGCATCGGCAAGAGCACGCTCCTGCTCAGCGCGCTCGACCGGGTGGCGCGCGCGGCGCCCGAGAGGCCGGTGCTGTACGTGAGCGGCGAGGAGTCGCTGGCGCAGATCCGGCTGCGGGGCGAGCGCCTCGGGGCGCTCTCGCCCGGGTTGCTCCTGCGCGCCGACACCTCGGTCGCCGACGCGCTCCAGGCCGCCGATCGGCTCCGGCCGCAGGTGCTCGCGGTCGACTCGGTGCAGGCGCTGCACGCGCCGCAGCTCGACGGCGTGCCGGGCAGCGTCTCGCAGGTGCGCGAGGTCGCCTCGCGCCTGGTCGAATGGGCGAAGCGGA
This sequence comes from Myxococcales bacterium, assembly GCA_036393595.1. Lineage (GTDB taxonomy): Bacteria > Myxococcota > Myxococcia > Myxococcales > 40CM-4-68-19 > VBKO01. The sequence goes on along the minus strand of DASWGQ010000213.1, from coordinate 1,704 downwards.
CCGGGACGCCCACGCTCCTCGTCGGGCACGTCACCAAGGACGGCGCGATCGCGGGCCCGCGGGTGCTGGAGCACACGGTCGACACCGTGCTGTACTTCGAGGGCGACCGGAGCCACGCCTACCGCTTGCTGCGGGCGCACAAGAACCGGTTCGGCTCCACCAACGAGATCGGCGTCTTCGAGATGAAGGGCTGCGGCCTCGAGGAGGTGCGCAATCCGAGCGCGCTCTTCCTCGCCGAGCGGCCGCGGGACTCGTCGGGCAGCGCCGTCGTCGCCCTGATGACCGGCAGCCGTCCGCTGCTGGTCGAGGTCCAGGCGCTGGTCTCGACCTCCGCGTGCGGCGGGTCGCCGCGGCGGACGGCGATCGGCGTGGACGCGGGCCGCGTCGCCCTGCTGACCGCGGTGCTGGAGAAGAAGGAGGGGGTGGTGCTCTCCGACCAGGACATCTACGTGAACGTGGCCGGCGGCGCGTCCCTGGACGAGCCCGCCGGCGACCTCGCGGTGGCGGCGGCCGTGCTCTCCAGCTTCCGCGACGTTCCCCTCGACCCGCGAACGGTCGTGCTCGGCGAGGTCGGGCTGGCGGGCGAGGTGCGGGGGGTGAGCCAGGTCGAGCAGCGCCTCGCGGAAGCCGCCCAGCTCGGGTTCCGGCGCTGCGTGCTTCCAGAGAGCAACGCGCGCCGCCTGAACGATGCTCCCCTGGAGCTGCAGCCCGCCGGGACAGTGGCCGCGGCGATGGAGGCGCTCATGACCTGACCCCGGCACACCCCTTCCTACGTTGAGCGCTTGCACCGGCGTCGGGCAGGATGACCACGTGCACGATTCGACGCCGCCGCCGATCGCCGGACGGTCAGGGCCAGCGCCCTTGCCTGGCGTCGGTCCCGGCGGGTCTCTGCCGTCCGGCGGAGACGCAGACGGGCCCCGGCTCACTCCTCCCGAGGGAAGTCCGCGCCTCTCGCCCGGCGAGGAGGAGCGGCGTCGCCACCCACGCGCTCCGATCGACCTGCTGGTGGGAGTGAAGTTCGACTCCGTGCAGCACTTCCTGGCCGTGTACGCGGAAGACCTCTCCGAGAGCGGCATGTTCCTGCGCAGCGAGCACGCCGGGCCGCTCCGCGAGGCCGGTCAGACCCTCGAGCTGCGGTTCGACGCCGGGAATCGGCGCATCGTGGAAGGCCGGGCCCGCGTGGTCCGCGTGCTCGAGCCCAGCGCGCCGGGAAGCCCCGGCGGCATCGCCATCGAGTTCATCGACCTGGACCCCGCGAGCCGCAAGCTCATCGAGGCGATCGTCCGCATCAAGCTCGCCGCGGTCCAGGGCGGCTAATCCCCCCCCCCGCGATTCCCCTCGCTTTCCCGCTGTGAATTCCGTTCCTGCTCCGCGCTTTCGGCAGGCGGTGGTGCGCCTCGAGACTCGCGCCGATTTGCGCCCCCGAGAAGAGAAGTGACTCATCCTCCCGTCCCGGGACCCCCGGGACGGGAGGCAGTGCCTTACAAGCAAGCGCGGTCGATCGCCTTGCGCCAGCGGGCGAGGTGCTCGGCGCGGTCCTGCGGCGTCATGCGGGGGCGGAATTGCTTCCCCGCCCGCCACGCCTTGGAAAGCTCCTTGATGCCCGGCCACACGCCGGTGCCGAGACCGGCGAGGAAGGCGGCGCCCAGCGCGGTGGTCTCGACCATGCGCGGCCGCTCGATGGGAGTCTGCAGCAGGTCGGCC
>DASWGQ010000212.1:0-2004 GCA_036393595.1 Myxococcales bacterium | reverse complement strand
CTTGCGCACCACCGAGGCAGACGCACGGGTGCGGCAGGCGCGCGCGGCGCTGTTGCCGTCCCTCTCCCTTGGGGGCGCATGGGTCAACCGCGACTTCAACTCCCAGGCGCTCGGTATTCCGTTCCCCCCGCAGTTCAACTTGCCGAACCCGGTTCCCCCCTTCGACAACTATGATGGGCGGGTCACGGTGACGCAGACGCTGTTCGATTGGTCGAGCGTGGCGCGGGTGCGCGCCGCTGGGGCGCAGGCCGACGGCAGCCGGGCAGAGCGCGGAGTGACGGTCGAGGGCGCGGCGTTGACGGCGGCACTCGCCTATCTGCGAGCGGCGCGCGGGCAGGCCGCGGTCGCAGCCCGCCAGGCGGATTCGGCCCTCGCGGCCGAGCTGGTCGGACTCGCTCAGGCGCAGAAGGCGGCCGGGGTGAGCGGGGCGATTGACGTGACCCGCGCTCGCACGCAGCTCGTCACGGCGGAGGGATTGCTGATCGTCGCCCGGAACCAGATGGACCGCGCCCGCATCGACGTGACGCGCGCGCTGGGGCTCGATCCCGCCACACCGTTGACCCTGACGGACTCGCTCGCGCCCACGCTGGGCGCGGCGGAGGTGCCCGCCGAGCGGGATGCCGCAGTCACCGCGGCGCTCGCCGGGCGGCCGGACCTCGGCGCCGAGCTCGCCCGCGGGGCGGCGGCGCGGCGCAGCCGGACTGCCATTCGCGCGGAGCGACTCCCCCGTGTCGGCGTCGAAGCGGACTACGGCGTGAATGGCCTGACCGGTCCGAGCGCCCTCAGCACACGCCAGGTGGCCCTGCAAGTGACGCTGCCCATCCTCGACGGCTTCCGCCGCGAGGCGCGGGCGGCCGAGCAGGACGCGGTGGTGCGCGAGTCGCAGGTGCGCGAGAGCGACCTGCGATGGCAGATCGCCGCCGAGGTGGACGCCGCGCTGCTCGATCTGCGGTCGGCGCAGGCGCAGCAGGCGGTCGCGGCCGAGCAGCTACGGCTCGCCGAAGACGAGCTCGCCCAGTCGCGCGAGCGATTCAAGGCGGGCGTGGCCGGAAACATCGAAGTCATCAATGCCCAGACGAACCTGATCCGCGCGCGTGACACCGAGATCGACGCCCGCTTCGCCGCCGCGACCGCCCGGATTTCCCTGGCGCGCGCCGCCGGCGTGGCCCGGACCCTTCATTAACCGCACATACGATGAGTGACGACATGGCTACGACGATCGAACGCGAGACGACCCCCGCTGCCACCCGGCCCGCACGGCCTGCACCCGTGGCGAAACCCGGGGGGAATAGGCGCACCATCTTCATCATCATGGGCGTCGTGCTGCTCGGCCTGGCAGCCGTGGGGGTTCGGCGCTGGATCTACAGCCTCAGCCACGTGTCGACCGACAACGCCCAGGTGGACGGGCACATCATCCCGATCCTCCCGAAGGTGGGTGGCTATGTGGTCGAGGTGCGGACCGACGAGAATCGGCAGGTGAAGGCCGGCGACACGCTCGTGGTGCTGGACGACCGCGACTACCAGGCGCGGCTGGCGCAGGCCGAAGCCGACCTCGCCGTGGCGCTCGCGGGCGTGAGCAATCGGGCGCGGGTGGGCCAGGCGGAGGCACAGGTGGCGCAGATGCAGGCGAACGCCGAGAAGGCGCATGCCGATCTCGAGCGCATCAAGCCCCTGGCGGAGAAGGACATCGTCCCGAAGCAGGCGCTCGACGCCGCCGAGGCAGGCGCCCGCGCGGCGGACGCAGCGCTGGCCGCCGCCCAGGCGGCGCTGCTCGGGGCGGACGCCCGGGTGGCCGCGGCGCGCGCGGCGCGCGACCAGGCGGCCCTCAACCTGTCCTACACGCGCATCACCGCCCCCTCGGAGGGGGTGGTGAGCAAGAAGAGCGTCGAGATCGGTCAGCTGGTGCAACCGGGTCAGCCGCTCATGAGCGAGGTGCCGCTCAGCGACGTGTGGGTCACGGCGAACCTGAAGGAGACGCAGACGGCCAACGTCACTCCGGGCGAC
>DASWGQ010000211.1:0-8929 GCA_036393595.1 Myxococcales bacterium | reverse complement strand
CCGGATCCGCGGTAGTCGCCGCCGCCGAGTGCGCGCCTTGACGCACCGCGTCCCGCGCCGGGGCGGATAAACTCCTCTCACCCTGACAGAGTCCCGGGACCGGCTGCAAGCCGGTCGACCGATACGCGGGCTCGTTCCATGAACGCGCGACCGTACATCTTCTCCGCCGCGTGTTGGTTGTGCGCACGGCAGAGCAGCCGGATCCGGTCCGCTCGATGCAGACGGATTCGCGCGAAGCCGTCGCGGTGATCGAATTCCAGAGCGCCTGTCTCGGCGCACCTGCGGCCATGCTCGTCGGTGAACGTGCAGCGGCCGCGGTCGCGCTCGAAAACCTCACGCTTGATGGCGTCGGGGATGTGTCGCGAAGACGATGCCTCGGCGCCGTCGGCCGGAGCCGCTCGCGCCTTCCGGCCCATCGCGAATCGCTCCTTCTTGACGTGCTCGAGGGTCAAGTCGAGCGCCGTTTCGAAGATCGTCGCCAGGTCTCCGTCGGGAATGCGGTGCCGGAGCAGGTCCTGCAATTGGCGGAACTTCTCATGACACGCGCGACTCCCGGTGAACTGGAACTTGAACGTCTCCTCGGAGAGTGGTGCAACCACGGGCCGGCGCTCATCGCATCGGGGCGGCGGAGCGAGCGGTGCGAACGCGAGGGCAGGCAACGACTCGGGCGGCGCCACCGATGTGGCGGCGGCGAACGAGAATGCGGGTGACGCTTCGGGCGGGGGGTTGGGGCGGCTGCGAAGCTTGCGCACGACAGTGGGAACCGGCGGCTGCGGCGAAAGACGCGCGACCAGCTCTTCGATCTGGCGCTTCGACTTGCCGGCGGCCTCCGCCAACACCCTCTCTTGGTTCTCGGCGGTCAGGTGCGGGGCGAGCAAGCGCAGCCCAGCCAGGTGCACTTTGCCCGAGCGGAGCGCCTCGAGGATCACCGGCATGCGTCGTGCGGCGCGGGCGAGGTCGATCCGGTTGCAGGCGACGTCCTCGGAGAAATTCAGCTCTCCGACGCAGAACGCGAACATCGAGGAAAACGCCCAATCGAGGTAGAGCTTCCGCTCGTCGATCTCGCCAAGATGGACGAGAATCGCTGCGTCGACGCCGTGCGATGTCCGCACCAACTTATGCGTAGCGGAACGGAGGTCCGAAGAGCTGAGCGATTCGACAACGATCCGTGAGTTGATCATGTGCGCGTCGTAGCACGCTGTTTTTCGGAGCCCTCCGGACGCCGCACACGAACGCTGGGCGCCAGGCCCGTCACGCGAGGAGAACGTGGGCCTGAGAGCCGCTCTCCACGCATCTAAAGCAGCTACACGGCCGTTGTTGCGAAGGCTCGCAGCCGTTTGCGAAGTGAAGGCTCCAAACCTGTCAATCGCAAACGACCGGCATACGTAACTTGTCCGATGCGGCACGACGCCCCCGGATCATCTATCCGCCCCGGGGCGGAGCGCAGCGCGTTAGACGGCGGCCGGCACCAGGCTTGGCGTTCGTGGCCGCGCCTGTGCTCGAAACTCTTCCGAAGAGCAACGGAGATCACCACTCGCCTGCGGGCGCCTCCACTCGATGAGGGGACTTCGCCCGCAGATTGAGAAGGGCGTACATGACGGCGTCGGCAAGCGCCTCTTCCGGGTAGCTGGCGCTGTCCTGCAGGGCCTTGAGCAGGCCGAGCCACCCCGGGTCGTCGAACTTCACCTGGATGGTCGTGACGGAAGGCCCGGGGTAGGTGACGAAGTTGGTGGCGGATCCGCCGCCGACCGACCAGCCCGGCGGCACGGCGACGAAATTGGTCGCGGAGCCTCCCCCGGCGCTCCAACCCGGCGGGAGCGCCGTGAAGTTCGTCGCCGAGCCTCCCCCCACGGTCCAGCCCTGGCCCGACGGATAGCCGACGAAGTTGGTGGCCGAACCACCTCCGACGGACCAGCCCGGCGGGACGGCGATGAAGTTCGTCGCGGAGCCTCCTCCGGTGCTCCAGCCTGGCGGGAGCGCGGTGAAGTTGGTCGCGGAGCCTCCTCCGGCGCTCCACCCCGGAAGCGCCGGATAGGCGATGAAATTGGCCGTCGATCCGCCCCCGACGGTCCAGCCCGGCGGGACGGCGACGAAGTTCGTCGCGGAGCCGCCGCCCACGCTCCACCCCGGGGCGTAAGCGACGAAGTTGGTGGCGGACCCACCGCCTACCGCCCAGCCCGGAGGCACCGCGATGAAGTTGGTGGCAGAGCCGCCGCCCACGCTCCAGCCGCTCGGATACGCCACGAAGTTCGTGGCGGACCCGCCGCCCACGCTCCAGCCGGTGTACTTGTTTGGGAAGGTGATCAGCCCGGTGGTGAGGTTGATGTCGACGTGGAAGGCGGCGCCGCCGCCCGTTCCGGCGTCCGTCCCGCCGCCCGCAGACGGCGAGCCGCACCCGCTCCACTGGAAAGCCACCACGGCCAGCAGGAGCGTCTGGATTGCGCGTGTCCGCGCGGTCGCCCAAGGCACGAGAGAACGGGAGCGGGAACGAAAGCGGAAGGGGAGCGGAACCATGTTGCGGGGCAGCTTCGCACGCCAACCGGGTGCGCATCAGGCCTGCGCTGTCGTGCTTCGTGCGACCGGAGCGGCACTTCGCGCACCGCCGCGGATCACCGGTTGCTTCTCTCCGCCCGGAAGGGCATCCATTCCCGGCGATGAAGACCAACCGTCCGCTCACCGTCGTCTCCCTGCTCCTCAGCCTCTCGATGGCGGCGATGGAGATGACGGTCGTCTCCACCGCCATGCCCACCGTGGTCGGCGACCTCGGAGGGATCCACCACTACTCGTGGGTCTTCACCGCGTACCTGCTCACCTCGACGGTGACGGTGCCCATCTACGGCAAGCTCGCGGACCTCTATGGCCGCAAGCCCGTGCTGCTCGCGGGCATCGCCATCTTCCTCGTCGGATCGATGGCGAGCGGGCTGGCGCAAGGGATCGGCGCGCTCATCGCGTTTCGCGCCCTGCAGGGGCTCGGGGCGGGCGCGATGCAGCCGACCACGCTCACCATCGTCGGGGACATCTACAGCCTCGAAGAGCGCGCGCGCATGCAGGGTTTGTTCGGCGCGGTTTGGGGCGTGGCCGGCCTGATCGGGCCGCTCCTCGGCGGCATCATCGTCAAGTACCTCTCCTGGCGGTGGGTGTTCTTCATCAACGTGCCGGCGGGGATCGCCTCGGCCGCGTTGCTCATGGTGGCGTTGCACGAGGACGTCGAGCACAGGCAGCATTCGCTCGACCTCGTCGGAGCCGGGCTGCTCACGGTCGGCCTCACCGCCCTGCTCTTCGGCGCGCACGGCGGGCGCTCGAGCCTGTTCGGGTTGCCCCTCGCCGCCGCGTCGCTGCTGCTCTTCGTCTTCGTGGAGCGCCGGTCGGCGGAGCCGGTGCTTCCGCTCGACCTGTTCCGCCAGCGCGTCATGGCGGTCGCGACCGCGGCCGGCGCGCTGGTCGGCGCCGGAATGATCTCCATGGTGACCTACGTGCCCCTCTACGTGCAGGGCATCCTGGGCGGCTCGCCGACCCAGGCGGGCGCCGCCATCACTCCGATGGTGATCGGCTGGCCCATCGCGAGCGCGGTCAGCGGCCGGGTCCTCCCGCGAGTCGGCTTCAGGCCGCTCGTCCGGGTCGGACTGGTCATCTCCGCGCTCGCGGCGGTGGCGCTGGCCACCTTCCTGCGGCCCGGAGCGAGCCTGCTCGTGCCGCAGGCGGCGAGCGCGCTCTTCGGCGTGGGGCTCGGCCTCGCCAATACGGCGCTGCTCATCGCGGTCCAGACGAGCGTCGAGTGGCGGCAGCGCGGCGTCGCGACCGCCAGCACGATGTTCGCCCGGACCATCGGAGGAACGCTCGCGGTCGGCGTGCTCGGCGGCATCCTCGCCTCGGCGCTCTCCGGCGATCCGTCCATTCCGCCGGATGCGGCCGACCGACTCCTCGGCCCGGAGCACGGCGCGGGACTCGACCGGTCGGTGGTGCGCGCGCTTTCCCTCTCGCTCCAGTCCGGGCTCGCGACCGTCTTCTGGCTGATCGCCGGCATCGCGGTGGCGGCTGCCGCGATCAGCCTCCTCTTCCCGGATCTGCCTGCGGGCGACCGGCCCGTGCCCGTCGCTTCAGTCGAAGCTCATTGACGCGGCGGCGCGACGGGCGGCGCCACCGTTGCGCAACAGGTTCAGGCGGCCAGCTGCAGATCCGGCAGCAGGACGACCGGAACGTCCACCCGATCTTCGTGGTCTCGCAGCCAGAGCAGCAGCTCGTCGGCCTGCTTCTCGCCGACCAGGATCCAGTCGGGCCGCACGAGGGCGAGGAGCTCGGTCGCCTCCGCGGAATTGGCCAGCGCCTCGACCCGCGCGCCCGCCTCGATGTAGGGGCGCGCCACCGCCTCCCGGACGTGCGGCCTCTCGTCGACCAGCAGGATGATCTGGGTGCGCATCGCTCTCTCCTGCTCGGGCCGTCGTGCACGAGAGATGCCAGTCCGACTTCGAATTCCAGCCGGCCCTACCCCAGGTACGCGCCGCCGTTCACGTGCAGGGACTGGCCGGTGATGTAGCGCGCCCCCGGCCCGGCGAGGAAGCGGACGGCGGCGGCGATCTCCTGCGGCGTGCCGAAGCGGCCCGCGAGCGTCTTGCTGGTCTGGTGGTGCTGCGGGGGGTTGGTGCCCGGCGCACGCACGGTGTCGATCAGGCCGGGGACCACGCAGTTGGCCGTGATGCCGGCCTCGGCCAGGTCGTTGGCCAGGGCCTTGGTGAAACCGATCAAGCCGGACTTGGCCGCGAGCACGTGCGCGCGGTGCTTCGCCCCGGTGTGCGCGCTCATCCCGCCGATGTTGACGATCGCCCCGGAGCCGCTCGCCTTGAGGTACGTGAGCGTGGCCTTCACCGTCAAGAAGGCGCCCTCGAGGATGACGGAGTGGACGGCGCGCCAGTCGGACAGGGACAAGGACTCGAAGGGCTTCTCCGGCCGGATCGCCGCGTTGTTGACCAGGATGTCGATGTGGCCGAAGCGCTCGACGGCGGCCGCGGCCATGCGTTGGACCGCCGCTTCGTCGGACACGTCGGCCATGACCGCCAGCGCCTTGCCGCCGCGAGAGTCGATCTCGGCGACGACGGCATCCACCTCGGTCCGGTTGGCGCGGCCGTTGACCGCTACGCCTGCCCCGCCGTCGGCGAGAGCCAGCGCGATCGCCCGGCCGATGTTGCGCCCGGCTCCCGTGACGATGGCCACCCGGCCGGCAAGCTCGTTACCCATGGCGGAATCAGCCTCGCAGGACCGTCAGATCGACGGCACCGTCCCACAAAGTGCGCGCGAGGGCGAGCGCCGGCGCGACGCGGTCGTCGGGCCAGCCGCCGGCGCGGGCGTTGCTGCGGAGCTTCTCCTCGAGGTCCGCGCGGGTCAGCGGCTCGCGGGCGCCGCCCCGCAGGTGCGGCTGGCGCTCCTCGACCAGCCGTCCGTCGGAGAGGCGCGCCTGCAAGTGGCCGGTGTACTCGAACGGATACGGATTGGCGGCGTCGATCTCGTAGCGGACCTTGGCGGCCAGGGCGCGGACCGCCGGGTCCGCCACTGCGCCGTCGGTGAAGGCGTCCAGTCCGACATTGCCGCGGACCAGGCCCGCGGCGATGCAGTATGGCGCGGAGAACTTCGCGGCGTACCCGTTGGGCGGCTGCTGCTTTTCCGCGAGCGGCTCCCAAAGCCGGTGCACGGTCCCCTCGGCAACCCGGGCGACCAGCTCGACGACGCCCTCGGAACCGATGCGCTTTCCGAGCCGGCGGACGCAGTCGACGTAGGGCTGGATCATCGTCCCGCAAGGATAGGGCTTGAAGGCGAGCGCAGTCATGAGCCAGCGCTCGCCGAAGCCGTCGAGCAATGCGGCGTAGTTGCCTTCGTTCGTGCGCGCGAAGCCGGCGAACAGGCCATGGACACCCTCGAACACCGTGCGCGGACCGGTGAAACCGGCCCGCCCGAGCAGCGCCGCTCGCAAGCCGGACTGGGCCGCCCAGCCCGGGTGCATGCGCTTCGTCCAGCTGCCTTCGGCGAGGTACTCGATGATGCCGCTGGCCATCGAGCCCGCGACGCCGAGCGCATCGACGAGCTGTCGAGGCGCCAGCCCCAGGGTTGCACCCGCGCCCGCGGCAGCCGCCACCGCGCCGAACACCGCGGTCGGGTGGAAGCCCGCCTCGTGCACCGCCTTGGGCACCACCAGGCTCAACCGGCAGATCGTCTCGACGCCGGCGGCGATGCCGAGGAGCGCGGACCCGCCATCGAGCCCCTCCTGCTCCGCCGCCGCGAGGACCGCGGGAATCACGACTGCGCCGGCGTGGACGGGCCCGCCCTCGAAGGTGTCGTCGAAGTCCTCCCCGTGCGCGGCGGTGCCGTTGACGAAGGCAGCCGCCGGGGCCCCGAGCTGTCCGGGGTGTCCGATCGCCGTGGCCCGCCCGGGATCGGAGCCCCACGCTGCGAGCGCCGCTCGAACGTAATCCGTGCGGCGCGCGACCAGGCAAAGGCCGACCACGTCGATCAGCAGCCGCTCGCAGGTCTCCCGCACCGCGGAGGGCAAGCGTGCTGCGTCCAGCGAGGCAATGCGCTCGGCGAGAGCGACGGCGACCGGCTGCTGGTCCCCCATCAGTTGTTCCGGACGAGCAGGCCGCCGCCGAGGCCCGGCACGCGGTTCGCCGCGGCGATCACGGCGGAAGTGAGGATCAGCATGGTCAGGCCGAGCACGGCGATGGCGGCGAGATCCCCGCTTTCGTTGAGGTCGAAGATCAGCACGGAGAGCACCTTCGTCTCGGAGGTGAAAAGGATCGCGGCCGCGGACAGCTCGCGCACCACCGCGACGAAGACGAAGCACCAGGTGGCGATCAAGGAGGGTCCAAGCAGCGGGGCGGTGACGTCACGCAGGGTCCTCAAGCGCGAGGCTCCGAGGACCCGGCTCGCCTCCTCCATCTCCGGCGACACCGCCCGCAAGGAGGCGTGCAGCTGCTGGTAGGCCGCGGGCAGCTCGATGGTGACGTACGCGAGGAGGAGGATCCAGAGCGTCCCGTACAACACGACCGGTCCGCGCGTGTAGGCGAGGAACAGGCCGACGCCCAGCGCGATCCCGGGAATGGCGATCGGCGCCGTGGCGAGGAAGCCCAGCACGCGATGGCCCCTGATCGCGGCGCGCGCGGTCAGGTAGGCGATCACGAGCGCCAGCAGCGCTCCCGAGGTGGCAGCCAGCAGACCGAGCAGGAAGGTGTTCTTGAGAGCGAGCCTGGTGGCGGAGAGCTCGAGGAAGACGAACCGGACGTGGTCGAGAGTGAACCTCTCCAAGGTCAGCGGCTGCGAAGGGATGCGCGAGAAAGCCGCGTTCACCAGCGCGGCGTAGGGCAAGAACACCGGCAGCGACAGCATCGCGAGGCACAGGCCGAGCGCGGGCCAGCGCAGCGGCCCCAGGCGCACCGGGCGGGGCGGACCGCTCCTTCCGCCGACGACGGTGTATCCGCGGCGGCCCAGGACCGCGGACTGCGCCCTGAGCAGCACGACGGTGACCAGGAGGAGCGGCAGCGAGGCGGCGGCGGCGAGCTCCGGCTTGGGCGGGTACTGGAACAGGCTCCAGATCTTGGTGGTCATGGTGTGGAAACCCGCCGGCAAGGCCAGGATGCCCGGCGCTCCGAACAGCGTCATCGCCTGCAGGAACGCGACCAGCGCTCCGGCCGCCAGCGCGGGGAGCGCCAGCGGGATGGTCACCCGCCGCGCCGTGCGCCACGCGCTTCCGCCCAGCATCGCCGACGCATCCTCGAGCTCGCCCGGGATGCGATCGAGCGCGTTGGCGACCAGCACGAACACGTACGGGAAGGTGTAGCAACAGATGACGAAGACGAGCCCGGGCAGCGTGTACACGTTGAACAGCACGGCCTCCGGACCTGCGCCGGTCGCGGCGCGGTGGAGCTGGTTGAGCAGGCCGCTGTTCGGCGCCGCCAGCAGCTCCCAGGCGATGGCCCCCAGGAACGGCGGCGTCACGAAGGAAGCCAGGACGAGGAAGCGGACGGCCCGCCGCAGCGGCATGTCGGTCCGCGCGACGATCCAGCCCATCGGCGCCGCGACCAGGCAGCAGATCAGGCTCACCGACAGGGCGAGGATGAGCGTGGTGACGAGAGGCTCGAGGAAGGCCGGGTCGGTGAAGAGCAGCCGGAAGTTGGCGAGCGTGAAACGCCCGCCCCGCCCGGTGAAGGCGAAGACCACGAGCCAGCCGATCGGCAGGACCACCAGGAGGCAGAGCGCCGCCGCGCACAGCGCCAGGACCGCGCCGGAGAGGTCGGGGCGCGCCCGCGATGGCAGTGCCCGCGAGCCCACCCGTCACACCTTGAAGTACTTGCTGTACCGCGCCTTGATCTCGTCCGCCTGCTTCTCGACCGCCGCGGGGTCGTCCTTCATCAGCTTGATCTCCCGCAAGGGCTTGCGGCCTGCCTTCTCCTTCACCAGCGCGTGCAAGGATCGCAGCCCGCCGAAATCGACCATCAGCTGCTGCGCATCGACCGAGAAGAGGAAGCTCTGCAGCAGGCGCGCCGCGTTCGGGTGGGGCGCATCTTTCAGGACGCCGGAGGGGCCGATGATCAGCGGCGTCCCCTCGGTCGGGTAGACGATCTCGACCGGCTCGCCCTTCTCCTTGAGCTGGAAGAGGTTGTACTCGTTTCCGTCGGCCATCACCGAACGCTCGCCGAGCGCCAGCTTCTTGGGCGGGTCGGCGGAGGACTGCACCTGCATGACCTTCTGCTTGGACAGCTTCTCGAAGTACTCCCAGCCGAGGTCTCGCGAGATCTGGAAGGTCGCGGTCATGATTGTGCCGCTGTATCCGGGATGGCCCTTGACGATCTTGCCGGACCACTTCGGATCGAGCAGATCGGCGAAGCTCCTCGGCGCCTCCTCCGGCTTCACCAGCTTGGTGTTGTAGCCGATCACGCTCAGCCAG
>DASWGQ010000210.1:0-9275 GCA_036393595.1 Myxococcales bacterium | reverse complement strand
CTTGCGCAGCGCCTGCACGAACGCCTCGCTGAACTGCTCCAGGTCCTCGGGCTTGCGGCTGGTGATCCAGTTCTGATCGATCACCACGGGCTCGTCCTTGACGTTGGCTCCGGCCAACTCGAGGTCCACCTGCACGGTCGGCCAGGCGGTCAGCGTCCGGCCGCGCACCAGCCTGGCGCTGAGGAGAAGCTGCGGTCCGTGGCAGACCGCGGCGAGCGGACGCTTCAGCGCGTCGAAGCGCTTGACGAACTCGACGAACCGCGGGTCGACGCGCAGGTGGTCCGGCGAGTACCCGCCCGGGATGAGCAAGCCGATGTAATCCTCCGGCCGGACCTCGTCGATGCCCTTGTCGGCCTTGACCGCCTCCTTGCCCCTGTAGCCCTTCAGCTCCATGCCGGCCTTGGGCCCGATGATGTCGACCTGGTAGCCCTCCTTGCGCACGCGGTCATACGGGATGCGGAACTCCGAGTCCTCGAACCCCGGTCCGAGCAGGCAAGCAACCTTCCCCTGTGCCATGGCGTTCCTCCTTGGTCGGGCCACAGATGCACATCGCGCGCGCCGCGTGCGAGAGCGCCCGGAAAGCGGACGGGCGGGCTTTACGGCGCGACCGGCTGGTGGCAAACCTGTCGGGCATGGCGCGCAAGCTTCCCATGATCGAGGTCGGCTTCCACATCTTCCCCGAGGGCGGCGACGAAGAGGTCGGCGCGGTGCGCGAGGTGGCGCCGGGCGGGCGCCCGGAGCTGGTGGTCGACATCGAGAACGCCGGCGATTTCGTCATCCCCCTCGACGCCGTGACCGCCGTCGTGGAGGAGAAGGTGATCGTCGATCCGAGCAAGTTGCCCGAGCGCGTCCAGCAGGCGATGGCCCACGCGCACGACGCCGAAGATTATCCCTGACTTGCTCTGCGATCTCTGCGCGCTCTGCGCGAAACGCTCTAGGATCCGGTGGCCGCGGCGAGCTGCGCAAACGGGGTGAGCCCCGGCCCCGCTTCCACCACCAGCACTCCCTCGTCGACGTACGCCTCGAGGTCCTCCGAGAGCCAACGCTCGCCCTGGCGGATCTTGTGGAAGCGCACCGCGCAGCTCTCGCCGTCGTAGGAGACGATCACGTTGAAGCGGCCGGGCAGCGCCGAAAGCTTGCGCGAGACCGCCTCCGCCATCAGCAGGCCAGCGGTGAGCAGCAAGAGCGGGCAAGCCGCGACCAGGCGCGGATCGAGCATCTTCTCCATCAGGAACTTGTTGGCGCACGCTTCCAGCGCGCTCGGCCCGTCGAAGTCCGCCGGCCGCAGCGACGGCTTGCGGCGGAACGACTCGAGCAGGACGAGCCCGTTCACCTCGGCGACGGTCAAGTCGGGCCATTTCCCGGGGAGCAGCGGCTCGGCGTCGATGCTGCGGCTGCGCAGCTCGCCCAGGTCGCGCTGCATGCGGCGGTTCAACTTCATGACGCCGCCTCGCGGAACAGCGCGAAGGCGCTGGTGTACCCGTGCAGGAAGGTGGCGCCGCCGACCGGACCGATCTCCCCGTTGCAGAAGAACCCGCCCAGCGGCACCGCGCCGACCTTGGATCGGAACAGATCGGTGTCGTGGTCGGGCCTGCCGAAGAGGTGGGCCCCGCGGCCCAGGCAGGAGAAGAGCAGCGCTCCCCGGGGAGGGCGCCCGCGCGCGGTGCTGCGGTCGAGCAGCCGCGCCAGGTCCTCTTCCGCCGTGCGCGCGTCGCGAAGCAGGAACTGCACCACGTGCATCGGCTGCAGCGCCGCGCCGACGACCAGCGCGCCCGTCCGGGGATCCATCCCCATGAGATTTCGCACCAGCAGCTCGCCCTCGTGGTACTCGACGGAGTCGCGCATCTCGATGCCGAGAAAGAGCGAATGCCGGAACAGCTCCTGATCGCGCGGCGGAAGCGAGGGGTACAGCTCGCGCAGCACCTCGATGGGCGGGCGGCCGTCGACCTCCTGGAGCAGGTTCCCCTGGCACCGGGTCGCGATCATCGGCTTGCCCACCGGCCGGCACCCTTGCGCGACGATGGTCTCCACCGCGACGTTCCCGGCGAGGGCGACGCCCGCAGCGCCGCTGCGGTGCGCCCTGGCCCCGAGGAAGACGCGGTTCGCGCCAGGCACGGGACCGCCGCTGGCGAGGCCGCCCACCTTGCTCGCCGCCGGGTAGGCGGCATCGAGGCCGGCGATGACCGACCCTGCGTCCACGGTGAGCGGGTCGGCCAGGAGCAGGAAGTCGGGCCGGGTCGCCGGGTCCACGTCGATCGCGTCGCGCCATTCCTGCGCGTCCGCGCTCTCCGGGAGCTCGTGCTGCTCGAGGTGGAACGGCGTCAGCCGCACTCCGGGAAGCGACGCGGCGGTCAAGGACAGCGCGGGCGCATCCTCCACCTCGTGTCCCGCGCCGATGATCCCGCCGCCCGTGCACCCGGCCAGCAGCGCGCCGGGGAGCGCCGCCTCCACCTGCGCCGGCAGCCGCGCGGACGCATCCAGGTGGTGGGGCGACACGAACGCTACCACCAGGTCGGCGGACGCGCCCGCGAGACCGCGCCGGACCTCGGCCGCCGCGTCGGCGACGGCCTCGTCGGTCCGCTCCTTCCTCGACAACGCGGACGCCCAGCGCATGTCCGAGGCATGCCACGCCTCCGGGGCGGGCGCAACGCAATCGGCGTCCAA
Source organism: Myxococcales bacterium (assembly GCA_036393595.1). Lineage (GTDB taxonomy): Bacteria > Myxococcota > Myxococcia > Myxococcales > 40CM-4-68-19 > VBKO01. The sequence goes on along the minus strand of DASWGQ010000210.1, from coordinate 6,611 downwards.
CCGGCGACCCTCGGCGTGCGCGGGGAGGCAAGCCGCCGCGCAAATGAGTAGAGTGCGCGAGCGCTTCGGGCGCGGAAAGGAACGCAAATGGCACAACCCAAGAGGCCGGTCTGGCGGCTGCAGGTCGGCGAGGAAGCTCCCGACTTCGAGCTGACCGCCACGGGCGAGGGGGCCGGCAAGGGGGGACCGCAGAAGAAGGTCCGCCTGAGCGACTACCGGGGCAAGAAGAACGTGGTGCTCGCGTTCTACCCGGCGGCGTTCACCCCCGTTTGAACCGCGCAGATGCCCTCGTACGAGGAGGACCTCTCCGAGTTCGAGCGGCGCAATGCCCAGGTCCTGGGCATCTCGACCGACCAGGTGTTCAGCAACGAGGCGTGGGCCAGGTCGATGGGCGGCCTGTCCTATCCGCTGTGCAGCGACAACTGGCCCTACGGCTACGTGGCGGTGCAGTACGGAGTGCTGCGCGGCTCGGGCACCACCGAGCGCGCCATCTTCGTCGTCGACCGGCAGGGGGTCATCCGTTACATCGACATCCACGACATCGCGGAGCAGCCGCCCACGGACAAGATCATGGAGGCGCTCGACAAGCTGAGGTGAGCCGTGGAGAAGCCGCTCGAGCTGTCGCGCTACTGCGTGCCGTTCACGCCGTTCAAGCGCAAGCTGGAAGAGTCGCTCGTCTGCCTGGTCAGCACGGCGGGCGTGCGCGCGAAGAGCGATGCGCCCTTCAGCCTGGAGGGCGACAATTCGTTCCGGCGCATCGACGGGAGCCTGTCGGCGGCCGACCTGGCGGTGGACGATTCACACTACGACCACGGCTGCATCGACAAGGACGTGAACTGCGTGTTCCCCATCGACCGGCTCCGATCGCTCGCCCGCGAAGGGCGCATCGCGGGCCTCGCCGAGGAGCACTTCACGATGGGCTACTCCCAGGCGCTGCGCGAGCTGCGCGAGACCACCGTCCCGCAGCTCGCCCGCGCCGTCTCGGCCGCCCGGCCCGACGCCGTCCTCCTCACCGGCGGCTGACGCCTCTGCCACCGCACCGTGGTCACGGTGCAGCGGGCGATCGAGATGCTCGGCGTTCCCACGGTGCTGATCACGGTGGAGCCCGAGGAGAGCGCGCAGGCCCGCCCACCCCGCGCGCTCTGCCCCCGCGGCTTCATCGCCGGCCACTCCCTGGGCCGCCCCAACGACGAAGCCCTGCAGAAATGGATCCTCATGGACGCGCTGGAGCTGCTCCTCGCCGACCCCAAGCCCGGTGAAGTGATCATCCGCGACTACACGTGAGCGCCCCGGCAGGCGGCGGGCGGGATCCAGGAACAGCGTCTCCAGCGCCTGCTGCCGGTTTGCCGCGTAGCCACTTGCCGCCCATAGGGCGGCGATGTGCTTTTGTTTTCGAAGCCGGGCCGCCGCCCAGCAGGGGCGGCCCGGCGCAGGTCACACCCCGCGCAGATCGATCTCCCGCCACAGCATCCCGTCGCGCTCGCTCAGCAGCGCAACGAGCTCTCCGTCGAGCAGCGCGCGCACGGGCGCCACCGGATCGGGAAATCCCGCCGGCAAACGCCACTCCGGCGGGTGCAGCTGCCCGAGGGGAATGGGCCCGCTTCGCAACGCCCGGGCCTCCTCGCCGCCGATCGCGCGGGCAGGGCTCCACGGCAGGATCTGCGCGCCCCGGACCAGCTCGCGGCGCCCAGGCCCCGGATCCCGCCAGGGCCCGATGGCGGTCCGCGAGAGGGTCGTGAGGTGTGCGCGGCAGCCGAGCTCGCGCCCGAGGTCCCGCGCGAGGGACCGGACGTAGTACCCGCCGCGGACCAGAAGCCGCAGCCCGCTCGCGCGCGGGAGGTCGTGCCACACCCAGCGGGCTTCGTGCAGGTAGACGCGCACCGGGGGAAGCTCGACGAGCTCCCCTCGATGCGCCCGCACATAGGCCCGCTCCCCGCCGACGCGCTTGTTGCTGGTGGCGGGCGGCACCTGCTCGCGCCAACCGACGAACGTCGCGAGCGCGGCGTCCAGGCGCGCCGGGTCGAGTCCCGACGCGTCGCCGCGGGCGACGACCGATCCGAGCAGATCGCCGTTGTCGGTCTCCGCGCCCCACGACACCTCGGCGTCGTACTCCTTCGGGATGGAATGGAGCAGCTCGAAGACGCGCGTGGCGCGGCCCGCCAGGATGGGCAGGAGCCCCTCCGCGAACGGGTCGAGAGCCCCTCCATGGCAAACCGCGATCCTGGGCCTGCGGCCGCGCGCCTCCGAGAGGAACGGCTGCACCAGCGAGAAGCTTGTCGGGCCCGCCGGCTTGTGCAGCAGATGGATGCCCGGCTCCAGCGGCGGCATCGCCTCCGTGTACCACGGCGGATCGTCATTTCACTGTTGGTGAAACTTACGCTACCCTGCCCTGGACGAGCTGCTCAACCTGGTCGCGACGCTGGTAGACACTTGCCGCCCATGGGGCGGCGGTGTGCTTTTCACCGCGCGGACGTTATGAGATGCATTCTGGATGTTCCGCGCGCTCGCCGCCGCCCTGGTCCTGGCCGCCCTGCCGGCGCGCGCCGGCGACAGCGTCCCGGTGCTGGTCGAGCTGTTCACCTCGGAAGGGTGCTCGAGCTGCCCGGCCGCGGACGACCTCCTGGCGCGCCTGGTGCGCGACCAGCCCGTTCGCGGGGTCGAGATCCTGGCCCTCTCCGAGCACGTCGACTACTGGGACTCGCTGGGCTGGAAGGACCCGTACTCCAGCCCTGTGTTCACCGAGCGCCAGCAGGTCTACTCGTCGCGCCTGCGGCGCGGCGGCATCTACACTCCGCAAGCGGTGATCGACGGCCGCGCGGAGGTCGTCGGCAGCGACGAGGCCGCGGCGCGCTCCGCGGCGGCGGAGGCTGCGGCGCAGCCGCACGGGACCATCACCGCGCGGCGGAACGGAAACGCGCTCCATCTCGAGGCCAAGCTGCCGCCCCACCGCGGCGCCGAGGTGCTGCTCGCGGCCGTCGAGGACCCGCCGGCCGGCCGAGTGGCGCGAGGCGAGAACGCGGGCCGTACGCTGTCCCACGTCCGGGTGGTGCGCGAGCTGCGGCGCATCGGCGGCGTCGATCAGGGCGCCTGGTCCGGCGAGGTGCAGCTCGGCGCACGCGAGGCGACGCTGCGGCTGGTCGCCTTCGTCCAGGAGCGGTCCAGCGGGCGCGTGCTGGCCTCGGGGAGCTGGAGCGCTCAATAAGAGGAGTCGGCGCTCAGAAAGGCGCAGCGCCGCCGAATACGGCGGCGGCTGGGAGCTTGCGTTCCACCCAGGCGGCCACCGCGAGCAGCCGATCGTCCGTGCCCGGCGCCCCGACCAGCTGCAAGCCCACGGGTAGGCCCTCGGGCCCGGCGAGCGCCGGCAGCGAGATGCAGGGACAGCCGAGCAACGTCCACGCGCGGCAGAAGGCCGGATCGCCGGTGCTCTCGAGTCCGGGCGGCGCCTCTCCCACCGCCGCGGGCGTGAGCAGGGCATCCAGCTCGGCGAAGGCGCGGGACACCTCGTGGCGCCCGTGCTGGGCCCGTTCGCGCGCCTCGCGCAGCCGCTGGGGCGGGCAGCGCTCCCCTTCGAGCAGGAAAGAACGGAACCGGTCGCTGAGCTGGGCGTCGTGCCGCTCCCGCTCGACGCGCATCGCGGCCGCCGCCTCGGCCGACATGATCACGGCCTGCGTATCGGCCAGTCCGGCGAATGCCTCCACCTCGCGCACCTCGCCGCCCGCGCGCTCGAGGCGCGCCGCGGCCTGCTCGATGAGCCGCTGCGTCGCCGGCTCCGCTTTCGGCCACTGATCGGTGCGGCACAAGCCCAGGCGCGGTGCGCGCGGCGGCTCCGCGATGGCCGCGGGGCGAGGCGCGCCGGACAGAGCGGCCGCCATCCACGGCACGTCCGCGACCTTGCGGACGAAGAAGCCGAGCGTGTCGAGCGACGGGGCCAGCGGGTGCACGCCGCGCAGGTCGAACGTGCCGAAGGTGGGCTTCCACCCGACCGTGCCGCAGAACGAGGCGGGCCGGATCACCGACCCGGCGGTCTGCGAGCCGAGCGCCGCCGGCACCATCCGATCCGCCACCGCGGCGGCCGAGCCGCTCGACGATCCGCCCGGCGTCCGGGCAGGATCGCGCGGATTGCGGGTCTTCCCTCCGCGGTACGCTGCGAACTCGGTGGTGACGGTCTTCCCCAGGACCACCGCGCCCGCGACGCGCAGCGCGGCTACGCACGCCGCGTCCGCCTTCGGGCGGTGGCCGGCGTAGATCTGGCTCCCGTAGGTGGTCGGGAGATCGGCCGTGTCGATCAGGTCCTTGATGCCGACCGGCAGCCCGCAGAGGAGCGGGCGCTGAGCCTGCGCGTCGATCCGCCGTGCCTGGGCGACGGCATCGGCGGCCAGGTTCTCCCATGCGTGGACGCGGGGCTCCCGTTCGGCGATCCGCGACAGGCAAGAGCGGACCAGCTCCTCCGCGGTCAGCTGGCGCCGGGCGAGCTCCCCGAGCGCCTCGGCGACGGACAGCTCGTGCGGCGCGCTCATGCCTCGCACCAACTGCGCGCGATGCGCAGGTACGCTTCCACCGCCTGCTCGATACGGGCCACCGAGCACCACTCGTCGGTCTGGTGGCAGAGGGCCATCTCGCCCGGCCCGAGCACCACGGTGGGCACGCCGCCGTAGGCCGGGGTGAGCACGCTCGCGTCGGTGAAGTAGGTGGCGGAACCGGGCGTGACCTGCTCGCCCGCCACCTCGCGAACGACCTGCAGCACGCGCTGAACGAACGGGTCGCTCTCCTCGGTCCGCACGCCTTCCAGATCGACGATGGGGAGCAGCTCGACCTCGGGTCCGAGCAGCGCCGCGAGCTGCGCGCGCACCTGGGCGTGCCGCTGCGCCGGGATGGTCCGCAGGTCGATGCCGATCACGGCCTCGTCCGGCACCGAATTGACGTTCAGCCCGCCCGAGAAGGTGCCGACGTTCAGAGTCGGCGCGCCGAGCAGCGGGTCCGGGGGGACGTCGAACCGCACGTCGGCGAGCTTCAGCACTGCGCGGGCCGCCTTGACCACCGCGTTGACGCCCCGTTCCGGCATGGACCCGTGCGCGGTCACGCCGCGGACGCGGGCGCGCAACCAGAGCGCCCCCTTGTGACCGATCACGGGTCGGTTGTCGGTAGGCTCCGCCACGACCAGCGCGCCGGCGCGGCCGAGGGCGCCGGGAGTGCGCGCGAGGTGCGCGGCTCCCTCGCAGCCGGTCTCCTCGCCCGCGACCAGCACCACGGTCATGCCCGGCCCGCGCAGGCGGGCTCGGGACAGCTGCAGCGCGGCGGCCACGATGGCGGCCACGCCGCTCTTCATGTCGCTCGCGCCGCGGCCGTACAGCTTGCCGCCGGCGAGCTCGCCGCCGAAGGGATCGTGGCCCCAGGCGGCCGCTCCGAGGGGCACGGTGTCGAGGTGGCCCGCGAAGCAGAGCGGCGCTTCGTCCGAGGCGCCTTCGCGGCGCGCGACCACGCTGGCCCGCCCGGGCGCGAACTCGTGCAGCGAGACGGACCAGCCGGCGTCCTCGAGCAGCTTGCCCAGGCGCTCCGCCGCCGGCCGCTCCGGGTCGACCGGGTTGACGGTGCGGATGCGCACCAGCTCCTGCGTCAGCGCGACGGCGTTCATCTCGCGGCCTCCCCGAAATAGGCCTCGCGGACCTGCTCGTTCGCGAGCAGGTCTTGCGCGGTGCCTCGAGCCACCACCCTGCCCTTGGAGAGCACGTACCCGCGGTGGGCGATGGCGAGGGTCTGGTGCACGTTCTGCTCGACCAGGAAGACGGTCACGCCCTGCTCGTTGATGCGGCGGATCACGGCGAAGTTCTCCTTCACCAGGAGCGGCGACAGGCCCAGCGAGGGCTCGTCCACCAGGAGCAGCTTGGGCGCGCCCATCAGCCCGCGCCCGATGGAGACCATCGCCTGTTCGCCTCCCGACATGGTACCCGCCAGCTGCTCCCGACGCTCGGCGAGGCGCGGGAACACGGCGAAGACGCGCTCCAGCCGCTGCCGGATGACCTTCGCGTCAGTCTCCAAATATGCCCCGAGGAGCAGGTTCTCCAGCACCGTGCAGCGCGGGAACACCTTGCGGCCCTCGGGGATGGCCGCGATCCCCAGGGCGACGATGCCGTGCGTGGGCAGGCGCGTCAGATCGCGGTCGCCGAACAGCACCCGGCCGCGGCGAGGAGGCGTGAGCCCGAGGATGGAGCGGATGAGCGTGGTCTTCCCCGAGCCGTTCGAGCCGAGCAGGCAGGTGATGCTGCCCGGCTCGACGGCCACGGTGACGTCCTCGAGGACGTCCGCGCGGTCGTACGCGGTATACAGCCCTTCGACGCGCAACCCTTCGGACATCGTTACTCCAACCCCAGGTAGGCTTGCCTCACTTGCGGGTCCCGCGCCACCTCGGCGTAGGTGCCCTCTGCGATCTTGCGGCCGTAGTTGAGCACCACGCACCGTTCCGTGATGCGCTCGATGACGCTCATCTCGTGCTCGATGAGGATGATGGTGAGCCCCGGCATGCGGCGCTTGACCAGCAGCAGGTCGTCCATCAGGCGCTGCGTCTCCTCGAGCGTCATGCCGGCGGAGGGCTCGTCGAGCAGCAGCAGGCGCGG
>DASWGQ010000209.1:0-5259 GCA_036393595.1 Myxococcales bacterium | reverse complement strand
ACGCCCAAGGAGGTGGTGACGAAGCTGAACGGCGCGCTGGTGAAGGCGCTCGACGACGAGACGACGCGCAAGCGGCTGCTCGACCTGGGCGCGGAGATCGCCGATCGCGCGGGCCGCACGCCGGAGGCGCTGGAGAAGCTCGTGACGAGCGAGATCGCGCGGTGGAACAAGGTGCTCCGGGCGCAGACGGCGGCGGCGAAGTAATCAGCCCGTTCGATATCCGACGCGGCGGACGGGCCGGGTGGCTCGTCCGCCCGCGGCTTCGGTACTGCTATCTCCATGCGTCGTCCAGGCGCACCGGAGAGGTTCGTGTCTCACTCGTTCCGTCCGGCACTGGCCCTGCTGCTCGCCGCCTGCAGCAGCAGCCACCTGCCGCCGCGCGCTCCGGTCGGCGCCGACTGGCAAGCGGGCCGGCTCCCCGCCAGCGTCTACGAGGGCGAGCCCAGGAGCGGCGGCACGATCGTCGTCAGGCTCGATCAGGAGCCGCCCAGCCTGGACAAGCTCACCGACTCTGCCCTGGCCATCGATTGGCTCCTCGAGCGCAAGGTGCTCGAATCGATGGCCGAGCTCGATACGAGCAAGCATCCGGACTACTCGCTCAAACCGGCGCTGGCGACCGACTGGACCGTTTCGCCCGACCAGCTCACCTACACTTTCCACCTCCGGCGCGGCGTGAGATGGCACGACGGCGCGCCGTTCAGCGGCAAGGACGTGGTGGCGACGCTGCGCAAGATCCGCGATCCCAGCGTGCGCGCGATGCACCTGCGGAACAACTTCGAGGACCTGGCCGACATCGCAACCGCGCCGGGCGACGACTTCACCGTCGTGGCGCGTTACCGGAAGCCCTACTTCCTTGCCTTTCGCGCGCTGGCGACGCTCTCCATCTATCCGGCCCACCTGCTGGAGACGGCCGGCGACATGCTGCACAGCCCGATGCACCGCGCCCCCGTGGGGACCGGACCCTTCCGATTCGAGGAGTGGAAGAGCGGCGACCGCATCTCCTTCGCGCGCAACGAGCAGTACTGGGGCAAAAAGGCGCATCTCGACCGGGTCGTGTATCGGATCGTGCCCGACCCCGCGGTGGGATTTCAGCTGCTGAAGAAAGGCGAGTTCGACGTCTACCTGCAGCTCCAGCCGCAGCAGTGGGCGCGCGATCTGGAGGCGGCCGGTCTCAAGGCGAGCCTCCACCGAGTCAAGTTCTTCAACCCCAACTACAACTGGATCGGTTGGAACGAGGAGCGGCCCTACTTCTCCGACCCGAGGGTGCGCCAGGCGATGAACTACGTCATCGACACCGAGGGCATCCGCAACAGCTTCCTGCTCGGCCTGGACCGTCCGACCACCTGCCACTTCTACCTCGACTCGTCCGCCTGCGACCGCTCGCTCGCGCCCCGCCCCTACGATCCCGCGCGGGCGGCCAAGCTCCTCGACGAGGCCGGCTGGCGCGACCACGACGGGGACGGCGTGCGCGACAAGGAGGGGGTCCCCTTCCGTTTCACTTTCCTGATGAACGCCGATTCGGTATTCCTCGCCAAGCTCGCGCCCTACCTGCAGCAGGAGCTGCGAAAGCTCGGCGTGGAGATGGAGATCCGCAAGGTGGACTGGGCCCTCTTCGTCCAGCTCGTCGGCGAGCACCGGTTCGACGCGATGTCGCTGCGCTGGGGCAACAGCGACGTGGTCCAGGATCCGTACGAGATCTGGCACTCGTCGCAGGCGAAGGACGGCTCGAACTTCGTCTCCTTCAAGAACGCGCAGGCCGACGCGCTCATCGAAGAGGCGCGCGCGACCCTCGACGACGCGCGCCGGAACGAGCTCTATCGCAAGCTGGGCCGCCTGCTCTACGAAGAGGCGCCCTACACCTTCCTCTACAACCGCCCGTCGCTGGACGCCGTGCGGGTCGGCGTCCGCGGGATCAGGCCGTCGGTGGCCTGGTACGACATGCAGGACGTCTGGCTCGCGCGCCAGTGACCCTGAAGCTGGCCAGGCGATTCGCGGGCATGGTGCCGATCTTGCTGGGCATCACCCTCGTCGCTTTCGCCGTCGTGCGCGCCGCGCCAGGAGACGCGCTCGCGCTCCAAGGCGAGGCCGCGCTCCGCGGAGGCGGCGCGACCGTGGCGCAGATGCGCGAGTACCGGCGCTTGATGGGCCTCGACGATCCGTTCCTGCTCGGGTACGCGCGCTGGCTCGGGCAGCTGATCCGCGGCGATCTGGGCCACTCGTTCCGCGACGGCCGACCCGTGCTGGTCCTGCTCTCCGAGGCGCTTCCGGTGACGCTGCTCCTCGCGCTTCCTTCGCTCTTTCTCGGCTACCTGCTCGCCGTCCCCATCGGCATCGTCTCGGGGGCGAGGCCGGGCGGGTTCCTCGACCGGACCCTCTCCCGCATCGTCTTCCTCCTCTATTCGCTGCCGATCCAGTGGGTCGCGCTGATGCTGGTCGTCGCCGCCGCCGGCCGGGGCCTTCCCATCTACGGCCTGCGCTCGGAGGGGACCCGCTCGCTGGGGGATCTGCTCCTCCACCTCGTGCTGCCGATCGCGTGCCTGACGTACGGTTCGCTCGCGGTGGTCTCGCGGTACCTGCGCAGCTCGATGGTCGAAGCGATGGGCCAGGATTACGTGCGCACCGCCCGCGCCAAGGGGCTGTCCGAATCCGCGGTCGTGCTCAAGCACGCGCTTCCCAATTCGCTGCTCAGCCTGATCACGCTCTTCGGCCTGACTCTGCCCGCGCTGACCTCCGGCGCGGTCATCGTCGAGCGGATCTTCGGCCTGCCCGGCATGGGCAAGCTCACCTTCGACGCCGTGCTCGGCCGCGACGTGCCGGTGCTGATGGGCGCAATCACGCTGGCCGGTGCGCTCACCCTGATCGGGATCCTCGTCTCCGACCTCCTGTACGCAGCAGCCGATCCGCGCATCTCGCTCCGCGGAAGGCGCCCGTGAAGGGCGGCGTCTGGAGCCGCTTCTCGCGGCGGCGCCGGAACCTGTTCGGGCTGGGGCTCGCGCTCGCGCTGGCAGCGCAGGCGCTCTTCGCCGATTTCATCGCGGGCGATCGGCCCATCCTCCTGCACAAAGCCGGCAAGCTGTACCTGTTTCCCGATGGACTTCGCGTCGGCCCCGGCGACTGGGCGCTCTGGCCGCTTTTCCGTCATGGCCCCTACACCATTCCGCCGCTCGCCGCGCTGCGAGGCCCGCTTCCCCAGCCGCCGAGCGCGGACCATCCTCTGGGCACCGACAACGCCGGCCGCGACACGCTGGCGCGGCTGCTGCACGGAGCGCGCGCCTCGCTGGGCGTCGGCATCGCCGCGGCGGCGGTGCAGGTCTCGCTCGGGCTCGCTCTCGGCGTCCTGGCGGGTTTCTTGCGAGGCTGGGTCGACTTCGCGATCACCCGCGTCGCCGAGGTGCTGCTTAGCTTCCCGCTCCTCCTCCTGCTCCTGGTGGTGCAAGGCGTCCTCGAGCGCACCACGCTCCTCAGCACGATGGCGGTGATCGCGCTCACGCGCTGGGCGGATACCTCGAGGCTCGTGCGCGCCGAGGCGCTGCGCGTGCGCGAGATGCCCTACGTCGAGGCGAGCCGCGCGCTAGGCAGCTCGCGGCTGCGCACCCTGCTCCGCCACGTCCTCCCCAATTGCCTTTCGCCCGCGCTGGTGGCGGCGACCTTCGGCGTGGGCTCGGCCATCCTGCTCGAAAGCGCGCTCAGCTTCCTCGGCTTCGGCGCGCCGGAGCCGACCGCGTCGTGGGGCCTGCTCATGGCCGACGGCTTCCAGGACGTTCTCGACCCCAACGCGCGGCTGCTCGTCCTTTTGCCCGGCCTGGCCATCTTCCTGGCCGTCAGCGCATTCAACCTGATCGGCGAAGGCCTGCGCGACGCTCTCGATCCGCGGGCTCAGGGCGCGGTTGCACCCTCGGCGTTCAGGACCTCCGACCAGAACCGCGCGTTGTAGCCGGCGCCGGACCCGGGCGGCGGCGACCCCGCCCCCGCGACGGAGAGAGTGCCCGAGGTGAAGTAATCGGTGGAGAGCGAAGTGCTGGACGCGGTGCTCACGCCGCAGATCCTGGCCAGCTCCTGCGAGTCGAGCGCCGCGGCCCCGGGACTCACCACCCACCACGGGTCGAGCGAGCGCACGCTGTAGCCGTCCGCGAGGAAGGCCCCGGAGAAGAAGGCGCCGGCGGCCGAGAACGAGAGCGGGCCGTACGAGTAGAGCGGGAACGGAATCGGGCAAGCGGCGATCCCCGCTGTCAGCGGATAAGACCCCCCCGTGTTCGAGCCGTCACCAGTCGATCCGGTGGTCCCGGAAGCAATGCCTGAACCAGTCGTGCCGGAGGCGATCCCCACTCCTCCCGAGTACCCGTCTCCCCAGATGTCCAGGCCGGCGACGGAGCTGGTCGTGGCTCCGAGGTTGAGGCCGAGGCTGACGGTCAGCGCGCTGAACCCGCTGCTCGAGCGCGCGAAGGCGCGCGGCCGCTGCGGCACTCCCATGTAGATGACCCGACGGACTTCAATCAGGAAGATCTTGGGGGAAGCGCTGGGCGGAGGCGAGACGAAGCGCGCGATGCCCGAGAAGTCCGTGGTCTCTTTCTGGAAGTCGGGAGCAGCTCCGCGCCAGCGCACGTAGACGTCGGCGTTGGCGATCGGATTGCCGCTGGCGTCGGCGATCATCACCGCGCCCGCGGCCCTGCCGTCGGCTCGCAGGGCGGCGACCGCGTCGGCATAGAGCGGCGCGGGGGCCACGTAGGTAGTCGCCTGGGCGAGGGCATCGGCTGCCTGCACCCGGCCGGAGCCCGAAAACCGGTCCCAACCCTTCTGGCCGATCCCGGCGGCGGCGGTGGCTTGCAGCAACGGCCGCACCGCGTCCGGCGCGACGCCGGCGCCGATCAGCACAGCTGCCGCCGCGCTCACGTGCGCGGTCGCGGGCGAGGTCCCGGCAAACACCCACCAGCTGATGTCCGTGGGCGACCGCGGCGGGAACGACTGGCCCAGGGCGCCGTCGAACAGCCCGTCCTGGTTGACGTCCTGGTGGGGATCGCCTCCCGGACCGACCAGGTCGAGCGCCTCGCCGAAGTTCGAGTAGTACGTGACGGCATATCCCTTCACCGCGTCGAGCGTGAACGCCCCGACCGAGAGGACGTCCGGGAACGCCGCCGGATGGAGCACCCCGCGGCTGCCGGTGTTGCCGCTCGCGCCGACGACCACGACGTGGCTCGCTCGCGCGCGCGCGATCGCCTCCGTCATGGCCACGCCCGGCGTGTAGTTGCGCGCGAAGTCGAG
>DASWGQ010000208.1:0-8100 GCA_036393595.1 Myxococcales bacterium | reverse complement strand
GTAGATGGTGTAGTCGGCCAGCTCGCGGCTGTACTGGGCGGCGAGGTTGTCTCCGCCGCTCTCGACGAAGAGCAGCTCCGGCCCGGCCTCCTCCATCAGCTGCTCCAGGGCGAGCAGGTTGTGGCTGATGTCCTCGCGGATGGCGGCGTGCGGGCACCCGCCCGTCTCCACCGCGCGGATGCGCTCGGGCGGCAGCGCCTGGTTGCGCACCAGGAATTCGGCGTCCTCGCGGGTGAAGATATCGTTCGTCACCACGCCCAGGCTGAGGCGTTCCCGCAGCGCCCGGCACAGCGCCAGCACCAGCGCCGTCTTGCCGCTGCCCACCGGACCGCCGATGCCCACCGTGAACGCGCGCGCCGCGTAGTCGCGCCGGAGCGGCCCACCGCGCTCCTCGAATCGCCCGGCGTGCTCCATCTCGTCGTGTTGGTGTCCGTGCTCGTGCTCGTGATCGTGTGCCTGCTCATGGTCGTGTTCGTGCATGGGTGCCTCAGGACTGGAAGAGCCGGGAGTAGAGCCGGTCGTGGGTCGAGCCGAGCAGGTCGGCGAGCGGCGCGGTTTGCGCGAGCGCGTCCTCGGTCAGGTCGCCGCACGCCGCGAGCACCTCGTCCATCGCCGGCGCGAGCTCGTGCTGCATCCGCTGCGCCTCGTGGGTCCCCGCGACGCCCAGGCGGACGGCCGCGAAGAGCAGGCCGCGCAGCGCGAGCGAGAGCAGGAGCTGCTGCGCATGCGTCCGCTCGACGCCGAGAGCGCGCAGCACGGCGCCCGCGATCGGCGCGTGGTGCAGGAGCAGCCCCGCGCCGCGCGCGCCGTCGCGCACGCCCGCGACCTCGGTCGGAAAGATGCGCGCGCAGGTGTCCAGGAACGCGCGACCTTGCGTGCGGCTCGCGCGGTTCGCGACACGGCTGACCAGGAAGGCATCCGCGCGAGCGTCGAGGCGGGGCAGGGCGGAAGGATCCGCGTGCACCGCCGATGCGAGCGGCAGGGAGCAGTGTCCCGCCTGCCAGAGCGCGTCGCGCAGGAACCGCCGCAGGTCGGCGGCCGTCCTGACCTCTCCCTGCTGCGCCGCGGCCTCGAGCCCAACCGAATGCGCGAACCCGCCGGTGGGCAGCGCCGAGTCCGAAAGCTGAAGCAGCAACCAGGACATTTGCACGAGCGTCTCTAGAAAAGCGAGTACAGCTGCGCCAGCGGCAGCCGCGCCGCGGGCTCGCAGCGGAGCAGCTCGCCGTCGGCGCGCACCTCGTCCACCGCGACGGCTGCCGCGCCCGCGGCGAGCCGCAGCTCCGTCTTCTGCCGGTAGGACGCGCCGGCGAAGCACACGGTGGGGTCCGGCAGCAGAGCGAGGAAGGCTCCCTCGCCGACCTCGGCGGCGAGCTCGCTCCGGCACCCGTGCACCGAGCGATAGACGCGGTTCTGTCCTTGCGACGCCAGCACCGCGGCCGCGCCGGGCGCCACCTCGACGCGCAGCCGGATGGCGTCGCCATCGACCATCCCGCCGCCCAGCGTGCTGGTGTACGCCCACGCGGCGCGCCCGTGGTTGCGCGGCGTGAGGACGCGCAGGGGACTGGTCGCGAAGGCGGCCCCGATCACGGTCCGGGCGCCGGCGCGACTGAACGAGAGCCGGGCCTCGGGGCCCCCCTCCGTCGGTTGCTCCGCGAAGACCCTCACCGGCCGCTCCTCCCGTCACACCGCCAGGTGGTGCCGTACCTCTTCGGTATCCAGATTCGCGACCTCGCCGCGGTCGACCACCTGCCCGCGCGAGAGGATCGCATACTGCTGCGCGAGCGACTTGGCGAAGTCGACGTACTGCTCGACCAGCAGGATGGTCATCCCCCGCTCGAGCAGGACCCGGAGCACGCGCTCGATGTCCTTCACGATCGACGGCTGGATTCCTTCGGTCGGCTCGTCGAGCAGGAGCAGCTTGGGGCGGGCGACCAGCGCACGCGCGATGGCGAGCTGCTGCTGCTGGCCGCCGGAGAGATCGCCGCCGCGCCGCTTCTGCATGGTGCGCAGCGCGGGGAAGAGCGCTTCCAGCTCGTCGCGCGAGGTGAGCGGCCGGCTGGAACCGGCGGCCGCCTCCCCGACGGCGAGGTTCTCCGCCACGGTGAGCCGCGGGAAGATCTCGCGGCCCTGGGGGACGTAGCCGATGCCGAGCCGCGCTCGCTGGTAGGCGGTGAGATGCGCGATGTCCTGGCCCTCGAACGCGATGCGCCCCGACCTCGCCGGCAAGAGCCCTATCAGGCAGCGCAGCAGGGTGGTCTTGCCGACCCCGTTGCGGCCGAGGAGCGCGGTGCAGGTCCCGGCCGGCACCGAGAGATCGATGCCCCGGAGCGTGTGGCTCCCGCCGTAGAACTGGTTGAGGCCGCGGATCTCGAGCATCTCCAGAATTCCTCCACAACGTCCGCGCCAGGAAAAGCGTAGCGCCGCCGAATACGGCGGCGACTAACGCCCCAGGTACACCTCGACGACGCGGGGGTCCTCCCGTACGCGGTCCATCGTCCCCTCCGCCAGCACCTTCCCCTCGTGCAGAACGGTGACCGTGCGCGCGATGCTGGCGACGAAATGCATGTCGTGCTCGACCACCACCAGCGAGTGGCGGCCAGCGAGCGACTGGAACAGCTCGCCGGTGCGGACGGTCTCCTCGTCGGTCATGCCGGCCACCGGCTCGTCGAGGAGGAGCAGCTTGGGCTCCTGCACGAGCAGGATGCCGATCTCCAGCCACTGCTTCTGCCCGTGCGAGAGCAGGTCCGCGGCGCGGTGGGCCTGCGCGCGCAGGCCGATGACGTCCAGGGTCTGCTCCATGCGGTCCGTCTGCTCCGCCGTGAGCTTCGCGCCGAGGGTGCGGAACACGCTCTTGTCGGTCTTGAGCGCCAGCTCCAGGTTCTCCAGCACGGTGTGGTTGCGGAAGACGGTCGGCTTCTGGAACTTCCGCCCGATGCCCAGCTCGGCGATCTCCGTCTCGGAGAGCCGGGTGAGGTCGTTCGCCTCGCCGAAGTACGCGTCGCCGGTGTCCGGCCGCGTCTTTCCGGTGATCACGTCCATCATCGTCGTCTTGCCCGCCCCGTTGGGTCCGATGATGCAGCGCAGCTCACCGGGCTCGATGATCAGGGACAGGCCCGCGAGCGCCTTGAATCCGTCGAAGCTGACCGTCACGCCGTCCAGGTACAGCACCGGGCCCTGCGGGGTGTCGAGCCTCACGACTTCTGCCCCCGCGACAGGAGCCCCACGACGCCCCGGGGCATGTAGCGCGTGACCAGGATGAACAGCAGGCCGAGCAGGAACAGCCACAGCTCGGGGAAGCTCACCGTCAGCCAGCTCTTGGCGCCGTTCACCAGCGCCGCTCCCAGCACCGGGCCGATCAGCGATCCCCGTCCGCCCACCGCTACCCAGATGGCGATCTCGACCGAGTTCGCCGGCGACATCTCGCTCGGGTTGATGATCCCCACCTGGGGCACGTACAGCGCGCCGGCGATCCCGCACATGACCGCGGACAGCGTCCAGACGAACAGCTTGTAGCCGACCGGGTCGTAGCCGCAGAAGCGCAGGCGGCTCTCCTCGTCGCGGATGGCGGTCAGCACGCGGCCGAACTTGGAGAGCACCAGGGAGCGGCAGAGCGCGAGAGCGCCGAGCAGCGCGGTGGCGCTGAGCGCGTAGAGCGCCACCTTGGTGCGCGGGCTGGCGATGGCGAATCCGAGGATGCGCTTGAAGTCGGTGAAGCCGTTGTTCCCGCCGAAGCCGGTGTTGTTGCGGAAGAAGAGCAGCATGAAGGCGAAGGTCAGCGCCTGCGTGATGATCGAGAAGTAGACGCCGCGGATGCGGGAGCGGAAGGCGAACCAGCCGAAGACCAGCGCGAGCAAGCCGGGGGCGAGGACGACGAAGAGGCAGGCCTGCAGGAAGTGCTGCGAGCCGAGCCAGTACCAGGGCAGCTGCTTCCAATCCAGGAACACCATGAAGTCGGGCAGGTCGCTCTGGTACACGCCTTCGCGGCCGATGGAGCGCATCAGGTACATGCCCATCGCGTAGCCGCCCAGCGCGAAGAAGAGGCCGTGCCCGAGGCTGAGGATCCCCGTGTAGCCCCAGATGAGGTCGACCGCGAGCGCCACGATGGCGTAGCAGAGGAACTTCCCCAGAAGCGCGACCGTATAGTCCGACACGTGGAAGGCGCTGCCGGCGGGCACCGCGAGGTTGAGCGCGGGAACGACCACGACCAGGGCCGCGTACGCGGCGAGCACCAGGGCGATGGCGCGGCGGGACTGCAGCGGGCGCGCCGTCGCGAGCACGCCTGTCACGCCTCCTCCGCCGCGCGCCCTCTCGGAGCGAACAGGCCCTGCGGCCGGCGCTGGATGAAGAGGATGATGAAGGCGAGCACGGCGATCTTCGCCAGCACCGCCCCGGCGAAGGGCTCGAGCAGCTTGTTCACCTGACCCAGCCCGATGGCGGCGAGCACCGTGCCGGCCAGCTGGCCCACGCCGCCCAGCACCACCACCATGAAGGAGTCGACGATGAACCCCTGGCCCAGCTCGGGGCC
Organism: Myxococcales bacterium; assembly: GCA_036393595.1. Taxonomy (GTDB): domain Bacteria; phylum Myxococcota; class Myxococcia; order Myxococcales; family 40CM-4-68-19; genus VBKO01. Next base: position 3,575 of record DASWGQ010000208.1, on the reverse strand, counting down.
GACGTTGCCGATCTGGGACAGCGCGCACCCGCCCAGGCCGGCGATGCCGGCGCCGAGGGCGAAGGTGAGCATGTCGACCCAGGGCGTGGCGACGCCGAGGCCCGCGGCCATTCCGCGGTTCTGCATGACGGCCCGGACCAGGAGCCCCAGCCGCGTGCGCTCGATGAGCAACCAGACGACGAAGACGACCAGGCCGGCGAAGGCGACGATCGCGATGCGGTTGTACGGCAGCACGAGCCCGGTCATCACCGTCACCCCGCCGGACATCCACGAGGGATTCGCCACCTCCACGTTCTGCGCGCCGAAGGTGCTGCGGACCGCCTGGATGAGGAGCAGGCTCGCGCCCCAGGTGGCGAGCAGCGTCTCCAGCGGACGCCCGTAGAGGGCCCGCACCACCGTGACCTCGAGCAGGAGGCCGACCACGCCCGCGGCCAGGAACGCGGCCGGCGCGGCGGCGAGGAGGTACCAGTCGAACGCGCCGGGCAGGTGGGCGCGGAAGAACGACTGGACCACGTAGGTCGCGTACGCGCCGATCATGAGCAGCTCGCCGTGCGCCATGTTGATGACGCCCATCAGCCCGAAGGTGATGGCCAGCCCCAGCGCGGCCAGAAGCAGCACGCTGCCCAGGCTCAGGCCGCTGAACACCCAGCCCACGACTTCCGCGAGTCGCAGCGATCCGTCGATGTCGTTCACCGCCCGGTGGATGGCGTCGCGCACGGCGGGGTCGGGCTCCGCGCCAGGGTCGGATGCGGCACCTCCGAGCCGCTCCAGAAGCAGGCGCTTGCTGCGGGTGCTGGGCGCGCGCCGGAGCACGTCCACCGCGGCGAGCCGCTTGTCCCGGTCGCGGCTGCCGAGCAGCAGCGCGCCCTGGAGGGACTGGACCGCCTCGCGGACCTGGCCGTCCTTCTCCTGGGCGAGGACCCGGTCGAGCACCGGTAGCAGGTCCTCGTCGGCGCCTTCCTGGAGCGTGCGCGCGGCGTGGAGGCGGTCCGCGGCGCGGGGAGCGAACAGTCCCAGCGCGGCAATCGCGCGCTCGAGCGTGCGCCGCAGGCGGTTGTTGATCGAGACCTTCTCCACCTCGGCCGCCGCGACGGACGCCGGCTGGCGCGTGAGCGGATCGAGCCACGCGCCGTTCTCCTCCACGACTGCTCGCCCACCGGCGGCGATCGCCAGGCGTCCCTCGAGCAAAGCGCGCAGGACCGGGAGCGAGGCGACGTCCGCCGAGCCCACCGCCTCCTGCACGGCCGCGAGCTTGGCGGAGCCGTCGCCGGAAGCGAGCTTCTCCAGGGACGCGGCGTCGAGGGCGGACGCTCCGCGCGCGGCGAGATACGCGGCCGCGGCGATGGCGAGCGCCAGGGAAGGCACCTGTGGCGCGGAGCGCATCGTAGGTCTCCTGGAGCGGTGCTTTAGCACCACACGCCGTGCGCCCGCCAGTGGCAGGGGACGTACCATTTTGTAGGGCAGTAATGAAAATCCTACCAAATTGTCGACATCGGCACCACCCCGCCGCAAGCGCGCGGAGGGGAGCGCGGGGTGGCTCCGATCTTGCTCCACCAGCAGGTGTCCGTGCACGCCCACGAAGCACAGCGCTCTTCCCCCTGACTGGAGAGACAATGAAGATCCGTCGAGCTGCAATCGGTCTCGCCCTCTGCTGCGCCGTGCTCGGCGCAGCCGCGCCCGCGCGCGCGGCCGAGCCGATCAAGGTCGGTATCCTGCACTCGCTCTCCGGCACGATGGCCATCAGCGAGACCTCGCTGAAGGACGTCGCGCTGATGACCATCGATGAGATCAACGCGAAGGGCGGCGTGCTCGGCCGCAAGATCCAGCCGATCGTCGTCGATCCCGCCTCCAACTGGCCGCTGTTCGCCGAGAAGGCCCGCCAGCTGCTCACCCAGGACAAGGTGGCGACGGTGTTCGGCTGCTGGACCTCGGTGTCGCGCAAGTCCGTGCTGCCCGTGTTCGAGGAGCTGAACGGGCTGCTCTTCTACCCGGTGCAGTACGAGGGCGAGGAGCTGTCGCAGAACGTGTTCTACACGGGCGCCGCGCCCAACCAGCAAGCGATCCCCGCGGTCGAATACCTCATGTCCAAGGAGGGCGGCGGGGCGACCCGCTTCTTCCTGCTCGGCACCGACTACGTCTACCCGCGCACCACCAACAAGATCCTCCGCGCGTTCCTCAAGGCGAAGAAGGTGGACGAGAAGGACATCCAGGAGATCTACACGCCGTTCGGGCACAGCGACTATCAGACCATCGTGGCGCAGATCAAAGCGTTTGGCGCCGGCGGCCGCACCGCGGTCATCTCGACCATCAACGGCGACTCGAACGTGCCCTTCTACAAGGAGCTCGGCAACCAGGGCCTCAAGGCCACCGACATCCCGGTGGTCGCGTTCTCGGTCGGCGAGGAAGAGCTGCGCGGCATCGACACCAAGCCGCTCGTCGGCCACCTCGCCGCCTGGAACTACTTCATGTCGGTGAAGAACCCCGCCAACACGGAGTTCATCGCGAAGTGGAAGGCGTACGTGAAGAAGAACAAGCTGCCGGGCGGCGACGCGCGCGTGACCAACGACCCGATGGAAGCCACGTACGTCGGCATCCACATGTGGGCGCAGGCGGTGCAGAAGGCCGGCAGCACCTCGGTCGACGGGGTCCGCAAGGCGATGGCCGGGCAGACCTTCCCGGGGCCCTCCGGGTACACGCTCAAGATGGACGAGCAGAACCACCACCTCTGGAAGCCGGTGATGATCGGCGAGGTCCAGGGGAACGGGCAGTTCGACGTGGTCTGGAAGACCGACAAGACGATTCGCGCGCAGCCGTGGAGCCCGTTCATCGCCGGCAACGAGAAGCGCGTCTCGGCGGCGCAGTAGCCATGTCGGACCCCTCCAGGAGGACCGGATGACAATGACTGCGCGATTCCTGCTGGCCCTCGCCGCCTTCTCCCTCGCCGGCGGGCGCGCCGCGCGCGCCGGACCGTCCCCCGAACCCGCTCCGGCGCCCGCGGTCGCCGCCGCCGAGGCGAAGTTCGCCGCTCCCGCCGCCGCACCTGCGCCGAAGACGCTCTCGTTCGGCGTGGGCCTGCGCGTCGGCGGCGGGATCGACAGCAGCACCGGAGGCGCCTCGAGCGACAACCTGGGCATCAAGACGCTCGACGTGCGCCCGTACGTCAGCGGCCAGGTGCACCCGCTCCTCAAGTTCGAGGGGAACCTCGACTTGAACAACGGCGACCAGAGCCGCATCCGCGTGCTCGACGCGGTGGCCAAGTTCGAACCGGACGACCTCTTCAACGTCTGGTTCGGGCGCTTCCTGCCTCCCTCCGACCGGGCCAACCTGAGCGGCCCGTACTACCAGAACGCGTGGTTCTTTCCGACCGGAGTGAACGGCTACCCGTCCATCTACGCGGGCCGGGCCGACGGAGGCGCGGTCTGGGGCCAGCTGGAGAAGGGCCGGTTCAAGTACCAGGCGGGCGTGTTCACCCTCGACTCGAACACGCCCACCTCGCAAGCGCTCTACGCGGGAAGGCTGGTGCTGAATCTCCTCGACCCCGAGCCGGGCTACTACAACAGCAGCACGTACTACGG
>DASWGQ010000207.1:0-4552 GCA_036393595.1 Myxococcales bacterium | reverse complement strand
GCTCTGGGCCTCGGTGTTCGCAACGCTCGGATTCGTCTTCGGTCCGCAGCTGACGCTGGCGTTCGATGCCGCGCTGCGGCTGGGCAGCTGGTTCGGGCTGGGCGGCGGCATCGCGATTGGCCTCTGGCTGGGGTGGAAGATTGCCCAGCGCCAGTGGCTGCTGCGCAGCCTCGCGCTTCCCCGCGCCGAGCCGGCGGCCGTGCTCGCGCGGCTGGACTCGGACGCGGCCCCGCTGGTGGTGGATCTGCGCCACGACCTGGACCTGCAGGCGAACCCCACCTCGCTGCCCGGCGCGGTCGTGGTCGGCATCGACAAGCTGCTGTCCTGGGCGGAGAATATCCCGCGCGAGCGCGAGATCATCCTCACCTGCGATTGACCCAACGAGGTCTCGAGCGCCCGTGCGGCGCTCCGTCTCCGCGACCGCGGCTTCAAGAACGCCGTCCCCCTCCGCGGCGGGATCAGCGGGTGGCGCACCCTCGGCTATCCCCTCCACCCGACCCGCCACCACTCCCACCCCGCGCCTCTCCGAGTCGTGCAAGGTTAGCGCGTTTCGAAGTAGGCTCTCGCGGCATGGGGGAGACCTACAACGCGACGGTCGACCTGCTGGAGAGGAACCTGGCCCACCCGGACCGGCCGGCGTTCCGCCAGGACGGGAGGATCACCCCGTACGGCACGCTGTGCGAGCACTCCAACCGGGCCGGGAACGCGCTCAGGGCGCTGGGCGTCCAGCTGGAGCAGCGCGTGCTGCTCTGCATGCTGGACACGCCCGATCTGCCCGCCGTCTTCTGGGGAGCGATGAAGGCGGGCTTGGTCCCCGTACCCGTCAACACGCTGCTCACCACCGCCGACTACGACTACCTGCTGCGCGACAGCCGCGCGCGCGTGCTGGTGGTCAGCGCGCCGCTGCTGCCCAAGGTCGAGCCAGCGCTGCGGGAGCAGCCGTTCCTGCACTCCGTGGTCGTCGCGGGCGGCTCCGCGCCGGGCCACGTCGCGCTCGACGAGCTGCTCGCGCAGGCCCGCCCCGACCTGGATGCCGCCCCGACCACCCGCGACGACGTGGCGTTCTGGCTCTACTCGAGCGGCTCCACTGGCCAGCCCAAGGGAGCGATCCACCTCCACGGCGACCTGGCCGAGACCGCGCGCCTGTACGGCGAGGGCATCCTCGGGCTGCGCCCGGACGACGTGGTGTTCTCCGCGGCCAAGCTGTTCTTCGCCTACGGCCTGGGCAACGCGATGACCTTCCCCTTCGCGGCGGGCGCGAGCTCGGTGCTGCTCGCCGATCGGCCCACGCCCCAATCCGTGGTGGCGCTCCTGCAAAAGGAGAAGCCCACCTTCTTCTTCGGGGTGCCCACGCTCTTCGCCGGCATGCTCGCCGATTCCACCGCGACGGACCTGGGCGGCCGCCTGCGCTGGTGCGTGTCCGCCGGCGAGCCGCTTCCGCGCGACATCGGCCTGCGCTGGCGCGAGCGCCACGGCGTGGACATCCTCGACGGCATCGGCTCGACCGAGCTCCTGCACATCTTCCTCTCGCTGCGGCCCGGCGATGTGCGGTACGGCACCACGGGCAAACCCGTTCCGGGCTACGAGATCGAGATCGTCGATGAGCAGGACCGCCCCGTGAAGCCCGGCGAGATCGGCGAGCTGCGCGTGAGCGGACCGTCCAGCGCGGTCGCCTACTGGAACAACCGCGAGAAGAGCCTGCGCGCCTTCCGCGGCCGCTGGACGTACACGGGGGACAAGTACCTGCAGGACGCGGACGGCTACTACGTCTACTGCGGCCGCTCCGACGACATGATCAAGGCGGGCGGCCAGTGGGTCTCGCCGGCAGAGGTGGAATCTGCCCTTGTGGCGCACCCGTCGGTGCTGGAGGCGGCGGTGGTCGCGCACAAGGACGAGAACCAGCTCGACAAGCCCAAGGCGTTCGTGGTCCTGAAGCCTGGCGCCCGCGCGACTTCCGAGGAGCTGCAGCGCTTCGTCAAGGAACGCCTCGCCCCCTTCAAGTACCCCCGCTGGGTCGAGTTCGTCGAAGCGCTCCCGAAGACCGCCACCGGCAAGATCCAGCGCTTCAAGCTGCGCCAGACCTAGAGCGTTCCCGCGGCGGGCGCCGGGACCGCGGTACGGTTGCCCGGCACGATCTGCGGCTGGAGCGAGAACACGTCGCGGGAGCCTGCGTCCACCCGCACCTTGATCCAGTTCACGTCGTTGTTGCCGTTGTTCTGGTTGTCGCCGAACGTCTCCGCCCGGGTGAAGTTCTCCAAGCGGCGGCCCAGCGCGTCGAGGAACGGCTTGTCCACGCGCGCGTAGTGCGAGTCGCCGTGCACGTACGCGACGGGCTTGCGGAAGGCGATCACCTCGTCGCGGAGCGCCAGCAGGAACGACTGGAACCCATCGGGCGCGCCGTCGGTCTCCGCGAGCGTGAAGGGGTCGCGCAGCGGCGCGCGGGTGGGGTCGCTCAGGTCCCAGCCAGGGTCGGCCTGTGACACGATCATGATCGCCGCCGAGCCGCGCGCCTTGGCCTGCTGGAAGGTCTCGCGCAGCCAGGCGATGTCAGCTTGGTTGCGCGCCGCGAACTCCGCCGGGTCGGGCGCGGTGTCGCAGAGGTTGTTGCACGAGCCCTGGATGTTGAGGGTCACGTAGGTCACGCCGCCAAAGTGCCAGCGGCGGTTCTCCACGCAGGGCACCGGGCCGCCGACGCCGAGGCAGAGCGGCGTGCTCTGCACCTCCTGGCGTAGCTTGCGCTGACCGAGCGTGAAGGGAGTCTTGAAGAACAACTCGCGCTCATGGTCGAGCCGCTCGAGGGAGTTGAATCCGCCGGCGGAGGCGCGATCGCAGTCGGTCCAGTCGTTGTCGCCCGGCGTGAAGGCCGCCGGCGCGCGCAGGGAACTGAAGTACCCGAGCGCCCGCTGGTAGACGATTTCATCGCAGCGGCCGGAGCCGCTCTTCAGGTCGCCGTCATGGATGGTGAACGCCAGTTGGTGCGCGTTCATGTCGGCGATCAGGTTCGGAACGCCAATGCTCGCCTGCAGGTCCGAGTAGGGCAGGTCGCCCCAGAGTCCGATGCTGTACGGTTCCGACTCGCCGCGTTGGTCCTCGTCGCCCCTGCTGGAGCTTTCGCCACCCGCGAAAGCGGCGGAGCTCGCCGCGGCGAGAAGCGCGAAGATGCACAGCGGCAAGCGGCGGCGACTCGATTGCGTCCCCTTCACGTGGAACTCCCTCTCCGGAGCGCAGGTCCGGCGCGAAAGTGCCGCGCAGATCAGCACACGCCGCCAAACCTGAAGGGGGCGTTCTCGCAACAGCAGTGCAACGTAATTGAGGACTGCAAATTGACGGGCGCGGCTGCAGCGGGTACTGAGCCGAAAACCGGAGGGGACACATGGCAAAGATCCGGGCGCCGGACGCGGCAGCCGACTTCAAGCCCTATGTGTCGGACGACGCGCGGGTCGCGGAGTTCACGCCGAAGGCGGTGATCACCGGCGCGATCTTCGGGCTCATCTTCGGCGCCTCGACCGTGTACCTCGCGCTGAGAGCGGGCCTGACCGTCTCGGCCTCGATCCCCATCGCCGTGCTCTCCATCTCGCTGCTGAAGAAATTCGGCGGCTCGACCATCCTGGAGAACAACCTCGTCCAGACCATCGGGTCCGCGGGCGAGAGCATCGCGGCCGGCGTCGTCTTCACCCTTCCCGGCTTCCTCTTCCTCGCCACCGACCCGCGCACGCGGCAGAGCGTGGGCGCCGCCTACTTCAGCTACTGGACCATCTTCACCCTGGCGCTGCTCGGCGGGGGCCTCGGCGTCCTGATGATGGTGCCGCTCCGGCGCGCGCTCATCGTCAAGGAGCACGGCAACCTCCCCTATCCCGAGGGCACCGCGTGCGCGCAGGTGCTCATCGCCGGCGAGCGCGGCGGCGAGATGGCCCGGACCGCCTACCTGGGGCTCTTCTTCGCCCTCGCGTACGCTGCGCTGCAGCAGATCTTCCGGGTCATCGCGGAAGTCCCCGGTTACGTCACCCGCGCCACCAGCCGGATCTTCCCGGCGGCGACGGTCAACGCGGCCATCACGCCCGAGTACCTGGGCGTCGGCTACATCATCGGCCCGCGCATCGCCGGCGTGCTGGTGGCGGGCGGCGTGCTCGGTTGGCTGGGCATCATCCCGCTGATCGCCGCGCTGGTGCCGCCGGACACCATCGCCGCCCAACTGGTGAAGCTCGGGTACCTCGTGGACCTGAACCGGCCCGGCGCTTACGGCTGGGACCCCACCACGCACACTTTCGCCGCCCTGAACCAGGCCATCTATCGCGCGTACGTCCGCCAGATCGGCGCAGGCGCGGTTGCCGCGGGCGGCTTCATCACCCTGCTGAAGACGATGCCGACCATCGTCGCCGCGTTCAAGGGCAGCATCGCCAGCCTGCGCGGCGGCGCCGGAGCCGGCTCCACCTCGCGGACCAACCAGGACATCCCCATCGGCGCGGTCATCGGCGGGATCGTGGCGCTGATCGCGATCCTGGCGGTCCTCCCGTTCCTTCCCGGGACGTTCGGCGGCCGGATCCTGCTCGGC
>DASWGQ010000206.1:0-4516 GCA_036393595.1 Myxococcales bacterium | reverse complement strand
TACGAGGACCTGGAAGTCTGGTACCCGAAGCTCCGCCTCGAGGAGGCGGGCTACGAGGTGAAGGTCGCCGGCCTGGGAGAGAAGGAGTACCGCGGCAAGCACGGATATCCCTGCAAGCCGGACGGAACGGTGCGCGATTTCGCCGCAGGGGACCTCGCCGGCCTGATCGCTCCGGGCGGTTGGGCGCCGGACAAGATCCGCCGTGACCCCGAGGTGCTCGAGCGCGTCCGCCAGGTGCACGCGGCCGGCAAGCTCGTCGGCACCATCTGTCACGGTCCCTGGGTGCTGATCTCCGCGGGCATCGTGCGCGGCCGGCGCATGACGAGCACGGTGGGGATCCGCGACGACGTGGTGAACGCGGGCGCGGAGTGGGTCGATCAGCCCTCGGTGATCGACGGCAACCTGGTCTCCTCTCGCGTCCCCAAGGACCTGCCGGCGTTCGGCGTCGCGCTGCTCGAGGTGTTGAAGCGGCAGCGCTGAGCCCTCGACCTCAGGAAATACGGGGCAGGTCGCGGAGGCGGCGCCAGAAGGCCAGCGTCTCCTCCGCGGCGCGCGCTGGAGTGAATTCCTCGGCCCGGGCCCTGCCAGCCGCTCCCATCTTCCGCGCAGCACGCAGATCGCCGAGCAGCCCCGCCAGCGCGGCGGCGATCAGCGCCGGGTCGGCGGCATCCACCACGCGCCCGTGCTCGCGGTCCCGCACCAGCTCCGCGGGGGCGCCCTCGTTCCCCGCGATCACCGGCACGCCGCACGCCATCGCCTCCAGCACTCCGCGGCAGGCGCCGTCGTTCCCTTCGCGCAGCCAGACCGCGGCGTCGAGCGCGCGGTACGCGTCGACCAGCCCCGGGCCGCGCAGGTAGCCGCCGAAGTGGATGCGCGCGGGCGCGAGCCGGCCGGCCAGCTCGCGCAGCGCGGGCTCGTCCTCGCCGCGGCCGACCAGGACCAGGTGCGCGTCCGGGACCTGCGCCAGGACCCGGGCGAACGCTTCCAGCAGCACGCGGTGGCCGCGCTCCCGCTTCATGCGCGCGACGATGCCCGCCAACGGGGCTTCCTCGGTCACCCCCCACCGCGCCCGCAGCGCGGGCGACCGGCCCGGCGAGAACCACTGTGCGTCCACGCCCGCCGCGACCACCGCCACGCGCGCCGGGTCGAGCCCCTGCGCGAGCAGCCGTTCGCGGTACGCCGCGCAATGGACGACCACGCCGTCGCTGCGCCGGAGCGCCCACCGGCGCTGCCCCAGCGCGCCCGGAGTCACGTCGACGCTCCGCTGGGCGGCCCTGACCACGCGCAGGTCCGCCCGAGGAGCCCGGGAGGCCGCCCACAGGCAGAGATGGTGGTCGTGGGCGAACGCGGCGTGGAGCACGTCGAAGCGCCCGGACCACGCCCAGTCCGCGAGCAGACGCGCGTCGTGCAGCAGATCGCCGGGACGGACCTTGCGCGACAGGCGCAGCTCCTTCTCCCAGGGCACGCCGGCGTGGGCGAGGTGCTCGCCGAGGTCCTCGCCGGGCCGGACCGTGTCTCCGGCGAACCGAGCATCGATTCCCCGAGCGCGCGCCTCGCGCCCGAGCGAGATCAGCCCCTCGGCGGGCCCGGTGCGCGACGAGCTCGCCACCAGCAGCAGCGCCGCGCGGGGCCAGCTCATGCCGAGAGCGGCAGCCGCCGGCCCGCGCGCAGGAGCGGCGCGAGCGCGTCCCAGGCGCGCTGCTCGGTCAGCTCCAGCATGCAGCGGAAATGCCCGCGCGGGCAGCGCGAACGGCCGAAGAAGGAGCACGGCGCGCATTCGACTCCCGCGAAGAGCATCGCGTGCCCGGCGAAGTCGAACATGCCCGGGTCGGTCGAGCCGAAGATCGCCAGCGTCGGCACGCCGAGCGCGCGCGCCATGTGCATCGGGCCGCTGTCGTTGGCCACGAAGGCGGTGCAGCGGGAGATGAGCCCGCCCAGGGCCGGCAGGTCGAGCTTGCCGGTCAGGTCGGCGGCGCCGGGCGCGTCGCGCGCGATGAGCTGGCCGAGCCGCGCCTCTGCGTTACTGCCCTGCACCGCCACCTGGAGCCCGGCCGCGAGCGCGCGGCGGGCCAGCCCGGCGAAGCGCTCCGCGGGCCACCGCTTGGTCTCCCAGTTCGCTCCCGGCGAGATCCCGACGAGCGGCTGCCGCGGATCGAGCCCCTGCGCGCGCAGCGCGGCGTCGGCGACCTCGCGATCCTGCGGGCCCAGGAAGTACCGCAGCTTGCCGTGCGGCAGCGCGCGCCCGACCAGCTCCTCCACCGCCGCGTGGTAGCGATCGGTGAACCGCATCGAAGCGCGGTACGGGCGGAGCGCGAGCTTCACCGGCAGGGTGTCGCGGAAGTCGCGCTTTCGCCAGACCACCGCGCGAACGCCGGGGAGCTGCCAGCGCAGGAGCTTGCTGCGGATCTTGTTGTGCAGGTCGAGCACCGCCCCGGGACGGTTCTGGCGGATCCGCCGGGCGAAGGAGATGGGCCCTTCGCCGCGCCGCAGCTCCAGCACCTCGTCGACGTTGGGGTTGTGCCGCAAGAGGTGCGCGAAGCGCTCTTTCACCGCCACCACGATGCGCGTCCCCGGCCAGGCGAGGCGCAGCGCCTCCAGCGCGGGCGCGGTGAGCACGACGTCGCCGACCGCGCTGAAGCGCAGCACCAGCACGCTCCCGGGCGGATTCATGAGCGCGCGCCGGCCAGGATCCGGTACGGCGTCTCCGCGGCAAGGCGGCAGTTGGCGAGCGGCACCAGGAAGGTGTCCACCAGCGCGTGCTGGCCGCGGATGCACGCGTGCGACACGCCGTCGGTCAGGACCATCCACGCCTGGAAGGGGGCAAACGAGATCTCCCGCAGCCCCTCCTCGCTCCGCTGGAAGGAAGGCGTGTCCTTCATCCAGTTGTGGAAGCGGCGCATGGCGCGGTCGTAAGGCGAGCTCTCGATGACGCGCAGCATGGGGACGGCATGGCGGCCGGCGCGGAGGACCGCCGACAGCGCCCGCTCGGCCACGCCGGGGGCCACCTCCGACCGGTCGACGCCCGCGTCCCGCGCGTGGCGCCGGTACAGCTCGGCGAAGGTCCCCTTGGTCACCCACACCCGCTCGCGCTCCGGGTTCACGTTGACGAAGAAGCGCAGGATCCGGTCTCCGTGGGTCGCGCCGTAGGCGCCCGCGTCGACGTGCACCAGCTCGTTGCTCGCGTGCGCGGAGAGGTTGCGCCCCTGCTCCTCGAGAGGGCGGAAGCTGGAGGTGCCCGGCTGCCACCCGTGCGTGAACTCCGGCATGGCGCGCTCGAGGAAACCGCGCACGCGCCTGGAATGCTGCCGCAGGATGGCCTGCGCCCGCCGCCGCACCTCGGGCGGCCCGCGCAGGCCGGTCAGGCGTTCGGCCTCGGGGTAGTAGCTGACGTTCTTGCGCTCGAGGAACGGAGCGAGGCCCTCGCGCAGGAAGTCCAGCTCCCCGGGCGCGGGCAGCTCGAACGGAGGCCGGGCGAAGCGCACGATGCGCCCCCGCTCCAGCGCTTCCGTCCACAGCTCGCCCGAGTCGTGCTCGCTCGCCTCCACCAACATGGGCCGCGCACCTTAACACTCACTCCACAGCCGCGGAAGACAACTCACCGAGCCAAAACCATCGCACCACGGAGCTCACGGAGTACACGGAGTTGGATTTTTTGAAAACCGAATCTCCGTGGGCTCCGTGCCCACCGTGGTGCAATTGTTTGGCTCAGCGGGACCAGGCGGATTGCCAGGCGCCGAGCGATTCGGCGTAGCGGAAGAAGCCGTCGTAGAAAGGATGGCGCCGGACGGTGGCGCCGTCGCCCACCACCACCAGCTTCTTGCGGGCGCGGGTGAGCGCCACGTTGATGCGGCGGATGTCGGCGAGGAAGCCCAGCTCGCCCGCCTCGTTGCTGCGCGTCAGCGAGACGATGACCGCTTCCTTCTCGCGGCCCTGGAAGCCGTCGACGGTGTCCACCTCCAGGTCGGGGTGCGCGGCGAGCCGCTGTCGGAGCAACTGCACCTGCGCGTCGTACGGCGCGATCACCGCCACGTCCCGCGGCGCGACGCCCCTGTCGAGCAGCCGCTGCGCTTCGGCCGCGGCCAGCTCCGCCTCGCCGGGGTTGACCTTGCTCTCCGAGCCCTCCGGCGTCTCCTCGTCGAATCCCCGGCCGGCGGTGTCGATCACCTCCAGCGGCGCCTCGTCGAGCGCGTGCCGGGCGACGGACGGATGCGCGCGCAGCCGGCCGCCGTACAGCGCATCGGACGGGTAGCGCATGATGCGCTCGTTCATCCGGTGCTGCTCGGCCAGGGTGACCATCGCGTCGGGGCGCGCCTGCGCAACGCGCTCGAAGAGCGAGATCGCCAGGCCGCCCCGCTGCGCCGCCTCGCTCAGCACCGTGGGTGGGAGCTGCAGGTGATCGCCCGCCAGGACCGCGCGATCCGCCTTGAGCAGGGCGAGGTACGCGGCGGGCTCCACGGCCTGGGTCGCCTCGTCGATCACCGCGAGGTCGAAGCGCCGCTCGCGCAAGGCGTTGGAC
>DASWGQ010000205.1:0-3695 GCA_036393595.1 Myxococcales bacterium | reverse complement strand
CGTCAGGTACATCATCTGGCGCATGACGATCACGTCCTCGCCGTTCAGCTCGCGCACCACCGCGCGCTTGACGATCTCGCCCATGCGCAGGATGCCGACCTGGGGCTGATTGATGATCGAGGCGCCGAACAGGTTGCCCTTGAGCCCGGGGTTGGAGACGGTGAACGAGCCGCCCGACAGCTCGTCGGCCGTCACCTTCCCGGAACGGGCGCGGGCGGCGAGATCGTCGAGCGCGCGCCCGAGGCCGAGGACGCTCTTCTCGTTGGCGCGGCGAATCACGGGGACCAAGAGGCCCTTGTCGGTGTCCACCGCCACGCCGAGGTTGATGTCCTTGCGCACGATGAGGCTATCGTCCTGGACGACCGCGTTCATGCGCGGGAACTCGGCCAGCGCCTGGATGGTGGCGCGGCAGAGGCCGACGAGGAAGCTGGGGGCGCGGCCAGAGGTCTCCTTGGCCTTCTTCCACTCCTCGCGCAGGCGCGCGAAGGGGGTCATGTCCACCTCCGCGGTGCAGGGCACGTGCGCGCTGGTGACCTTGGAGTAGACCATGTGCTCGGCGATGAGCCGGCGGCGGTGGTCGAAGGGGATGACCTGGTCCCCTTCCTTCGGCGTGTAGCGCGGCGGCTTGTAGGCGCGGAGCTGCAGCGGCACCGGGCCGGTCGAGTACGGCACCGAGCTGGTGGGAGGCGGGATGGTCGCCGGCCCGCCCGTGCGCGGCGCGCCCGGGAACGTCTGCGGCGGCGGGGGCTGCGACACGGCGGCGCCCGCAGGCACCACCGGATCGGGGGTGTCCGCGGAGCCGTCCGGATTGACGATGCCGGCGGCCGCGGGTCCGAGGCCGCCGGTGTCGAGGTAGCTCATCACGTCGGCCTTGGTGATGCGCCCTTGCGGGCCGGAGCCGCGGACGCGGTCGAGATCGACGCCGTGCTCCTGCGCCACGTTGCGGACCACGGGGCTGGCGCGCTGGTGGCCGTTGCCGCCCTGCTGCTGCGGCGCGGGCGGGGCGGCACCGTAGGCCTGCGGAGGCGTCGGCGCGCTCTGCGGGGGCGGTTGGGCGCTCTGCTGCGGCTGCTGCGGGGCGGGCCTTGCCGCCGCGGCGGGCGGCTGCGCGGCGCTGGCCTGGCCCGCGTCGTCGAGCCGCGCCAGCGGCGCCCCGACCTGCACCACGGATCCTTCCTGGGCAATCACCTCGACCAGCACGCCGGCCGACGGCGAAGGGATTTCCGTATTCGCCTTGTCGGTGGCGATCTCGACCAACGGCTGGTCGCGCTCCACGCGCTGCCCGGGCTGCGCCAGCCACTTCACGATCGTGCCCTCGACGACGGATTCACCGAGCTGGGGCATCGTGACGGTCGTGGCCATGGGAACGCTCCGTCTAGCGCCGGGGACGCGGGGTGTCAACGAAAGGTAGGACTGCGGAGCACATTCCGGAATTGTGGTGCGCCGCGACCGCGCGTAGGCGCGGCGAGGTGGCTACCACACTGTGTCGAGCGTCCGAACCACCCGCAGCCGCTCATCCTTCGTGACGAGCCGCGCCCGGTGGGCCAGGGCGGTCGCTGCGATCATCCGGTCGGCAGGGTCGCCATGGAGCTCCAGCACCGCCCCACCGGCCGCGAGTGCGATTTCCGGCGTGAGCGGCAAGAGCTCGACCCCCGGCAGCGCCAGCGCATCGCGGACCCAATCCGTGACCTCCCGATCGAGCACGAGCCGCCCCCGCTCGATCAGCACGGCGAGCTCCCAGACGCTGATCGCACAGACCCCGCGCACGCGCGCCTTCTCGATGGCCCTCTTGGCCGCGCTCGACAGCCGCGCCGGGTCGGCGACCCACCAGATCCAGGCGTGCGTATCGAGCACGATCAACGGTCGGCGTCCCAGGGCTCGCCGATCGGCGCCACCAGATCGCCCTGCTTCAGCACGCTCCCGTGCAGGCTCTGGTGGACTTTCGGCGCGAGCGGCACCAACCGCGCCACGGCCTTCCCGCGCTTGGTCACGATGATCTCCCGGCCAGTCTCGGCCACCTCGTCGAGGAGCTTCAGGCAGCGCGCCTTGAAGTCCCCGGCGGCGATGCTCTTGCGCGTTGTGGCCATGGTCAGATGACCATAGTCACAAAGGAGACGCGAGTCAATCGGAGACGGTGGTCGCGGCCATGGGAACGCTCCGTCTGGCGCCGGGGACGCGGGGTGTCAACGCAACGTGGAAGCACCAGACCCGTGCTTTCGCCGTGTTGCGGGAGCGCCGAGGGAGAGACCCGGACAACCCCGGTCATTTGGATGCCGATCGGCGGCTACCCGGCACCATCTTCGTTTCAAATGCGGAAGGCGAGTTCCGCTCGACCGATTCGGGCTCGGCGTTCACTCTCATCGCAGGCTTGCCACGGCACGCCCGCCAGATCGCATTCGGTGCCGCGGACCCGCGGACCCTCTATGCCGGCGAGGCGGCGCGGCGGTCGGGCAACGAGGCAGGCCGGGCGGCGCTGGCCGTCGATCCCGTGGTGCCCGGGCGCGTCTACCTCGGCAACTCCGGCGTGCTGCAGATCGATACCTTCCGTCGCTAGCGACGGCGCCACGCTCGACTGCGCCGGTGCAGGATGTAGTCCAGCGCGAGGAGCGTCGCACCGACCAGCTCGCCCACGCGATACACGAGGCCCTCGAAGTCGAGGCCCGGCACGAGGGCGCGCGGAGCATCGAACGGGAAGCCCCATCCGAAGATTGGCCAGAGCAGCCAGGTCGGCCACTGGAGGCGGGAGCCGGAGATCAGGTCCGGGACGAGATCCAGCAGCAGGTGCGTGGCGACGCCCCACGCGACGGCGCGCAGACGCTCCGCTCGCGGGAACGCCGCCGCGGCAGCCATGAGCAGGGCGAACAGCAAGAGGCTGTGGCCGAGCAGACGCGAACCGCGCAACGCATCCAGAGGAACCAGACCGGCGCGCCGCGCGAGGTTCGCAGCCAGGAAGACCGGCTTGTCGAGCACGTCGGGAAGCAGGCACCCGAACGCGAGCCACGGCCAGCGCAGCCCGTCGCGGATCCTGGCCGGGATCATGCGCGTGCCGATCCCCACATGTCCCAGCGGGAACATCCGTCTTCTTCCTAGCCTGCCGGCGAGTCCTCCTCCACAATGCGTCCCGTGGCCGAGCCGAAACCCGCCCGCGCGCCGGCGCCGTCGAGCTCAGGCCCGACCGCAGCTCCGGTCCACACGGCCCACACGCCGCCGCCGGCGCCGCCCGGCTCGTTCCGCCACCGGGCACACGCCATCGGGCACGCGCTGTCGCGCCAGCCGCACCTGCAGGCGATCCGCGACGGCGTGGTGGGCGCCCTGCCGATCATCCTGCTCGGAAGCGGGTTCCTGCTGCTCTGGCAGCCTCCGTGGCCGGGGCTGTCGCGCTTCCTGCCACCCCAGGCCGCGCTGCGCGCCGGATATCTGGCCTGCGCGGGGCTGGTGTCCATCTACGCATGCGCCGCGACGGCGTTGTCGCTCGCGCGGCGGCGCGAGGCGGACCTGGCCGCGAGCGTGACCACGGCGCTGGCCGTGTTCCTGGTCGCGCAGAAGACCGCGGTGCTGCAGGGCGGAGGCACTGCGCTCGGACTGTCCACGCTGGGCGCGGCTGGCCTGTTCCCCGCCTTCGCGGCTGCCATCTTCGCGGTCGAGGTGATCCACTTCTTCGCGCAGCGGCGCTGGGGCATCCGCCTCTCCGGCGG
>DASWGQ010000204.1:0-4402 GCA_036393595.1 Myxococcales bacterium | reverse complement strand
GGCCTGCCCCGCCACCGGGCAGACCTCTACGGGGTTGCCGTTGACGGCGCCCCGCGCGCACCCATCCTGCTGCAGCTCGAGGTCGAAGACGGCGTTTGCATCCGTGCCCTGTGCGAAGAGGTGCGAGCCGTCCACGCCGAGATACACCGGGGTGGCGGCGGGGCGGTAGAGAGGAGTGACGAACAGCGCAGCCGAGCCCTTGGGCTGAGCGGTCCTGCAACCGGCGAACAAGCCGGCGGCGAGCAACGGGAGGCACAGCTTTCGGGCGAGGCCAGGCATGTGGGTCATCTTCGCACCTCGTGCGGAGCATGACACGGTTCGCGCGGGTCGGGGTAAAGGCGTCCGTGCGGTTGCGGCCCGACCAGAGCCCATTCCATGACGTTCCGCGCTCCCAAAAGCGTAGCGCCGCCCTATCGGCGGCGACTAGGCGGACTCGGCCACCGGCAGGCGCTCCTCGCCGGGGAAGAGGTCCTCCATCAGCTCGCCCAGCTCCGCTTCCAGCTTGGCCTTGGCGCGGATCTCCAGCTGACGGGCGCGCTCGCGCGAGAAGCCGAAGTGCTCGCCCAGCTCCTTGAGCGTCATCGGCTTGTCCTGCATGACGCGCATCTCGATGATGTAGCGCTCGCGCGGGTCCAGGCGGGAGAGGGCCTCCAGCACGCGCTCCTGGACGATGTGGCGCTCCTCCTGCTCCGCGAGCTCCGCGTCTGGCAGATCGGCGCCGTCCATGACGAAGTCGACGTGGGTGGATCCGCCGTCCTCGCCCACGGGAGCATCGAGCGAGAGGTCGCGGCCCTCCATGCGCTGCTGCATCTCCACCACCTCGCCGGGCTTCACGCGCAGCTTGCGGGCGATGGCCTTCTCGTCGGCGCCCACCTGCTCGGTGCCGTCGAACTTCTCCAGCTCGCGCCGGGTGCGCGCCAGGCTGAAGAACAGCTTGCGCTGCGCCTGGGTGGTCCCGAGCTTGACCAAGGACCAGCTTTTCAAGATGTGGTTCTGGATGAACGCCCGGATCCACCAGACCGCGTAGCTGATCAGGCGGATGCCCTTGTCGGCGTCGAACTTCTGCACGGCCTTCATCAGGCCGATGTTCCCCTCCTGGATGAGGTCGGCCATCTTGATGCCGTACGAGCGATACTCGTAGGCGACCTTCACCACGAAGCGGAGGTTCGAGGTGACGAGCTTGTGCGCGGCGTCGAGGTCCCCGTTCTTCGCGTACAGCCGGGCGAGACGCTGTTCCTCGTCGACTGTGAGCAGCGGGTAGCGGTTGATCTCCGCCAGGTACATCGCGAGCGAGCCGGCGCTCGAGGGTACGGTGGACGGTTGCATGCGGTCCTCCCCTTGGTGCTCGTGGCGTTGCGCGACGCAGGGACCATGAGCAAGCTGGATGCCAGGGTTGGCGCTCCGCGCAATTGCCCTCGCAGGACCGCCTCTTGCCGGTTGGAGCGGCCGGGCAGGCGGGGCGCAGCCGGTAGGAATTTCAGGATCAGCGGCCAGCCGAGCCTGTAAAGCGGGGTGGCCGGCTCCTTGCGAGCGCCCGGCGGCCGGACTACGTTGCGGGGATGCCCCCTGCCGGCAAGCGCCGCGGCAAATACCTCGGATTCGTCGCTCACGAGATCAAGAACCCGCTCGCCACCGCGCTGTGGTCCTGCGACCTGCTCAAGCGGATGGACACGGCGGACCGGTCGGGGCCTCGCGCCGAGAAGATGGTGGACGCGAGCCTGCGGGCGCTGCGGCGGATGCGGAGGCTGGTCGACGACTTCTTCACCATCGAGCGCCTCAACGAGCACGCGTATGAGCTGCACAGCGAGACCGTCGAGCTGCGCTCGCTGGTCGACGCGGCGATGGCGGCCCTGACGGAGAAGGACGGGATGGCGACCCACGGCTGGGCGGTGGACGTGCCCGGCCAGGTGCTGGTGAGCGGGGACGTCGAGATGCTGCGGCGCGGCTTGCGGGTGGTGCTCGAGCACATGGCCAAGGGCAGCCAGGCGCCGCTCACGCTGGTCGGACACGCGGTGCCTTCCGGGGGCGAGCTGATGGTGCGGTCCTCGGAGCCGCCCGATCCCCTGGTGCCGCCGGTTCCCGAAGAGCGCCCCTCCGGCGACCCGATCGGATCGGTCCTGGGATACGCGCTGGCCGAGACGATCTTCGCCGCGCACGGCGGGTCGCTGCAAGAGCGCGAAGGGGCGCTGCTGATCGCCCTGCCGAAGCGCTGACGGCAGGGCCTCGAGACGAACCGACTGCACCGCAGAGGTCGCGGAGATCGCAGGGATTGCGCCCTCGGCGGTGCAATCGTCTTGGCTATTGGTTTTTCTTGTTCTCGTCCAGCTCGTCGACCTTGTTCTTGATGCCCTCGCGCAGGTTGCCGAGGCCTTCCTTCACCTTGCCCTTGATCTGGTCGAGCTTGCCTTCCGCCTCCCAGTCGCGGTTGTCGGTGGCGACGCCGCCGATCTCCTTGACCTTGCCGGTCACCTTGTCGAGCTTGCCCTCGAGGTTCTTCTTGTCCATGGTTGCCTCCTCCGCTCCTACGCTGAGGCGCGGACCCGCAGAATGCAGGCGGCGAGGGCGCGCCTGCGAGGGCGGTCATCCCCGGGCCAGGCGAGCGCCGGCCTGCTCTTGCGCGAGCAGCAGGTCGCGGTAGGCGCCGAGGACCGCGCGCGGATAGGCCTGCAGCCGGCGGTGGGACTTGCTGCCGCGCACCAGAGCGCGCGCGACCGACGGGCCGGCGTTGTAGGCGATCAGCGCCCGCTGCAGATCGCCGTCGAATCGGCGGAGGAGCTGCGCCATGTACGCCGTCCCCAGCTCGACGTTCAACACGGGGTTGAAGAGGTACGCGGCTTTGAGCGGCTTCCTGCCGGGGAACAGCTCCTGCGCGGTGGGCGGCATCAGCTGCATGAGCCCGTACGCGCCCGCGTGCGAGACGGCGAACGGGTCGAAGCGCGACTCGATCTCGATCACGGCGGCGACCATCAGCGGATCGAGCCCGTGCCGCCGCGCTTCCCGCACGATGCTGGCGAGGACGCGCCGGCGGTCGTCGCCCCACAGGCCGCCGCGGTCGCTCAGCGCGCGGTCGAGGCCGAGCCGCTTCGCCTCCTGCCAATCGCGCAGCTCCTGGACCGCGCCGGCCTGCTCCAGCCGGGCGAGATGGGCCCGGGCTTCCGCCAAGGCCTTCTCGGCGGCCTCGGCCCGGCGCTCCGATCCCTGCGCGGCCTGCACGGCCGCGGCGGTCGTCCAGGTCAGGTTCGCCGCCGTCTCGTCGCGGCCCGGCCCAGGAGAAGAGACGAGCCCGAGCGCGGCTCCCGCCGCCGCCGCCCCGAAGGCGAGCAACGCTCCCCATCCGACGCCCGGCCGCCGGCCGGCTGCGCCCTGCCGGCCCGCCGGGAGCGCCCCCAGGACGGCCAGGTTCTCCGCAGTCGCCGCCATCCCGGTCTCTCCCCCCCGCCCGCCACCCCTGCGCGGGTCGGCCCTCGCAGGCGGCGTGCCAGCGAGCGCCTGGGGGCACTCAGCGCGGAATTCCGGACGCCGGCCGGCTCCGGCCTGGGAAACCTGGTTCCCAAGCGGGCCAGCGCCACGCCCTGGTTGCGCGGTGGAGTTCTGTTGCGCGTTTCCGGACAGCCGTGCTATTCAGCCCCGCCCCGCAGGGCCTTCGAGGCCGCGGATGCAACCCCTCCGGACCGATCGGTCCCTCACCCGCCGGCAGGCAATCCGGCCTGACCGTGGTGGGCGCGATGGCGCGGGAGGCTGCGCAGGAGCATGTCATGTCCAAGGGTCTGATCGGCAGGAAAGTGGGAATGACGACGGTGTTCGCGGAGGACGGCACCGCGTACGCCGTGACGGTGATCGAGGTGCAGCCGAATCTCGTCTTCGGGCACCGCACCAAGGAGCGCGACGGCTACGTGGCGCTGCAGGTGGCGCACGAGGAGCTGTCGGAGAAGCAGCAGCGCAACGCGCGCAAGCCCGACCTCGGCGCCTTCAAGAAGCGGAACCAGAAGCCGCACCGCAACGTGCGCGAGTTCCGCGTCGAGGAGAAGGAGCTGGAAGGCAACGCCCTCGGCTCGCAGCTCACCGTCGAGCTGTTCAAGAAGGGCGACAAGGTCGACGTGACCGGCACCACGCGCGGCTTCGGATTCGCCGGCGTGTTCAAGCGGCACCACATGAAGGGCGCGGCGCGAGACAGCTCCACGGCCCATGAGCTGCACCGTCACCCCGGCGCCATCGGACAGCGCAAGACGCCGGGCCGGGTGTTCAAGAACAAGCGCATGCCGGGGCACATGGGCGTGGACCGCCGCACGGTGCAGAACCTGCCCGTGATCGACGTGATCCCCGAAAACCACCTCCTGCTGGTCGGCGGCTCCATCCCCGGCCACCGCAAGCAGCTGGTCTTCATCCGCCCCGCCGTGAAGTA
>DASWGQ010000203.1:0-11377 GCA_036393595.1 Myxococcales bacterium | reverse complement strand
CTCTTCCACCCGCGCGTCGGTAATCTGGGCGTCCGCAGGAGACGCGGTGCGCCCGGCGCGGTGCACGAACCCCGCGGTGATCAGGCCGTACAGGGCCTTCCCGATCTCGAACTCGCCCAACCCTGAGTCTTCGATCACCTGGTTCACGTCGCGCGATCCGTCGAGCAGCGGCAGCATGCGCTGCTGCGTGTCCGTGAGGTTGGCCTCGCTGATGGCGAGGCGGTCCTTGTCCAACACGAAGATCAGGTCGAAAGAGGGGATCTTCTTTTCGATCAGGCTCCACTCGTCCACCCGGCGCGCTCCCTCGAGGAGCAGCGACTCCGGGGTGATGGAGACGAGAAAGTCCTGGCGCTCGGGGCGGACGTCGGCCTCGAAATTGAAGGTGCCCTGCGTCCACGTGAACAGGTAGTACACCGACTCCTCGATCTGCACGCGCATATAGCGCTCGAGATCCGCCTGCGTGATCACGGCCATCCCGACCATGACCTCGCCCAGCTTCTTGCCGTGCTCCTTGGTCTGCCGGTGCACCGCCGCTTCGAGCTGGCTTTGGGTGATCTTGCCGTGCTTCACCAGGATGTCGCCCAGCCGGTCGCGCCGATTCACGATCGACGCGTAGCAGATGCGCCCCTTCTCGAAGTAGATGTAGCCGAAGTTCGACCGGTCGGCGATCGACAGGCATCCGGTCTTTTGCCCCAACGCGAGCAGCTGCAGCACGTCGGGGAGCGACGCTTCTTTAAGCGAGCCCTTGATGGCCATCAGCGGAACTCCTCGATCATACGGTCCGCCACGTCGACCCAGTCCCACACTACTTTCTCGCGACTCTTGATGCCCCCGAGACTCGAGACGACGAGCCCGCTGGTCCGGAAGCCGCTGGCGCGCCGGGTGTCGCGCGGCGCCTGCCCTTCGAGCACTTCGCGCGCGAGCCCGGCCGTGAGGGGCCCGTCCTGCGCGGCCGCCGCGCCCAGCACGCGCTGCAGCAGGCCCACCAGGCTGCGCACCGAGTCGGTCGGGCGATCGGCCAGGTAATCGATCAGGGCCGGCTCAGGAGTGGGGCCCTGCTGGCTGAGCATCCGCTCGAGCACCGCGCGCTTCACCTCGCGGTCCGGCTCCTTGATCTCCGCCACGAGCCCGCCCTCGAGGCGCGACACGATGCGCTCCTCCAGGCCGGACAGCGTGTTGGGGTGCGCCGGCGCGGTGAACACCAGCTGGCGGTCCTTGTCCTGCAGCAGGTTGAAGAGGTTGAACAGCTCTTCCTGAGTCCGCTCCTTGCCGGCGAGCAGCTGGATGTCGTCGAGCAGCAGCGCCGTCGCGCGGCGATAGCGCGCCCGCCACCAATCCACCCGGTTGCCGTCGATCGCCGCGATCAGCTCGTCGATGAACGCCTGCGTGGAGAGGCACGCCACGACGGCGCGCTTGCCGCGGGCCAGCTCGAGCCCCATGGCGTTCAGCAGGTGCGTCTTCCCGAGCCCGCTCTTCCCCACCAACACGAGCGGATTGTACTTCTTCCCCGGCCGCTCCAGGGCCGCACGGGCGGCACTCGCCGCCACCTGGTTCGACGGGCCCACCGCGAAGGCCGCGAGCGGGAATGCCGCGGACGGTCCCGGAGGCGGCCCGGCACCGTCTCGGACCTTGGCCGCAGCCTGCTCCGCCTCGCTCACGCGCTCGGGGTCGCGGAACACGCTCTGCCCCGCGGCCTGCGGATCCAACTCGGCCACTTCCGCCTCGAGCGCCTTGAGCCGCTCCACGTCCGCCGCGAACTCGGCGATCGCTTTGTCCACCCCCCCGGGCGCGTCGCGTTGCAGCAGCGCCTCCAGCCGGTGCGTCCGATACCCCTCGCCCTCCCACCGCAGCACCGCCTCTCCCACGCGCGCGCGCCACGCCTCGACGGCCTTCCCGACCGTGACGGTCACGTCGGCGAGGAACTCTCCGAATTCGTCGCCGCCTCCACCCTTCGCGGCAGCGGGCGCACGCCCATCGCCCGGCTCGGCGGCCCCTTCGGCCACCAGGCCGAGGATCTGCTTCGCCGTCTCCGCGTTGATCTTCGTGTCGTTCACCGCCTGGAACGCCACCAGCCGGTTCAGCGCGCCCATCAGCTCGCGCACGTTGGCGACCTCCGCCTGCGCCACCGTCTCGAGCACGCCCGGCTCGAATCGCGCGCCGCGCTCCTCGGCCTTGCGCCGCAGAATCGCCACCCTCGTCTCGTACTCGGGCGGGCCCATGTCCACCACCAGCCCGCCCGACAGCCGCGAGATCAACCGCTCGTCCAGGTCGGCGATTTCGGGGGGCGGGCGGTCGCTCGTCAGCACGATCTGACGCCCGCCCTCCTGCAGGGCCTCCGTCAGCCGCAGCAGCTCCGACTGCATCTCCTTGCGGTTCGTGAGGAATTGCACGTCGTCCACCAGCAGCACGTCCACGTTCTGGAAGCGGCGGCGGAACGCGTCGCCCTGGCCCGCGGCGACGCTCGCATGGAACGCCTCGACGTATTCATCGAGCGTGAGGTACTCGATGTTCAGCTTGGGCGCGGCTTTTTTGGCCGCATGGCCGACCGCCATGAGGAGATGCGTCTTGCCCAGGCCGGACCCGCTGTAAATGAAGAGCGGGTTGTACGCCGCGCCCGGACTCTCGGCCACCGTGTGCCCCGCCGTCACGGCGAGCCGGTTGGCGGCGCCCACGACGAAGGTGTCGAAGGAATACTTGGGATTGAGCGCGCTGGTCATGCCGCGGTCCCGGCCGCGAGCTTCTTCAGCACCAGCTCGGAAATCCCCTTGAGCGTCTCGAACACGCCCTTGCCGTGGAGCGCGTCGGCGCCGAAGCTC
This sequence comes from Myxococcales bacterium, assembly GCA_036393595.1. Classification (GTDB taxonomy): domain Bacteria; phylum Myxococcota; class Myxococcia; order Myxococcales; family 40CM-4-68-19; genus VBKO01. The sequence goes on along the minus strand of DASWGQ010000203.1, from coordinate 8,561 downwards.
GGCACGCCGCGGAAGTTCAACGCGTCGTCCAGATCCGCGGGCGAGAGGATCAGCTCGCGCGGCAGGTCCTGCTTGTTGTATTGCATGACCACGGGGATGGTACGGATGTCCACCCCGTGCTCCAACAGGTTGCTTTGCAGGTTCTGCAGGCTCTCGAGGTTTTCGTCGAGCTGGCGCGCCTGGCTGTCGCCCACGAATACGACGCCGTCGGCTCCCTGGAGCACCAGGCGGCGCGTCGCATTGTAGTAGACCTGGCCGGGGACGGTGTACAGCTGGAACCGGGTGGAGAACCCCGAAATCTGGCCGAGGTCGATCGGCAGGAAGTCGAAGAACAGCGTGCGGTCGGTCTGGGTGGCGAGCGATACCATGCGCCCGCGCCGGGAGTCCGGCACCCGGCCATAGATGTAATGCAGGTTGGTCGTCTTCCCCGAGCGCCCCGGCCCGTAGTAGACGATTTTGCAGGTGATTTCGCGCGTCGTGAAGTTGACCAGAGACACGGGGCTATCTCCCGAAGAGCGTGTTCAGACTGTCGCTGAGCTGACGCTCGAAGTCCGCCGCCAGCACCTGCTTCGGCCCGCTGTCTTTGGGGCTCGCCGCCTGCAGATCGGCGGCGAGCTGCTCAAAGAATAACTGCACCAGACCGAGCGACGAAACATCGAGATCGTAGACGACGAGCGCCACCAACCGGCCGCGTCCCGTCGCCAACCCGGCGAGGAAAATCCCGTGGCGCTCGCCCTGATGGTTCAGCGCGGCGAACGCGGGCTGGCGCAGCTGGCGAGCCATCTCGTCGGTCGACGCCATGATCGCGGCGCCGAGCGCCGCCGCCGACATCACGTCCACGGCGCGGGAAAAGCCGTGCTGGGCGAGCACCTGGCCCGCCGACGTCATGACGAGCACGAGCCGCGCGCCGGCCTCCTTCACGAACTTGACCAGCGGCTCGAGCGTCCAGGTTTCCACCGCGCGCGTGGTCATCCCACCACCTCCGCCGCCCGCAGCAGCTCGAGCCGCACCAGTCCCACGTTGACGTCCGGCTCCGCCACCGCGACCACCAGCGTGCCCCCGGGGGTGGGCACCACCAGCAGCGCACCCTGCTCGGCCTGAAGGTGCCAGAAGACGCTCGCGCCCACGCCCGCGGCCTCCATGGCGCGCCGCAACCGCGTGGCGAGGCTCGCGGCCAGCGCCGAGACGGCGGGGCCCTTGATCCCTTCCATCAGCTGCTCCGCCACGACGATCCCGTCCTCCGCCGACACGAGCATCGCCCCTCGTACGCCGCGCACGCGCGTGATGAAGTCGAGGGCCTTGCCGTACGCCGCGGCCGGGGCCGTCACGCGTGCGCCTCCAGCCAGCGGCGCGCCGCCAGCGCGGCGCGCTGCGCGATGATCGCCAGCCGTCCCATCGGCACCGCACGGTCGCGCACCACGAGGAGCAGCGCGTCGCTCGACGGCGGCGCGAGATGCACGTGGCCGAGATTTCCTTCCGCGGCGAGTCCGGTCCACTTGCCCAGCGCGAGCAACTTGACGGTGCGCGCCGCCTCCTGTGAGACGCCCGCGAGATAGGCGGCGACGGCGTCGGTCACGTCCCGGCCCGCGGGATCTTTGAGCGCGCCGCCGAGCACCCGCCCGGAGGCATCGAGCAACAGGAGCCCCTCCTGCGCCCCTTCGAGCCCCGCGAAGACCCGCGCTTCCTCCATTGGCCGGGCCGCTGGAGCGATCGGCTCCGGCGCCGCGACGGTACCCGCCTCGCCCCGGGCCAGGGCCAGGGCTTGGGCGACGCCGGGATCGTCCGGAGCGGCGCGCTGCGCCGCCTCGAGATGCGCCGCCGCCTGCTGCACGTCGCCCACCTTGAAATAAAGGAATGCGAGCCCCTTCAGCGCCCCCACGTGATCGGGGGCGATGCGGAGCGCCATGTCCCATTCGTCGAACGCGCGCTCGTAGTCGTGCTTGTCGGCGAGGATGCGCGCGTACAAGTCGTGCGCGTCCGGAAGGTGCGGATGGCGCTCGAGCCCCGTCAGCGCGACGCGGTGGGCGGTGTCGAGCTGGCCCTTCTGGCGCAACAGCTCGCCCAGCCGCAGGAAGACGAGACTGTCCGGATCCTGGGCGAGCTGGGAGGACAGGGTCTTGATCACGTCAGGCATGCGTGCCCGTCCCGGCGAGGGTCTGGGCGGCCGCCTTGGCGCGGCGCACTTCGTCGAGCTGCTTCAGCTCCGCGTCCGAGCGTGGCGCCAGCCGTTCCCACTGGTCCCACTGCTCTACCGCCTCGCCGAACCGGCCGGTGGCGACGAACGCGTACCCGAGCACGCGGTGCGCGGCGACCGCGAGCGGATCGAGCCGCAGCGCGCGGCGCAGCTCTTCCACGGCATCGGCCCCGCGTCCGGACGCGAGCGCGATCCGCCCGAGCAGCAGGTGCAGGTCCGGGTCGTGGGGCTGCACGCCCGCCGCCTGCTCGGCCGCGCCACGCGCTTCTTCGAGGTCGCGGCGCGACAGCGCGTCCTCTGCGCGCGCTACGAGCTCGACGAGGTCGCCGGCGAGCGTGGTCCGCTCGCGCTTGGTCGTGCCCGGGTCGGACAGCACGATCACACCGGCGCTCTCCAGCCCGAACAGGGTTTTCGCGACCTCGAAGTCCGAGCGTCCCAGCTCCGATGCGATGCCGCGCACGTCGCGCTCGCCGTCGATCATCGCCAGCATCTCCCACTCGGGCGGCAGCAGATCGAGCTCACCTTCACTCGCGTCCTGGGGCGGCGCGAGCATGGGCACGACGCCGAGGTGGGGGATGCGCCCCTCGATGCGGGACCATTCGTCGATGCGCCGCGCCCCCTCCATCAGCAGCGCCTCGGTGGGGATGCGCACCACGGCGTCCGTGGGCAGCTCGGTCGGGGCGCCCTCGCTGAACGAGAAGTAGCCCTCGCGCCAGCTCATGACCTCGAAGACGACCTCTTCGATCTGGAAGCGCACCTGGCGCTCGAGCTCGCGCGGGGTGAGCGCGCCGAGCGACACGAGGATCTCGCCGAGCCTGCGGCCGTCGCCCTGGCGCTGCTGCATGTCGCGCGCGCGCTCGAGATCGGCTTCGGTGATCTTGCCCGTCCGGAGCAGCAGCGCGCCCAGAGGGTGCGGGTTCGACCGGATCTCGGCGAAGATGATGGCGCCGCCCTCGAACGAGATCGTGCCCGCGTTGTGCCGCAGCTCGGAGGTGACGCGCAACACCCCCGTCTTCCGGCTCAGGTCGAGGAGCTGGAAGACGTCGTGGATGCCGAGCTCGCGGAGCGGGCCTTCGATGGGCATGGGTCAGGCCGCGTCCGACGCGAAGATGTGCTTCAGGTCGAGAGCGGTGCGGGCGTGCGCGCGCGCGGCCTGAGCGAACGGTCCGGCCGGGTCGACCCGGGTCACCTTCTCCCACGCCTGCACGGCCTCGCCGTAGCGGTGCACCAGCGCCAGCGCGACGCCGAGCTGGAACAGCGCTTCGACCTGGTCGGGGTCGAACTTGAGCGCCCGCTGGAACGCCTCCAGCGCCTGGGCGTCGCGCTTGTCGTCGAGCAGGGCGCGGCCGAGCAGCAGCAGCGCCGGCAGGTCGTAGGGGTCCTGCTCGAGCATCTCGGCCAGGCGCGTGATCGCCTGGCGCACGTGTCCCGAGCGCCGCAGCAGGTCGGCGAGCGCCAGCGCCGCCTCGTTGAAGGTGGGCAGCGCGTCGAGCGCCCGCTCGTACGCCTTTCGGGCCTCGCTCCACTCTTCCTTCTCTTCGTGCAGCCGCCCCAGGTCGAGCCACACCTGGACGTAGCCGCGATCGAGCTCCAGGGCCGCCCGGTACGCGGCCAGCGCGGCGGCCTTGTCGCCGACCTTGAGCGCGACATCGCCCTGCAGCTTGTGGAGATCGGCGCGGCCGGGGGCGCGCGTCTGCGCCTGCTGCAGGGCGGTGAGCGCTCCCGCGGCATCGCCCCCGGCGGCGCGCCCCTTCGCCACCGCGACGAGCGCGTCCACGTTGTCCGGCGTGAGCTCGAGCAGCTCCTCCGCCAGCCCACCCGCCTCCTGCGCGCGCGAGCCGCCCAGGGCGAACAGCGCCTTGACCTCGCCCAACCGCGCGTCGGCGCGCCCGGGCTCGAGGCTGCGGGCCTCGCGGTAGCGCTCCAGCGCCTCACCGTGCAAGCCGCGCTTCGCGAAGATGTCCCCCAGCAGCACGCCCGCTTCCGCCCGGCTTGCGCCCCGCTGCACGGCGCGCACGGCCTCGGCGGCCGCGACGTCCATCAGGCCCTTGCTCACGTAATCGCGCGCCAGGGCGAGCGGGTCCTCCGCGGCCTTGCCGGCGGGCGGCTCGGCCGCGGCGGCGGGCGCGAGCTCCTGGAAGATGTTGTCGAGCAGGCGCTGGTCGAAGTTGAAGTCCTCGCCCAGCGTCTCCGCCGTTACGTCGGCGGAAATTTGGGGCGCGATCCCGATCGTGCCCTTCTCGTATTGCAGGTCGATCGTGAGGGCGAATTTCTGGGAGACGTAATAGGGATCGAGCTCGAGCGCCCGCTTGGTGGCGCGCAGCGCGCCGTCGAAGTCACCCAGGTTGGACAGCGTGAAGCTCAAGTTGTAGTGCGCCCCGGCGTGGTCGGGGTCCGTCTCCACGGCGCGCACGAACGCGTTGCGCGCGTCCTGAAAGCGTTTGAGCTCCACCAGCACCAGCCCCACGCCGTTCCAGGCGGCCGCAGAGTTGGGCTCGTTGGAGAGCACCTGTCGGTAGGCTTCGAGCGACAGCTGGAAGCGGCGCAGCTGAAACAGCAGCAATGCGAGGTTGAGCCGCGCCGCGCTGAAGGTCCCCTGGAGCCGTAGCGCGGTACGCAGCGCCTCGATGGCCGGATCGGCGACGGCGCCGTGCGCCTGCACCACGCCGAGGTTGTTCCACGCGAGCGCGTACTTGGGATCCACCTCCACCGCCTGCCGATAGGAGGCGAGCGCGTCCTCGGTCCGGCCCGCCTGGTGCAGCACCACGCCGCGCTCGTTCCACAGCTTGGGGGAATCCGGGACCTCCCGCAGCAGCGTGTCGTACAGCTCGAGCGCCGCGGCGAGGTCGCGCTTCAGGAGGTGGAGCTCGGCCATCGCCTGGAGCGTGAGGCGGCGGTCCTCACCGCGCTCGAGCGCCATGCGGTATTCCTTCAGCGCTTCGTTGTAGTAGCCCTTCTGCCGGAACGCGAGCCCGAGGTTGTAGTGGGCGAGCTCGTTCCCTTCGACCACCTGGGGCTCGGGGACGAGGCGCTGGCGCCGCTCCTGGCTCTTACGCTCGGCGTTGTAGCGCTCGAGCGAAAGGTTGGTCTGCGCCCGGGCGAGGGGCGGGTTGAGCTGGATGGCGCGCTTCGACGCGGCGCGCGCGTCCTGGTGGCGACCCAGATCGCCCAGCACGAACGCCATGAGGTAATGGGCGTTGGCATTGTCGGGGTTGAGCTCCACGGCGCGCTCGAGCGCGGCGAGCGCCTCGGCATTCAGGCCGCGGTTGTAATAGATCTCGCCCAGGTAAAAGTGCACGACGGTGGAATCGGGCTCGAGCTCCACGGCCCGCTGGAACCATTCGGTTGCGGCCTCGGGTCGCCCGCGATTCTTCTCCGCGAGGCCGAGCTGGATGATCGCGGCCACGTCCTTGGGGCGGTGGGCGAGCAGCTGCTCGAACTCTCCGACTGCCTCCTCGTGGGCGCCGAGAATCGCGTAGGCGCGTCCCAGCTCCCAGCGGGCGTCCCGGTCGTCGGCCGCCTGACGCAGCCGCTCCTGCAGGTACGCCACGCGCCGGTCGTAGTAGCCGGTATCGTGATAGGCGATCTCGAGGTTGCGCTGCGCGACCTGCATCTTCGGGTCCAGCTCGAGCGCGCGTGTGAACGCGGCGATCGCGTCCTCCACGAGGCCCTTCTGATAATAGAGAACACCGAGATTGTTGTGCGCCCCCGCGTCCGACGGGTCGATCCGGCGGGCGAAGGATCGGAGGACGGCGAGGTCGCGTTCCGAGAGCGCCGGCGCCGTCACGGGTCAGGTCAAGCGGATGGCGTCAAAGATGGCCTTGAGCGACGCCAGATCGGGGAGCAGCAGGAAGTCTCCCCGCAGTCCCTCTCCCGAGTCGATGGTGAACTCGGTCTCGACGCAGAATACGAAGTCGCGCTCGTGCCCGAAGTTCAGATAGGTGGTGGTGAGCACCGCCGCCGAGAGATCCACCACGAGACTGGGCACCGAGGGCAGCAGCAGCATCCCCATGAAATCGGAGAGCGCGTTGAGGTAGGCCCCCGCGAGGATGTTGCCGGCTTCCTTGAGGCACGACTGCTCCAGCGTGTCGAACGCCGCCGTCGTCCCGACCGGCCGGCGCAGCAGCATGTCGCACACCCGCCGTCCCACCGACTCCGGGAACAGGAGCAGTGTGCGCCCGGTGAGATCTCCCAGCATGTGCATCAGCACCGCGGCGACGACATCCTGCGGGTTTCCCAGCAGGTCCGGCACTTCCTCCAGGCGCACGATGTTGATCTGCGGCACGCTGATCATGATCTTGCGGTTCGTGAGCTGCGACAACGCGGTGGCGGCGTGACCCGCTCCGATGTTGGCCACCTCGCGCAACGCGTCGATCTGCAGCTCTTTGAGATCCCGCACGTCTTCCATGCCGCCCCCTCTTACAGGAGCCCGCCCGCGTCGAGAATCAACGCGGGAACCCCGTCGCCCATGATCGTCGCCCCGCTGAACACCGGCAGCGTCCCTTGCGGCGCGTCGAACCCCTTCACGACGATCTCCTGCTGGCCCAGCATCCCGTCCACCACGATGCCGCTGCGGCGCTCCCCCATCTCGAGCACGATGATGGGACACCGCTTCGGCGCCTCGCCACTCACTCCGAGCAGCCGCCGCAGGTGCACCAGCGGTACCACCCGGTCGCGCAGCACGATCGCCTCGCGGCCCTCCACGATGGTCGTGGCCTGAACGCCGAACTCCACCGTTTCCGCCACGTATGTGAGCGGCAGCGCGTAGCGCTCCGCTCCCACGCCCGCGATCAACGCGCGCACGATCGCCAGCGTGACCGGCAGCCGCATGATGAAGGTCGTGCCCTTCCCCTCTTGGGAGCGGATTTCGATCGTGCCGCCCAGCGCGCGGATGCGCGTCACGGCCACGTCGATCCCCACGCCGCGCCCGGACACGCTCGTCACCGCCTCGGCGGTCGAGAATCCGGGCCGGGCGAGCACGCGCAGCAGCTGATCGTCGGTCAGCGCCTCGGCGTGCGGGTCTACGACGCCGTCTCGCTTGGCGCGCTCGAGGATCTTCTTGCGGTCGATGCCGCGGCCGTCGTCGGCCACGCTGATCGCCACGCTGGCGCGCTCGCGCACCGCCGTGAGCACGATCTCCCCTTCGGGCTTCTTGCCGCCCCGACGTCGCTCGGCCAGCGGCTCGATGCCGTGATCCACCGCGTTCCGCAGCAGGTGCAGCAGCGGGTCTCCCAGCTCGTCCAGGATCGCCCGGTCGAGCTCGATCTCCTTCCCCTCGACCCGGAACGAGACCTGCTTGCCCAGCTCGCGGGCCAGGTCCCGCACCAGGCGGGGGAAGCGGTCGAACACCTGCCACACCGGCGTCATGCGCGCCTGGATGATTTCGGCTTGCAGCTCGCGCGACAGCCGGGACACCTGGATCGCGACGTCGTCGATCACCGGGTCGCGGGCGTAGGCCGCGAGCTCGTTCAGCCGGCCCCGCACGGTCACGAGCTCGCCGATCAGATCCATGAGGCCATCGAGCCGCCCGAGGTCCACCCGGATATGGCGGCTCTTGGTCTCCGCCGCCGCGGGCGGAGCGCCGGCCGCGGGGGCCGTGCGCCGCTCTTCTCCACCCACCGTGACGTGCTCCACGTCGCCCGCGGACCGCACGGCCCGCTCGATCTCGGCGGCCCCGGCCGCCCCTCCGATGCGGAAGCTGAAGCGGCCGTCGAACTCGTCGGACTCGAACGCCGACTCGGGCGGCGTCACCGCGTGCACCGGGCCGACGCGCTGCGCCTTCTTGACCGCGAGCAGCGCGCGCCCGCCCTTGAGCGGCGCTTCGGCGCGCAGCGTCACCTGCACCAGCCGTCCCGCGACGACGGGCATCTCGACGTCGGGAGCCGTTTCCGAGACCGGCATCGCATGCGCGCCCATCCCTGCCCCAACGTCGCCTCTCCTCCCGAGCTGCGCCGCGGCCCCCTCCAAATCGGCCACCACTTCCGCGACGTCGATCTCGTCTTCGCGGCCGACCACCGAAAGCTCCACGGCCTGCTCGAGCGCGTCCCGCGCCCGGAACAGGAGCTGGAGCAGCTCGTCGGTGGCGGGGCGTCCTCCGCGGCGCAACAGGTCGAGCAGATTCTCGGCGCGGTGGGCGAGGTCGGTGACGCGGGCGTAGCCCATGGTCGCCGCCATCCCCTTGACGGTGTGCACGGCGCGGAACAGGCCGCCGACGGGCGTGAAGTTCGCGGGGCTGCGCTCCCACTCGAGCAGCAGCTGGTTGCAGGCGCTCAGGTGCTCCCGGCTCTCGGCCAGGAACAGCTCGGCGTACTGCGAGAGGTCCATGGAATCAGCCGAGGACGCGCTGCACGGCCTCGAGGACGCGCGA
>DASWGQ010000202.1:0-4095 GCA_036393595.1 Myxococcales bacterium | reverse complement strand
GCGATTCCACCATTTTTTGCAATGGCCGCCGCTGCATCGCGGCGAGGTAGAAGCCGTCCGTCCCGTGCCGGTGCGGAAGGAGCTGCACCTCTTCCGGGCGCGCGCCCAGCGCCGCCGCGCGCTCCGCGCCCAGGAGCTCGGACGCCGGCACCGGAGCGAAGTCCGGATGCTCCGCCAGGAAGGACGCGCGCACGTCCTCGTTCTCGCGCCGGTTGATGGAGCAGGTCGCGTACACCAGCCGTCCCCCCGGCCGGACCAGCGCTGCGTAGCGCCCGAGGATGTCCCGCTGCCGCGGTGGGAACGAGTCGACCTCGGCCTGGTCCATCCGCCAGCGCGCGTCCGGGTTGCGCCGCAGGGCCCCCAGGCCGCTGCACGGGGCGTCGACCAGCACCACGTCGGCCTTTCCCCGCAGATCGTCGAGGCGCGCCTCGCCGGCGGGTCCCTCGGGCACGGCGCGCGCCTCCCAGTTGTGCGCTCCGTCGCGCCGGGCGCGCCGCCGCAGCTCGCCCAGTCGGCGCCCGTCGCGGTCGCACGCCACCAGCTTGCCGCGGTTGCGCATCTCGGCGGCGAGCGCCAGCGCCTTCCCTCCCGCGCCCGCGCAGGCATCCACCACCACCTGCCCGGGCCGCGCGCCGCACGCCTCGGCGATCAGCTGGCTCCCCTCGTCCTGGACCTCGAACAGCCCCGCCTTGAACGCCTTGAGCGCGAACACGTTGGTTCGCCCGGTGAAGGTGAGCGCGTGCGGTGACCAGCGGGCGGGCTCGACGCGCGCCCCCTCCGCCTCGAGCGCCGCGCGCACCTCCTCGCGGGTGGCCTTCAAGAGGTTCGCGCGCACGGTGAGCGGGGCGCGCTGGTTGAGCGCCGCGGCCAGCGAGCGCGTCTCCCCGGCGCCGAGCTGCTCCGCCCAGAGCGCGGCCAGCCACCGGGGGAGGCTCGTCTCCGCGGCGAGCGCGTCGATCGGGTCCGCCGGCGCGGCGAGCTCTTGCGGGCGGGCGACGAGCTGCAGCGCCCACAGGAACGGCGCCACCTCGGGTCCGGCCAGGTTCGCCGCCGACTCGGGCCCCTGCCCTTCTCCCACGATGAGGTACGCCGCGTAGCGCAAGAGGTGCTGCGTGGGGGTCGCCAGCCCGGACATGCGCAGCTTGCGCGTCGCGAGCGCCTGCTCCAGCAGGTGATCGACGCGCCCCTGCAGGCGGAGCAGCCCGTAGACGGCATCCGCGACCGCGCGGCGCTCGACGCTGCGGAGCGCCTTCTCGCGCCGGAGCACCCGCTGCATGGCCTGGTCCGCGCGCGCCGCCTCGCGGCGCACCTGCTCGTAGATCTCCAGCACCGCGGTGCGGACCAGCTGCGTCCTCATCGCGGCTGCGATTCGGGCATCCCGAGGCTGCTGTCAACCGCCCACTCCGGCCCACGCGCGCGCACCGCGGCGCACCGGCCTCCCGGCCGAGAGGACGTTGGTTGGACGGACCTCCCTCGGAAGGCGATCTTCCGAGGGGCATCCTAGAAGCGATCCATGGCCCGCCTCGCCCTCGCGCTCCTGCTCGCCGCCGCCGCGGAACCGGGGCTCCCGGCCGTGCTCACGCTGCCGGAAGCGCTGCGGCTGTTCCGCGAGCGCAGCTTCGATCTGCTGCTTGCGGACGCGCAGGTCGCGGCCGCGCGCGGCGATCAGGCGGCGGCCGGCGCCGTCCCCAACCCGGCGCTGAGCGGCAGCGTGGGGCGCAGCTTCGACTGCTCGGGCTGTTCCGCGCTCGCGCTGGGACTCGGCCTCTCCGACCAGGCCGCGCTGTCCGAGGTACTGTCCGGCAAGCGCGGGCTCCGCGTCGATGCCGCGCGGGCGGCGCTCGAGGCAGCGCACCTCTCGCGCGACGACGCCGAGCGAACGCTGCGGCTCGCACTCCAGCAGGCGATGATCGACGCGGCCCTGCAGCGCGCCCAGGTCGATCTGGCGCGCGAGTTGCTCGAATTCGCGCGGCAGACGGAGCAGCTCGATCAGACGCGGTTCCGGGCCGGCGCGATCAGCGAGGCCGAGTTGGCCCGGGCGCAGGTCGCCGCGCAGGAAGCGGAGCAGGTCGTCGATGTCGTCGAGCAAGCCGACCGGGCCGCGCGCGCGCAAATCGCCTTCCTGCTCGCCGTGCGCGGGCCGCTGCCCGACTTCCGCGTCGACCCGGGGTTGTTGGAGCAAGCCGCTCGCTTGACCCTCGCGCCAGGCGATGCCGGCGCGTTCCTCGACGCCGCGATTCAGGCGCGGCCCGACCTGCGCGCGCTCGAGCGGCAGGAGGCGCGCGCGCGCGCCGCGCTGGACCTCGCGCGCCGGCAGCGGATCCCCGAGGTGACGCTCTCCGCGCAGTACGCCCAAGAGGGCACCGGCGGCTCGGCAGTGACTCCTCCCACGGTGACCTTCGGCGCTTCGCTCCCGGTGCCGATCTTCTACCAGCAGCAGGGGGAGGTGCAGCGCGCCGAGGCGGACCTGCGCACCCAGACCGTCCAGCGCGACAAGGCCGCCGCGCAGCTCACCAGCGAGGTCATCACTGCCTACGGAGCGTTCGCCGCCAGCCGCAAGCTGGTCGACCGCATGCGCGGCGGGCTCCTCGAGCGCGCCCAGAGGGCCCGCGATCTCACCCGGATCCAGTACGAGAAGGGCGCCGCGCGCCTCTTCGAGCTGCTCGACGCCCAGCGCGCTTTCGCCCAGGTGCGCGCGGAGTACCTCCAGGACCTGCACGACCTGTGGGTGAACCTGTTCAAGCTCGAGGCCGCCGTGGGCCGGGAGCTGCGCTCGTGAGGGGCAGCGCGCTCGCCTGCCTGCTGCTCCTCGTCTCCTGCAAGCGCGAGGAGCGCGCGGAGGCGCGACCGCCGCCGGGCGAGGCGTGGCTCTCGCAGGAGCAGATGCAGGCGGGTGAGGTGCAGCTGGCCACGGTGGAAGAGCAGTCCGTCGCGTCCGAGCTCGCCGCCCCGGGCCGGATCGCTTTCGACGATTCTCACGTGGCGCACGTCTTCTCGCCCGTGAGCGGGCGCGTCAGCCGCATCGAGGCGCAGCTCGGGCAGCGGGTGCGCAAGGGCGCGCCGCTGCTCACCCTGGAATCGGCCGACGTGGGGGTCGCGGCAGCGGACGTCGGCAAGGCGGAGGCGGACCTCCAGGCAGCGGAACGCGAGCTGCGCCGGCAGCGCGAGCTGTTCGAGGCGCACGCCGGCGCGCAGCGCGATCTCGAAGCCGCGCAGGCCGCCCGCGACCGCGCCGCCGCGGAGCTGGCCCGCGCCCGCCAGCGCGCGCGCCTCTTCCATGGCGAAACGGGCAGCGTCTCGCAGACCTTCACGCTGCGCGCGCCGATCGACGGCGAAGTGGCCGCGCGCGCGGTCACCCCGGGCATGGAGATCGCGGGGCAGTCTTCGGGCGGCACCTCCCCGGAGCTGTTCACGGTGGGCGACCTCGACCAGGTCTGGGCGATGGCCGACGTGTTCGAGATGGACCTGCCCCGCGTGCAGCCCGGCGCGAAGGTCAGGGTGAAGGTGGTCGCGTATCCCGATCGCGAGTTCTCCGCCCGCGTCGACTGGATCTCCCCCGCGCTCGATCCGCAGACCCGCAGCGCCCGGGTACGCGCCACGCTGCGCAATCCGGGGCGCGAGCTGCTTCCCGAGATGTATGCGACCCTCCTCATCTCCACGGCGCCGCGCACCGCGCTGGCGGTCCCGCGCAGCGCCCTCCTCCACCTCGGCGACCAGACCGTGGTCCTGGTGCAGACCGGCCGGACCGAGAACGGCCTGCTGCGGTTCCAGCAGCGCCGCGTGCAGGTCGAGGCCGACGACGCGGATCCGGTGGTGGTGCTCTCGGGCCTCTCGCGCGGCGAGCAGGTCGTGGTGTCCGGAGCGCTGCTCCTCTCCGGGATGCTCTGATGGGCCGCCTCGTCGACGCGGTGCTGCGCTTCCCCGGGCTGGTGCTCGCCTTCGCGCTGGGCCTCCTGGGCATCGGCCTCTATTGCTACACGCAGCTCGACGTCGAGGCGTACCCCAACCCCGTCGCCCCGATGATCGAGGTCATCACCCAGCCGCAGGGGCTCTCCGCAGAGGAGGTGGAGCGGTATGTCACCATCCCGCTGGAGA
>DASWGQ010000201.1:0-8044 GCA_036393595.1 Myxococcales bacterium | reverse complement strand
CGCTCTCCGACCTGCAGGCCCTGGAAACCCGCCTCATGGCGCGCCTGGACGCGATCGAACGCCTCCTCGGCTCCGCGCCGCGATCCGCCGGCGACGGCGCCCGGGACGTCGCCTCCGCCATCCCGGCGGCCATCCGCGAGGCCAACGCCGCGGGAAGGCACACCGGGCTCGTGCCCATCCCGGAGGTGCGCCGGCTGGTCGTCGCGCGCACGGGGGCGACGCGGGCGCAGTTCGACGAGGCGCTGCTCGCCCTGGAGCGGTCCTTCGCCGTGGACCTGAAGATCGCCGACGATCCGCGCCGCGCCGATGCGGCGGAAGGAATCCACGTTCCCGGACGCGGGCTCGTCTACTACGCACTGGCCAGGTGAGGCGCCATGACTCCCGCCGAGATGGAGGCGCTCGCGCGCTCTGCTCCGAATCCCTTCCTCGACTCCGTCCTGCGCAACGGATTCGAGGAGCCGAGCGCGGACGTGCCGGAGATCCACGCCGCGCAGCGGGCGCGGCTGCGCGAGCTGATCGCAGATGTGCGCCGGACCGGCAGGCTCGCCATCCAGGTGATCACCGGCGAGCCCGGCGACGGCAAGACGCACCTGCTCGCCACGCTGCGGGCCGAGGCCGAGCGGTCGTGGCTCGAGGCGGGCGCCGAGCGCGCCATGGTGCCGATCGAGCCGCTGCGCGAGCCGGAGGCGCCGTTCGCGCACATGCTCAGGTCCGCGGTGTCCGGACTCTGGCGGCCGCTCGCGAGAAGGCCGCCGGAACCGGAAGGGCCGGCGAGCCCCATCGAGTACGTCCTCTGGCGCGTCCTCCGCCGGGCGGTCGTCGCGCTCGCTGCGGCCGGCGACGAGACCGCCACCGATGCGGCGGCCGCGATGGGAACGCTGGAGTTTGCCAAGTTCCCGAGGACGCTGACGCTCGCGCTGACCGAGTGCTGGTCCCGGCTGGAGCCCGCGCTCCTCGCCCACGGCAGCAGGCTGCCCGGATTCACACCCGACGTCGTCGATCCGGAGGTCTGGTCGGTCCTGTGCCGCCTTCCCCGCCCGAAGCTGCAGCCGCTCGTGCTCCGCTGGCTGGGCGGACATTCGCTGCCCGAGGAGGACCTCGCCGTGCTCGGCGCGGCCGAGCCGCTCGATGGCGAGAATCGCGCGTTCCTCGCGCTCTCGTCGCTCCTGCACCTGAGCGACGTGCCCATCGTGCTCGGATTCGATCAGCTCGAAGGCGTGCATCGCCTCGGCAAGGAGGCCGTCGTCGAGTTCCTCCAGGCGCTGGGCGACAACCTGTACGGCCGGGGCGGGCGCGCGCTGGTCCTCCTCTTCTGCCAGGCCGACGTGTGGGAGGACTTCCTGCGCAACGTGCGCAAGCAGACGCGGGACCGCCTGCTGCAGCTCCCGCCGCTGCACCTTGCGTCGATGTCGCCGGAGTTGGGCGAGAAGCTCGTCGCGCAGCGACTCGCGGCGCTGTGGCGCGGCCACGGCATCAAGCCTCCGCACCCGACGTTCCCGTACCCGGAGGGATTCGTCCGCCGCGCGATCGCGGAGAAGCAGCTCCGCGGGCCGCGCAGCGTCCTGGCCCACTTCGCGAGCCTGGGGCTCACCTCGTCTCCGCCGGAGCACGCCGTAGTGCGCGCTCGGCCGCCGCGCGAGGTCGCCCGCGAGGCGTTCGCCCGCTTCCGCGAGGAAGCGGCGCGCGATTCGACGAGGTCGCCGGAGGAGCAAGCCTCGGTCGCGCAGGCGGCGCTCTCGTCCGTGCTGGGCCGCGCCGCCGGGGCGGGGGTGGGCGAGACACGCGTGGTCGCAGCGGAGCGCGCGAGGGTCGGCAAGAACGTCAAGGCGGGAGTCCGGGCGAAGCTGGCGCGCCCCGGCAAGGAGGTGACCGTCTACGCCGAGGCGTCGAACTCGTCGCACGGCGCGTCGGCTGCCGCGACGGTCAAGCGGCTGCGCAAGTCGCTCGAATCGAGCGACCGCGCCTTGCTGCTGCGCGACGAGCGCGTCCGGCTGCCGGCGGCGGCCGCGAGCGCTCTCGCGGAGCTACAGGGCAAGGCGGCGCTGGTGCGCGTCGGCACCGGCGACTTCGCCTCGTTCGCCGCCATCGAGAGGCTTCTCAACGAAGCCGCGTCGAAGGACCTCGAGGTCGGCGAGGACGCCGCCGCGGCCTTCGTGCTGGACGAGATCGCCCCCTCGATCGAGTCCGTGCGGCGGTTCCTCGACGCAGCATTCGCCGAAGAGTCGCAACGCCCCGCGACCGATGCTCAGTCCGTCGTCCTCTCCGCGATCGCGCGGCCGCCCTACTCGGCCAGCGAGGCGCAGATCGGGCGCGCGCACGGTCTCAGCAGCGACGACGTCGCCCGCGCGTCTGATGCGCTGGAGCAGGCGGGCAAGGCGGCGGTGTTCCGGACCAAGGACGGCGACCGCGTGGTGATGCGGAGACCGCGGTGAGCACTGCCTTCTCGGTGACGGAGCTGTCCGTGGCCGCCCGGTGTGCGCGGCAGATGCTCTTCGCGCGCGAGGGGTTCCGCGTTTCCTCGGGCGGGGCCGGCATCGGCCAGGCTGCCCACGCAGTCCTCGCCGCGTTCGTGGAGCACGGCGCGCGTCATCCGGCGCTCGAGCGCGCGCTCGAGCAGGACCCTGCCGACGAGGACCGGCTGCTCCAGGGCGTCGTCGAGGCGGTGTACCGCGAGTACTTCGATCGCGCCGGCGCGCTCGCGGCAGGCTGCACCGCCGCGGAGGTGGTGGGGCTCGGCCGGATCGTCTTTCAGCTCGCCCCGCTGCTCCGCGAACTGCTCCTGCGGGCCCGGCGCAGCGGACTTTCGGGAGCCGACGCTTTCGCGCGCACGCTGGAGGCGAGCGAACGCCGCGTCTCGCTGGAGCTGGACGGCGGCCGCGTGCTCGTGCACGGGGCCATCGATCTCCTCTGCCGCGACCTGCAGCGCAACAAGGGCTACGTCGTCGACCTGAAGACGGGCCTCACTGACGTCGCTGCCGAGGAGCAGGTGCGGCTGTACGCGCTCGCGCTGGCGCGCTCCGGCGAGCGGTTCCAGCCCGCGCTCGCGTACGCCTCCCGCGACGCGCTCGAGATCAAGTCGGTGGAGCCGTTCGACGAGGATGCCGAGCGCGCGCTCGACGGGCGCGTCCGGGCGCTGGCGGAGTACGTGGAGGGACGCGCCGTTCCGCCGCCGGCGGCCGACCTGGAGACGTGCCGGAACTGTCCCGTGCAGAAACCGTGCTGGTCGCGGTGGGGCCGCACGCTGCACGACGAAGGGCGGCCGTCCGCGCCGGCCACCGGCGAAGTCGCCGAGGAGGCGATCCGCCTGGAGCGCTCGCTCCGGGCCCACCGGATCCGGCTCGATCGAATCGATCCGGCGCTGGCCGTGATCGGGCCGAACGTGGTCCGGTTCCGCATCGCGCTGCGCGAGGGTGAGAACATCGCCAAGCTGGCGCGCAGCGCGCACGACGTGCAGCGCGAGATGTCCTGGCCGGCGGCGCCGCTCGTCTGCAACGCGGGGAGCTACGTCGCGATCGATGCGCCCCGCCGCGACCGCGAGGTGGTCCCCTGGCGCGCCGTGCCGCTCGAAGAGACGCGCGGGCTCGAGGTGCCGGTGGGGCTCACGTTGGAGCGCCGGTTGCTCAAGCTCGATCTCGGCGCCGCGCCGCACCTGCTCGTCGCCGGGACGACGGGCTCAGGCAAGTCGGTGTTCCTGCAGGGGCTCGCGCTCTCACTGCTCGAGCGGCTGCCGCGAAGCGAGTGCGAGGTCGTGATCGTCGACCCGAAGATGCTCGACTTTCCGCGCTTCAATGCGCTTCCGCTGCAGCGGCCGGTGATCACCGATCCGGAGGAGGCCATCGCGCTGCTCCGGTCCCTGGTCGACGAGGAGATGCCCCGGCGGACTGAGCGCCTCGCCGGCGCGCGCGTGGCGCAGCGGACGGAGCTGCCGGGGGGTGCGGAGCCGATGCCCGCGCTCGTGGTCATCGTGGATGAGTTCGCGGATCTGGTCGCGGGGCTTCCCGACAAGGCTGCCCGCGCGCAGTTCGTCGGCGACGTGCAGCGCCTGCTGCAGCGGTCGCGAGCGGTGGGCATCCACCTGGTGCTCGCCACGCAGCGGCCCAGCGTCGATGCCATCCCGGGACAGCTCAAGGCGAACCTCCCCGTCCGGCTCGCCTTCAAGCTGCCGAGCACGCACGACTCGCAGACCGTTCTCGACGAAGCGGGCGCGGAGAACCTGCTCGGGCGTGGAGACCTGCTGCTGAAGCGGGATGGAGAGACCACCCGGGCGCAGGCGTTCCTGGTGTCGCCCGACGATGTGGAGAGGACGGCGGCAAAGCTACACCCCCGTCCTCCCGCAAGGCCCTAGCGCCCGAGCGCTGCCGCGACAGTCTGTCCGAAGACTTTCTCCAGCCCTTGCTGGCAGAGGAGCCGGACCTGTTCCGCCGACGGTGGATGAGCTCGTGAAGCGCATGGAGACGGTGCGCCCACCCGCCGACAAACACACCAGCTCGCCGAGATAGGGGCGAAGCGCCATCACCACTTTCGCGAAAGCAGCCCGGTCCTGGCCAAGCTCCGCCACTCACGCCTCCAGTAGCTTCGGCTTCAGCACGCGATTCCAGAGCTGCTGCGCCTGCTCTTCCCCGCGCGCCGGATGCTCGGCGACGTCGAGCCAGCATTGAATGACGTCGGCGACAGCCATGCCGTTCTGCCAGACTGCGCCGCGAAAGACCGATTCGGGATGCTTCGGCTGCCGCAAGAACACATCGACGCGCTCACCAGCGCCAGCCGGCACGAGACCCAGTTCCTCGAAGGCTCGTATGGACACGTCCTCGACGTACAGATGCAGCGGCGCACCAGCAACGAATCCGAACCCCAACGCCTCGCAAGCGCCGAATAGCCCGAGCGAGGCACGAGCGGCGCGGCGAGCCCACATGGCAGGGTCGGGCAGCAACGATCGCTCGACGCGCGATTCACTCCACCGCCGCAGCACGTCCCTCACATGTTTCCTGGGGTCCTTCGGCGGAAACAGCCACCTCGCTGGAAATTCGAGGGGGAGTTTCCGGTTGGCCGCGCGCCAGTCCTCGAGCAAATCGCGGATGCGCACAAGGCGTAGTGAGGGAGAATCTTCAAGGAAACCGTCCGCGCGCAGCTGCGCGACCTGCCGCGCCGCTTGTGCCACCGAGACGCCAGCCACTTCCGCGAGGTGCTTCGCGTTGCGGAAAGGCGCGCGCGGAGCGTTGAGCAGCTTCTCGGGAAGCGGTTTCGCGAGCAGCACCTTCAGGAGCCACTGCCCAAGGTCGGAAAAGACATCCACCCGGCTTGCGGCTCTCGGCCTCGCAGAGCTGTGTGCCGAGGCGACGCCGGCGCTGGATGGAAAGTCTCGAAGCCCCGCCCCATGCAGCTCCAGACGTCCGCGCGAGTCGACGAACCCGAAGGCGCTTCCCTCGCCATACTCCTGCGCGTACTCGCGGAGTGCCACCGCCATGCCGTCAGAGATATGGGGAGCACCGACGATGGCGAGCGGCCGGGCACCAATCGACTTCGCAACTGCCTTCGACTGGAGGATCGCGTCGGCTAGCGCAGCCTGGACCTCCGCCTTGCGCGGTTCCCGGGCGAGCTTGAGCTCGACGGCGTATCTCCTTGCCGTATCAGCCACCACGAGATCGGCCTTGCGGTCCCCGTGTTGGGACTGGACCTTCCAGCCGGCATCGCGAAGCGCGGACGCGATTCGCTCGAGCAGCTGGGCTTCGAGCGGATGCCCGCCTGGGTGTTGCGGCGTCGATGCGGAGTGCGATGGCATGGGAACTCTTTCTCATGGCCATGAGAATTTAGCTTCTCTCAAACGGCGAATGATTCCACGCTGTTGCGTCCTCGGCCGAAGCGATGTCGGACCCGTGCGCTACCGTGGCCGCCCATGCAGAGCGCACAAGCGCGGCAGCGGAAGCGGGAGCGAAAGCGACTCAAGCGGGAGGAGAAGCGGCGGAGTCTCGGATCGTCGCTCCCTCTCGGGCTGGTCCCCTTCCCGGGACCCAAGATGTCCGACACGCTCCTGGATTATGCCCGGCCGCTCATTGACGGGCTGCCGGATGACGCCGGGCTCGAGGTGGTCGACGAGGAGATGCCCGGCGGACTCCGGAGGGTGGCCCAAGCACGAGCAGCGTGGGTCTTCACGCATTAGAGATCTTGGAGGCAAAGGGGGATCGCAGATGACGCAGATCACTACCGAAAGTTGCGCCAGGGTCGGGTCATGACGGTGTGGTTGCGCGCATGTGCGGGCATGACGCTGGGGGTGCTTGTCGCGGGATGCTCGAGCGACGGCCCTGCGGGCACGCTTCCGACTTGCGAGGGCGGGACGGATGCCACGAAAAGGCCTATCACGGATCTCGGGACGGGCTGCTACCTCCAGTATCGTGGCGGGCTGTATCCCAATGGCGAGAACGCCCTCTCAGGGGCGCACCTCGCAGCCGGCCTGGCAGCCGCGGCTCAGATCGCGCCACTCGACGTGGCGGGGCAGCCCAGCGCGAGCGGGAAGTACGTCCTCGTCAGCATCGGGATGTCGAACACGACACAGGAGTTCTGTAACGACGGTCAGCAGGTGGGCACGTGTTTGCCACCGGGCTTCGTGGCTTCGGCGGCATCCGACGCGGCGGTGAATCACACGACGCTCGCCATCGTCAATGGCGCCGCCGGCGGGCGCGCCGCCTCGAGCTGGGTGAGCGCCACGAGCGCTGAGTACGATCGCATTCGGGATACGTGGCTGACGCCGTTGGGTCTGTCGGAGGCGCAGGTACAGATCGGGTGGGTGAAGGTCGCGAATCCCGGGCCGACTGCATCTTTGCCGGCGGCCAATGCGGACGCATTCGCGCTCCTGACCTCGATCGGACAGATCGCGCGCGCGATGAAGACTCGCTACCCCAACTTGCGGCAGATTTTTATCTCGAGCCGCATCTATGCCGGCTACGCGACGACGCCGCTGAATCCAGAGCCGTACGCCTACGAAAGCGCGTTCAGCGTCAAATGGGCGATCGAATCGCAGATCGCGCAGATGGCAGGTGGTGCAGCCGATGCCCGTGCGGGTGACCTGCGGTACGACACCTCTGTCGCGTCCTGGCTGGGCTGGGGTCCCTACCTCTGGGCGGATGGAACGAATGCACGGTCAGACGGTCTCACCTGGGTCGTCAGCGACTTCTCACCCAGCGACGGCACGCATCCCGCAATGAGCGCGCGAGAGAAAGTCGCTGGCATGCTGCTCACGTTCTTCAAGACGTCCCCCGCGGCGAGCTGCTGGTTCCTGGCTGGACAGACGTGTCAGCCCTGAGAGCGATGAGCGTGCCATGAGCTCGGACCTGATTCCGCCGGTCGCCTTCCTTCCCCAGGACGCGCACGGCCTCCGCGGCCGGCTTGCCTTCTGTCCCGCTCCCGGACGGTGGCGGCACGATTCGCCGCTCGAGCCCGAACGGATGCTCGGGGCCGACCTCGCCTGCCTTCGTGACACGTGCGGCGCGGCCGTGCTGGTCACTCTGCTCGAGGAAGGAGAGATGTGGACGATCGGCCTCGGCGGGCTGCTCGATGGCGCACGGCGCGCCGGGCTCGAGAGCCTCTGGTTCCCGATTCGAGACGGCACTGCGCCCTCGGACGCCGGTGAGACGGGACGGCTCGTCGGCCGCATCCTCGAGCACCTCGCCGCCGGCCGGACGGTGGTGATCCACTGCCACGGCGGGATCGGCCGGAGCGGCACCGTGGCCGCATGCTGCCTCGTCGCAGCGGGCCAGGACCCGCGGCGGGCGATCGAGCTGGTGCGCCAGGCGCAGCCCGCTGCCGCATCCGCGCCGGGACAGGAGGAATTCGTCCACGAGTTCGCGCGGGCCGCCCGGTCGCGAGGGTAGCCGGGCCGCTCAGCTGCGATCACTGCGGCGCGGGCCCAGCGCAAGGAGGCCTTCGGCAAGGACGCGGCAAACGTTGGCCACGAGGTCGGACTTCGCGCTCACCGCGTACAGATGCGGCGTGAGCGCCCACAGGATGAGGCGCAGATGCGCGCGCGGAGCTACCTCGACCTGCGCGTGCA
>DASWGQ010000200.1:0-12185 GCA_036393595.1 Myxococcales bacterium | reverse complement strand
CATCGCCTGCTCGTAGAAGTCGGTGAGCGAGACGGACTCCTTCGGCTTGACGGAGCCTTCCCGGATCTTGGCGTCCAGCGCCTGCTTGATGCGCTTGGCCAGGTCGCTCGGCTCGTATTGCACGCGCGCCAGCACGCGCTCCAGCGTGTCCCCGGGGATGACCTCCTCGATGTAGTAGTCCTCGGGGTCCTCGTCGTCGACGAACACGTGCACCTCGTGCACGCGGCCGAACAGGTTGTGCATGTCGCCCATGATGTCCTGGTAGGCGCCGGTCAGGAACATCCCCAGGTAGTAGGGCTCGCCCTTGCGCAGCGGGTGGAGCGCGATGGTCTCGTCCACCGTCTCGTTCTCGATGAAGCTGTCGATCTTGCCGTCCGAGTCGCAGGTGATGTCCACGATGGTCGAGTCGCGGGTGGGCACCTCGTCGAGGCGGTGCAGCGGGACGATGGGAAAGAGCTGGTCGATGGCCCAGTGGTCCGGCGCGCTCTGGAAGACGGAGAAGTTCGCCATGTACTGGTCGGCGAGCCGGTCCTCCAGCCCGCGGGTCTGCCCGGGGACGCGCTTGCGCCGCTTGTTGATCCCGACCAGCTTGCGGCACAGGCGCCAGAAGAGCCCCTCGATGATGGCGCGCTCCTCGAGACCCAGGATGCCGAGCTTGAACATCGTGAGCGCCTGCTCCTTCTTGGCCACGCCGTCGTTGTAGGTCTCGCCCGAGTTCTTCGGCGTGAGCCCCGCCACGATCTCGCGCATCTCGCGGACGATGGGCGTGTCCGGCGACTCGGGCACCGGGACCGCGATCCCGTCGGAGACCTCGGCGCCGTTCTCGCCGAACTCGATGTGGCCGAAGACGTTCATCAGGATGCAGGAGTGGTGGGCCGTGAGCGCCCGCCCGGACTCGCTGACGATGTGCGGCTCGGAAACGCCCTCGTTGGTGCAGATCTGCTGGACGGTGTAGACGACGTCGGCGGCGTACTCCTCGACGGAGTAGTTGAGCGAGGAGACGTACGCGGTGCTGCGCGCGCCGACGTAGTCCACGCCCAGGCCGCCGCCCACGTCGAAGTACTCCAGGGGAATGCCCATCTTTCGCAGCTTGGCGTAGATGCGCGCGCCTTCGTTCACCACGTCCTTGACGGTGCGGATGTCGGTCAGCTGGCTGCCCACGTGGAAGTGGAACAGCTTCGCCGCGCCCTCCATCCCCCGATTCTTGAGCATCTTCACCGCCTGGATCAGCTCGGGCGTGGTGAGCCCGAACTTGGCGAAGTCTCCCGAGGAGGATTCCCACTTGCCCGTCCCCTTGGTGGAGAGCTTGCTGCGCAGCCCGATCAGCGGGTGGACGTTCATCTCCTCCGCAAGACGGAGCAGCTCGGGCAGCTCGGAGAGCTTCTCGACTACCACGATGATCTTGCGGCCCAGCTTGCGCCCGAGCAGCGCCAGCCGCAGGTACTCCTCGTCCTTGTAGCCGTTGCAGATGGTGAGCGCCTCGGGGTCGGTGTTGAGCGCGAGCACGATGAGCAGCTCGCCCTTGGAGCCCGCCTCCAGGCCGAAGTGGTAGGGCGCGCCGGCGTCGAGGATCTCCTCGACCACCTCGCGCATCTGGTTCACCTTGGTCGGGTAGACGCCGAAGTACTGCCCCTTGTAGCCGTGCTGCGCGATCGCGCCGCGGAAGGTCTCGTTGAGCTGCTTGACGCGCGAGCGCAGCACGTCCTGGAAGCGCACCACGCAGGGGAACCCGAGCTTCCGCTCGCGGATGTCGTCCACCACGTCCATCAGGTCGATCACCGGGCCGGGCTGGCCGTAGGGATGGGCGACCAGGTGGCCCTTCGAGCTGATGTTGAAGTACCCGGCCCCCCAGTTGGGAATGTTGTAGAGCTGGAGGGCGCGCTCGATGGTCCAGTCCTGCGGATGCAGCATCGAGGCTCTCTGCCACAACGCAAGGCGGGATCACAAGATGCGAAGTGGATTTTTCGCGACCCCGGCAAGCGCGCTTCCCACCGGGCTGGTCCGGGTGCGCGAGGCGGCGCTGGAGGAACCGGTCGTGCGGCGGGCGAGGCGCGCCATCGCAAAGCTCGGCACCGAGCGCCTCCGGCAGAGCTACTTCACCACTTTCTGGCTCGCGCGCGGCGAATCGCCGGCGAACGCCGTCGAGGAGGCCGTGCTCGCGCTCTGGCGGCGGGCGGCGCCGGGCCCGCGCTGCGCCGGAGCCGAGTGGTGGATCGGCCGCTCGTATACGACGGAGGTGCCGGTCGGGTTCCACTTCGACCAGGATGTGCGCGCGGCGCGCGGGCTGCGGCACCCGCTGCTCTCGACCGTGTTCTTCTTCAACCATGTCCGGGGCGGGCAGCTCGCGGTCACCGACCAGCGCGCCGGTCCCGGCGGCGAGCCCAGGCCGGCGGTCGCCGGCGAGCTGCAGGTGGTCGCCACGCGCCGCAACCGGTTCGCGGCGTTCGATGGCGGCCTCTTCCACGGCTTCCTCGATGCGCGGGGCCGGACGCCCGGAGGGAGGCTGCCTGGACCGCGCGGCAGGCTGCGTGTCACGCTGGTGGTGAATTTCTGGGATCGGCGGCCCTCTCGCGTGCCGCGCTGGCGCGACGCGCGCGCTTACCGGGCGCTGGCCCCTCGCCACTCCGCGCGCTAGTCGCCGCCGTATTCGGCGGCGCTACGCTTTTCGCTCGCGGATGTTATGGAAGTGCTGTGGAAACGGGCCCGATGCACCTCGCCGGACAGACCGAGGCCGACCTCGCCGCCTGGGCGGCGGCGCGCGGCGCCACGCCCGGCGCCGCACGCGTCCTGGCGCGCGCCCTGGTCGCCGGGCTCGCCGGGCGCGCGGTCCGCGAGCGTCCCGCGCGCGGGCTTCTCGCCGAGGCTCGTGCCCGGTTCGAGTCGGACCTGCCCGCGGCGGAGGTGGCGCGGGACGCCGACGGCACGGTCCGCTTCGCCGTTCGTCTGGGCGACGGCAACCTGGTCGAGACGGTCGCGATCCACCAGGCCGCCTCGGACGTGCGCGCGAAGGAGCGGTGGACCGTCTGCCTCTCCAGCCAGGTCGGGTGCGCGCGGGGCTGCGTGTTCTGCGAGACGGGCCGCCTCGGACTGCTGCGCAACCTCGACGCGGCCGAGATCGTCTCCCAGTACACGCTGGTCGCGCGGCACCTCGGATTCGCGCCGCGGAACGTCGTCTTCATGGGGATGGGCGAGCCCCTCGACAACCTGGAGGCCGTCCTGCGCGCGGTGGCAGTGCTGCGCGAACCGGCCGGATTCGCGGTCCCGGAGCGGCGCATCACCGTGAGCACCGTGGGGATCGTGCCCCGCATGGACGAGCTGTTCGCTCGCACCCGCGTCAACCTCGCGGTGAGCCTGCACGCCGTCGACCCGGCCGCGCGGCGCGCGCTCTTGCCGGTGGCGCGCCGCTGGGAGCTCGCCGAGCTTCGCGCGGCGATCGCCCGCGCGCCGCGCACGGTGCTGCTGCAGTGGACCCTGATCGAAGGGGTGAACGACTCCGACCCCGAGGCCGACGCCCTGGCGGAGTTCGCGCGCGGCCTGGACGTCCGGGTCAACCTCATCCCGCTCAACCCGGGTCCGGATCCGCGGCAGCACGCGCCTCCGCTCGCCCGCTGCCGCGCGTTCCAGGGGCGCCTCGCAGCGCGAGGCGTGCGCACGCTCCTGCGGCTTCCGCACGGCCGGTCGGTGGGCGGGGCCTGCGGACAACTCGCCGGGGCGCTCCGCGCCCAGGCGCAAGCTTGACCGCGTGCCCGGCGAGTGTGCGCGTGGCGGCATTCCTGCGCGCCCTCACCTGACAGCGCCAGCGGGCGGACGTACCTTTCGCCGCCATGGATGCGCCAGCGAGGAAGAGGTGGCCGATCGTCCTGGGCGTCGTGCTCGGCGCCCTCGTTGTCGTCATCGCCATCGGATCGTTCGTGCTCGACTCCGTCCTCACCAGCAAGGCCCGCGAGGAGGCGGCGAAGCTTTCGCAACAGCTCGGCCGCCCGGTGACGGTCGGGGCGGTGTCGACCAGGGTGCTCACCGGCCTCGGCGTGGCGGTGAAGGACGTCGGACTCGGGCCGGCGGCCGGCGAGGGCCTTCCGCTCGCGCAGGTGAAGCGCATCGAGGTGCGCGCCGCGCTGCTGCGCGCCCTCCTCAGCCGCGGCAAGGACGTGCTCATCCGCTCCGCCGAGGTGGACGGCCTGGACGTCAACGTGATCCGCTTCGGCGACGGCACCACCAACGTCGAGCGCCTCCAGAAGAAGCTCGCCGAGACCCAGCCGAAGAAGGCCCAGCCCGAGGAGCAGAAGCAGAGCGACCTCTCCTTCCTGCGCGTCGACCACGCGGCGCTGCGCGACGCCCGCATCGCGCTCGTCGATCGGTCCGGCCGCGCGCAGAGGGAGCTGGCCATCCAGCACCTCGACGTGACGCTCGACGACCTGCGCGCCGGCAAGCCGCTCGACGCGGCGGTCACCGCCGCAGTCTTCGCCGCGCAGAAGAACTTCGAGCTGCGCCTGCACGCCGCGCCGCTTCCGCCCACCCTGGTGCCCACGCCGGAGCGGGTCACCCTCAAGATAAAGCCCATCGACCTGTCCCTGCTCGCTCCGTTCGTGCCCAAGGACGTGGGGCTGCAGGCGGGCCGGTTCGACGCCGACTTCGAGGCGCGCCTCGGCGCGGCGGTGCCCGGCGGCAAGGGTCCCACCGCGATCCAGGGGGCGGTGCACGCGCTCGGCCTGAAGTTCGCCGGGGCCGAAGGCGGCAAGGCGCTGGATGTCGTGCTCGACACCGACGTCAAGGGTGACGCCGAGAAGGGGGACGTGCAGATCTCCAAGCTCCGGCTCGACCTGGGCCCGGCCGGCATCACCGGGCAGGGGCGCGCCTCGGGCCTCAACACGCCCACGCCACGCATCGAGGGCCTGGAGATCCGCAGCCACGATCTCGATCCCGCCCGCCTCGCGGCGTATTACCCGCCGCTCGCGAAGCAGCTGAAGGGCCAGGTCATGGGTCCCATCGGGCTGCTCGTCCACGCGAGCGGGACGCAGGCGGCGCAGGCGCTCGAGGTGCGGGTCGATCTCACTCCCGTCAAGCTCGCCCTGCCGCAGACGATGACCAAGGCGGCGGGCGCCCCGATGACGCTGGTCGCAAATCTGAAGAGCGCCGGGCAGGGCAAGCTCGCCTTCGACGCGAATTTCGACCTCGCCGGCGCGGATCTGCGGCCGGGGCAGTCCCTCGACAAGGCCCCGGGCCAGCGGCTGGAGCTGTCGGCCAAGGGGACGCGCAGCGCTTCGGGGACGACCGCGAATCCACAGCAGCGGATCGATCTCGACACGGTGGCCGTGCACGTGCTGGACGACCGCATCGACGCGCACGGCTGGGCCGAGACGAAGGGCGCCGGCGACAAGGCGACCAAGCGGTTCGATCTGCTGGTGACGAGCGAGCACCTCGACCTGGACCGGATGCTCCTCCCTTCGAAGACCGACAAGGAAGAGAAGCGGCCGCTCGATCCCAAGACGTTCGCCGGCCTCTCGGGACACGCGGCGGTGAAGGTCGCCCGGGTGACCTACAAGACGCAGCAGTTCCAGAACATTGTCGCGGACGTGACCATGAAGGAGGACCAGATCGACGTGCAGACCGGGTCGATCCAGGGGCTCGGCGGGCAGATCGACGCGGGCGGGACGCGGCTGAAGCTGGCGCATCCCCGGGAGCCCTGGCACATCGCCACCAAGGTGCGCGGGATCGAGCTGGAGAAAGCCGCTGCGATGAGCTCGCCCCGCAAGGTGCTGGCGGGCCGGTTCGACGGCGACGCCGCGCTCGACGGCAGCGGGCAGGACTTCGCCAACTTGACCAAGTCCCTCTCGGGCGTGCTGCAGGGGCGCGTGCTGGACGGCAAGTTCTACGCAAAGGACATCGTCGCCTCGGCCGCGGCGCCGGTGGTGGGCGCCTTGCCCGGAGCGCTGCGCGGAAGGATCCCGCAGAGTGGCGTGACCGATCTCGGCAAGGACGTCCCCTTCGGGATCACCATCCAGGACGGGTGGGCGCGACTGAAACAGCCGCTCAAGGCGTCCACGCCGCAGGCGGAGATGAGCTTCTCCGGCGGCGTCCGGCTGGACGGCACGCTCGACATGCCCGGGACCGTGGGGCTCACGCCCGCGACCGTGCAGCAGATCACCGGCGGGCGCGTGAAGCTGAGCACCAACGTTCCCATCGGGCTGCGCCTGGTGGGGCCGGTCACCAATCCGAGCATCACCGACCTCGACGTCAAGGGCGCCGTCGAGGCGATCGTGAAGTCCGCCGGCTCGAGCCTGATTTCCGGAGTGCTGGGCGGTTCGGCGGATCAGAAGAAGCAGGAGGGGCAGCAGGTCGCGCAGCAGAAGCAGCAGGAGCTGGAGCACAAGGCGCAGCAGCAAGCAGACAAGGCCAAGCAGGAAGCCGCGGACAAGCTCAAAGGCTTGTTCGGACGTTGACGAAAGGCGGCGGCGAAAATTTCGCTCGCGCTTCGCCCCGCCACCGGATAGAAGGGATCGAGGTTTCCATTTCTCCTGCGCAAACAAACGCAACAATCATGGCCCAACGAAACAGGGATGCTTCGTTCCGCGCGCTGATCGAGCGGTTCGCACAAGACCTGACCGTCGCGATCGGCGAGCTGGTGCAGTACCAGGTCAAGGACGCGGTCGCGCGCGCCTCCGCGGGGCGGCCGGAGGTCGATGGCCGCCGGGCAGGCCGGCTCTGCCCGGTGCCCGGCTGCGGCGAGCCCGGGGCGGGACCGCGCAACCGCTGGTTCTGCCGCGACCACGCCAAGAAGCTTTCCGCCGCCGAGCAGAAGAGCATCCTCGAGCGCAACAAGCGGCTCGCGGCGGAAGGAAAGCTGCCCACCGCGATCCCCGCGCAGCGCATCGTGCGCCTGCCCCCCAAGGCCCCGCGGCCTCGCCGCACGCTCGACATGAGCTGCCGCGTCGACGGTTGCCCGAACCGCTCGCGCGGGCCCCGCGCCGGGTTCATCTGCGATCTGCACCGCGCTCAGCTTTCGCCCGACGAGCAGCGCGACGCGCGCGAGCGCTGGAACGCGCGCCACCGCGGCGTGCCCCCCATCGAGCCCGAGGTCCGGCCCGAGACGCCGGTGATCGCGCCCGTGCCGCCCATCGTGCGCAAGGCCGAGCCCGCCGCCGAGAGCTCGTAGCCCGACTTCGGCTGGCGGCGGGCCGAAAAAGCCGTAACGATCGCCCGCGCATCGAAGACAGGGAGGCCGTGATGCGCATCCGGTCGTCGCAGATCACCCCGAAGGCCCTCTACCTGCGCCGTCGCGAGCTCCTCGCCCTGGGAGCCGCCGGGGCCGGCGCGCTGCTCTTGCCGGGCGGCGCGCGGGCGGCCGAGACGCCGCACGGCCGCAAGCTCGAGGGCGTCAAGCCCGGGCAGCCCTCCACGGACGAGAAGAAGAGCTCGTTCGAGGAGATCACCCACTACAACAACTTCTACGAGTTCGGCACGGACAAGGACGACCCGGCGCGCCACGCGTCCAAGCTGCAGACGCGCCCCTGGACGGTGAAGGTGGAGGGCGAGTGCAGAAAGCCCGGCACCTTCGACATCGACGAGCTGCTCAAGCTCCCCATCGAGGAGCGCGTCTACCGGCTGCGCTGCGTGGAAGCGTGGTCGATGGTGATCCCCTGGGACGGCTTCCCGCTCGCGGCGCTGCTCGAGAAGGTCGAGCCTACCTCGCGGGCCAAGTACGTCGCCTTCGAAAGCGCGGTGCAGCCGAAGAACATGCCGGGCGTGGGCGCGTTCGGCGCGATCCCCTTCCCGTACCTGGAAGGCCTGCGCATGGACGAGGCGACGCATCCGCTCACGCTGCTCGCCGTCGGCATCTACGGCGAGGAGCTGCCCAAGCAGGACGGCGCTCCCCTCCGCCTGGTCGTGCCCTGGAAGTACGGCTTCAAATCGGTCAAGTCGATCGTCCGCATCCGCCTCCAGGAGACGCAGCCTCCCACCACCTGGTCGCAATACGGCGGCGGCACCGAGTACGGGTTCTACGCGAACGTGAATCCCGAGGTGGACCATCCTCGCTGGAGCCAGGCGAAGGAGCGGCGCATCGGCGAGGTCTTCCGCCGGCCGACCCTGAAGTTCAACGGCTACGCTGACCAGGTGGCGAAGCTCTACTCCGGCATGGACCTGAGGAAGTTCTTCTGATGGAGAAGGCTGGGCGGCAGCCCTGGCTCAAGCCGCTCGTCTTCGCCGCCGCGCTCTCGCCCCTCCTGTGGCTCGCCTCGCGCGCCGCGCGCGGGACGCTCGGTCCCGATCCGGTGGCCGAGGTGCTCAACCGCCTCGGGCTGTACGCGATCTCCCTGCTGCTCTGCTCGCTCGCGTGCACGCCCTTGCAGGTCGTGCTCGGCTGGAGCTGGCCGTTGCGCGTGCGCCGGATGCTGGGGCTGTTCGCGTTCTTCTACGCCTGCCTGCACCTGTCGACGTACCTGTTCGTCGACCAGGGGCTGGACTTCCGCGGAATCGCCAAGGACATCGCCAAGCGGCGCTTCGTGACCGCCGGGTTCGCCGCCTGGTGCGCGCTGGTCCCGCTGGCGATCACCTCGACCCAGGCCTGGGTGAAGCGGCTCGGCTACCGCCGCTGGAAGTCGCTCCACCGCCTCGCGTACGTGGCGGGGGGGCTGGCCTGCGTGCACTTCATCTGGCGGTTCAAGACCGCCTTGCTGCAGCCTCTGCTCTTCACCGCCGTCCTGGTGCTGCTGCTCGGGGTCCGGCTGGCCGCCCGGGTACGGGCGCCGGCCCGCCGGATGTCCGTGCCCTCCCAGTCGCGGTAGACTCGCGAGAAGATGGCCCGGGCAGCAACGGTCCTCATCGCGGACGACGACAGCAGCATGCGGCAGACGATGGAGGCGATCGTCCGCTCCGCCGGCATGCGCCCGATCGCCGTCGCTTCCGGCGAGGAAGCGCTGCGGGCGGTGCAGTCCAATCCGGTCGACGTGATGCTCCTCGACGTGCAGATGCCCGGCATCGGCGGCCTCGAGGTGCTGCGCCAGGTGCGGGAGAAGCACACCGACATCGGGGTCATCATGATCTCGGTGCTGAAGGACGTCCCCGTCGCGGTCGAGGCGATGCGCCTGGGCGCGCTCGACTACGTCACCAAGGACTTCTCGCCGCCCGAGCTGAACGCTCGCGTGGCGAAGACGCTGGACCAGCTCAAGTCCGCCCGCGAGCTGGCCTGGCTGCGCGAGGAGCAGGCCAGCCGCGACCAGAAGCCGATGGTGCTGGGGCACGCCGCGGCCATGCGCTACGTGGCGGGCGTAGCCGAGAAGATCGCCTCCAAGCCGGTCACGGTGCTGATCACCGGCGAAAGCGGCACCGGCAAGGAGATGTTGGCGAGGTATATCCACGACCACTCCGACCGCCGCAGCGGCCCGTTCGTGGCGGTGAACCTCCCGGCCGTCCCGGAGAGCCTGGTGGAGAGCCAGCTCTTCGGCCACGAGAAGGGCTCCTTCACCGGCGCCACCAAGCTGCAGTACGGCAAGTTCGAGCTCGCCTCCGGCGGCACGCTCTTCCTCGACGAGATCGGCGAGCTGAAGCTCGACGTCCAGGCGAAGCTGCTCCGCGCGCTGCAGGAGCACGAGATCGAGCGCGTCGGCGGCGCGCGCCCCATCCAGCTGGACCTGCGCGTGATCTGCGCGACCAACCGGAGCCTGCCCGAGATGGTCAAGGAGGGGCGCTTCCGCGAGGACCTGTACTACCGGCTCAACGTGGTGCCCATCCAGGTGCCCCCGCTGCGCGACCGCCGCGAGGACATCCGCGAGCTGGCCCATCATTTCCTCGCCCGCTCCGCCGTGCAGCTGGGCCGGATCCCGCAGACGCTGTCCGACGGCGCGGCCCAGCTCCTCGAGACGTACCCCTGGCCGGGCAACATCCGCGAGCTGCAGAACCTCCTCGAGCGGATGGCGGTCCTGTGCGAGTCGCAGATCATCGAGGAGAGCGACCTGCCGCTCGAGTTCGTCGTGACCGCCGGGCAGCGGCGCGACGCGGAGCGCGAGACTTCGCTGCAGTCGGCGATGTCGGCCTTCGAGCGGGGCTTCCTCAAGAAGACGCTGGTGCAGAACGGCTGGCACCGCCGCCGGACCGCCGAGAACCTCGGCATCGGGTACTCGACGCTCAAGTCCAAGCTGAAGGCCTACGGCATCGGCTCGGACGACGAAGACTGAGCCCGCGTCAGGTCGGCTTCGGGTCGATGGGCAGCACGATCGAGAAGGTCGAGCCCCTCCCGAGCTCGCTCTCCACTGCCGTCTCGCCGCCGTGCGCGATCACGATCCGTTGCACGTTGGGAAGGCCCATTCCGACGTGCGCGCCGGTGCGCTTGGTGGACTTGAAGGCGTCGAAGATGCGCGGCAGGCGCTCCTGCGCGATGCCGGGGCCCCGGTCGGTCACCTTGAGCTTCGCCACCCCGTTCTGCTGCGACACCTCGATCGAGACCTCCCCGCCCGGCGGCGAGGCCTCGATGGCGTTGGAGAGCAGGTTGAGGGTGGCGCGCTCGAGCAGGTAGCGGTCGCCCTTCACCCAGGGTGGCTCGGCGGCCGGGAGGACCGTGATCTGCACGCCCGCCTTCTCCGCGTGAGGGATCATGGTGCGCCCGATGCTCTGCGCGAACGCGTTCAGATCGAGGGGCAGGAACTGGGCCGGCGACACCTCGCGCGAGAGGTCGGCGAAGTCGGCCACGAACTTCTTCAGGGTGGCCATTTCCGCGCGCAGGTTGTCGCGGATCAGCGGGAGGTACGCCGGGTCGTTCGCCTCGGCGAGGGCGGCGGTCGATTGCAGGATGGCGAGCCGGTGGCCGAGGTCGTGGGAGATGCCGGTGGCGATGCGTCCCGCGGTGCGCCAGCGCTCCTCGATCTCCAGCTGGTCGAGCACGCGCCGGGACTGCGCCGCGCCCAGGGCGACCGTGAAGAGGAGGGCCGCCACCGCGACCGCCGAAAGCCCGATCAGCGCGTTGCGCATCGGCGCCAGCGCCTCGCGGGTCGGCTCCTCGACCACCACCGTCCAGCGCGGCTCCGAAAGCCGCGCCCATCCGGCCAGGACGTCCTCGCCCAGGCCGCCGCGGAACTCGGCCGGCGCGGGCTCTCCGCGGGCCACCTTGCTCGCGAGCGGGGACTCGTCGATCGGCTCGCCGGTGAGCACCGCCGCGCGGAGGGTGGGAGCGCCGGCGGCGAGCAGCCGGCCCTCGCTGTCGAAGGCCAGCGCAAACCCGCTCTCGCCGATGCGGATGCGCTGCACCTGCCGCTGCAGCTCGAGCAGGTCCAGCGTGGCGCAGACGGCGGAACCCGGAGTCGCGCCGGCCGGGACGCACATGTCCATGGCTGGCGTGAGGTCCTCGCGGAAGTAGAGGGGAGAAGCGACCTCGCGGCCGGCCAGCGCGGTCACGACGTCCGCGGGCGCGAGGTGTTGAGGCAGCTTGTCGGCAGGGGTACGGGTCGTGAGCAACATCACCCGCCCGAGGCTGGGCGCATCGAGGGGCACCTGCGCTAGCCGCCGCTCGGCGTCGGGGATGCCGGTCACCACCCCCGCCATGGCGTGCAGCATCTCGCGCTGGTGGGAGAGGTACGCGCCGATGCGCGCGGCCGCTTGCTCCGCGATGACGGCGAGCGCGGCCTGGGCGCTCCGCTCCGCGCTGCGCCGCAGGAGGACGATGGCCGAGAGGCCGACCAGCGCGATGAGCAGACCCGATCCCGCGACCAGCACGAGGAGGTTCCGCGCCATCGCATGTCGGCTCGAGCCGTCGTTCACTCCGCGACCTCCCAGTCCGGCAACGTTTCCAGGTAGCCGTACGGGCCGACCTGCGGGTTCTTGACGCGACTGTCGACCACGGCGAGTCGCTCGGGGGTGCAGATGAACACGACGGGCGGGTCGTCCCGCAAGGCCTGCAGGGCACGTGCCCAATCGCCGGCCTTCAGGGCCGCATCGACCTTCGGATTACGGTAACCTATCGGATTGAATGGCGAATCTGACGCCCAGACGAGCGCCGCAGAGCTGGGGGGCCAGACGAGCGGCCGGAGCAACAGCAGGTCGAAGTCCTGGCTCTTGAGGAGCCGTAGGGTCTCGTGGACCGAGATGAAGCGGATGTCACCGCCGTGCCGTCCGAGAGCGCGCGCGACAGCCAGGGCCGTATGCTCCAGGGCGAGATCCTGGCGGAAGACCGCGATCTCCAGCGCCCTGGCGGGCAG
>DASWGQ010000199.1:0-4048 GCA_036393595.1 Myxococcales bacterium | reverse complement strand
GCGCGAGCAGCGCGCCGTACGCGAGGTGGAGCCGCGCGGTCGTGCCGAGCGCCGCGTTCAGTTCCGCTCCCTGGCCGCGAAACACCAGGCGCAGCGGCGCGGCCGCGAGCGGGAGCGAGGCGAGCGGCAAGAGCACCCACGGCCGCGCCAACGGCAGCAGGGCGAACGGCGCGGCAAAGGCCACCACGAGCAGCACGACGTATTCCACGCGCGTTGCGTCGGCTCCGAGCCGCACCGCCAGCGTGCGTTTACCCGCGCGCGCGTCGGTGGCGATGTCACGCAAGTTGTTCACCACCAGGATGGCGGTCGCCAGCGCCCCGACCGGGACCGCGGCGATCCAGGCGGCCGGCGGGACCGCGTGGAGCTGCACGTACGTGGTGCCGGCCGTGGCCACCAGGCCGAAGAAGACGAACACGAACAGGTCGCCCAGGCCGTGGTACCCGAACGGCCACGGCCCGCCGGTGTACGCCCACCCGGCGGCGATCGAGGCGAGCCCGGTGATCAGGATGGGCCAGCCGCCGACCACGGCGAGGTAGATGCCGATCACCAGCGCCACGCCGAAGGTCCCCAGCGCGGCCGCGCGGACGGTGCGGGGCGCGACCAGGCCGCTCTGCGTGACCCGCTGCGGGCCGACCCGCTCGTGCGTGTCCGCGCCGCGCTGGAAATCATGGAAGTCGTTCGCGAAGTTCGTGCCGATCTGGATGCACATGGCCGTCAGCAACGCGGCCAGCGCGGGCAGCGGACGAAAGCCGCCGTACGCCGCGGCCACTGCCATGCCCACCAGCACAGGGACGACGGCCGCCGTCAGCGTGCGGGGGCGCGCGGCCAGGAGCCACACGCGAATCCCGGCCGGCGGAGGAGCTGTCCGCGCCAGCGGTTCCATCAGGGTCTCCGCGGGAACTTCGCGAAGTCGGGCTTCCGCTTCTCCTTGAACGCGTCGCGCCCCTCCTTCGCCTCCTCGGTCATGTAGAAGAGCAGGGTGGCGTTCCCCGCCAGCTCCTGAACCCCGGCTTGCCCGTCCAGCGCCGCGTTGAAGGAGGACTTGAGCATCCGCAGCGCCATCGGGGAGAGCGCCAGCATCTCCTGGCACCACTTCACCGTCTCCTCCTCGAGCCTGTCGACCGGCACGATGGCATTGACCAGGCCCATCTGCAGCGCCTGCTGCGCATCGTACTGGCGGCAGAGGAACCAGATCTCCTTCGCCTTCTTCAGGCCGATGATCGAGGCGAGCGTGCTGGAGCCGAATCCGCCGTCGAAGCTGCCCACCTTCGGCCCGGTCTGGCCGAAGCGCGCGTTGTCGGCGGCGATGGTCAGATCGCAGACGACGTGCAGCACGTGCCCGCCGCCGATGGCGTAGCCGGCGACCATGGCCACCACCGGCTTGGGGAGCGATCGGATCTGCTTCTGCAGGTCGAGCACGTTGAGCCGCGGGACGCCGTCCTTGCCGACGTATCCCTGGTCGCCGCGGATGCGCTGGTCCCCGCCCGAGCAGAAGGCCTCCTTGCCCTCGCCGGTGAGGACGACCACGCCCACCTCCGGGTCCTCGCGCGCGTCGTTGAATGCCGAGGACATCTCGAACAGCGTTTGCGGGCGGAACGCGTTGCGGACCTCCGGCCGGTTGATGGCGATCTTCGCGATTCCCTGCCACTTCTCGTAGCGGATGTCCTCGTACCGGCGCGCTTCCTTCCACTGCGGCTTCATGTCCGTTCTCCTTCGCTCTGCGTGAAGAACCCGGCGACCGCGCCGGCGTAATGAGCGGGCACTTCCAGATGAGGCGAGTGGCCGCTGCCGGGCACCAGGAGCAGGCGCGCCCCGGGAATGCGCTCGGCCATGCCGCGCGCGATGCCGCTGAATTTCGCGTCGCGCTCGCCGGCCAGGAGCAGCGTCGGGATCCGCAGGCGCGGCAGCTCGTCCCAGAGAGACGGCTGCGCGCCCGAGCCGAGATGACGCAGCGCCGAGGCGAGCCCGGCGGCCGAGCTGCGCAGGCGGCGCTGGCGAAGCGCGCCGGCCAGGGGCGCGGGGAGGTCGCGCAGGCCAGCGAGCGTCGGATGATCTTCCCAGCGCGCCACGAAGGCGGCGACGCCCTCGCGCAGGGCAAGCCCGGCGAGCTGCTCGTCCTCGGCGCGGCGCCGCTCGCGCTCGGCGGCCTCCTCGATGCCCGGCGAGCCGCTTTCGAGCGCCAGCGCCCTGACGCTCGGCGGGTGCCGCAGCGCGAACGCCAGCGCCAGCCGCGCCCCCATGGAATAGCCGGCCAGGAAGAAGGGCTCCCGCGGAAGCGCGGCGCGCAGGTCCTCCAGGGCGTCGTCCCAGCCGGTGGCCCGCGGACTCTGGCCGTGGCCCGGGAGGTCCGGCGCGGCGATGCGGAACCGCGCGCCGAGCGACTCGCGCAGGTGGTCGAAGGCGCTGCCCGCCCCGGTGAACCCGTGCAACAGCGCGAGCGGCGGGCCCTTGCCCCAGGTGGTCACGGCGAGCGTCACGGCGCCTCCAGCGCGGCCGCCACAAGCCGCTGCAGCTCGCGGTGCCGCTCGACGTTCGCGGCGCGCTCGGTGCGCACCTCGACCATCCACAGGCCATTCCCCAGGCCCTCGCGAACGCACGTGCGAAGCTCGGACGCGGTGCGCGGGCGAGCGAGACGCGCGCCGCACAGGGCGGCGACGTGGGACAGGTCCAGGCCGTGGGGCGTGGCGAACAGCTCCTCGAAGTGCTCGGTCGCCTGTGCCACCGGCAAGAAGTCGAAGATGCCGCCCCCGTCGTTGTTGACGACGACCAGGAGCAGCGGCACGCGGAGCCGGCGCGCGGCGAGCAGGCCCGACAGGTCGTGCAGCAGCGCGAGATCTCCCAGCAGCACCGCCGCCGGCTGCCGGGTGGCCGCGGCTGCTCCGAGGGCGCTCGACACGATGCCGTCGATGCCGTTCGTTCCGCGGTTCGCCAGCACGCGGGCCTGGCCGGTCGCCGCCCAGGCGTCCAGGTCGCGCACCGGCATGCTGCTGGAGACGAAGAGCAGGGCGTCCGGCGGCAACGCCGCGGCCAGCTCGCGCGCGGTGCCCGGCTCGGAGAGCCGCGTCTCCGCCGCGAACGTTTCTTGGAGCGCGGTGCGCGCGCGCTGCTCCGCGTCGACCAGCCGTGACGCGGGGCGGGGCTCGCGCCGCTGCACGCGCCGGGCGAGCTCCGCGCAGGCGCGCACCGCATCGCCGCAGATCGCCATGGAGGCCGAGTGCCCGGGGTCGAAGAGCGCGCCGTCGTCGGAGAGGCAGAGCGTCCAGGCGCCGCTCGCGTCGAGCCACTGCTGCAGCGTCTTGGAGGTGAGCCCGCCGCCGATGCGCACCACCGCCTCCGGGTGGACCGCGTCCGCGAGCGGCTGGTGCTTGAGCAGGGAATCGTAGTGGGCCAGCGCCTCGGGCAGGCGGAACCGGACCTGCGAAGCCGCTTCGGCGAGCACCGGGTAGCCGAGCGACTCCGACAGCGCGCGCACCGCCCGGGGCAGGTCGTCCCAGGCGTCGCGCGGACCGCAGACGATCGCGCCTCGGGGGCGCCGCGACAGCTCGCGCGCGGCGATCTCCAGCGCCGCCTCGTCGGGCTCGAGCTTGCCCGGCGCGATGCGCGCCGCCCCTGGCCCGCCCGGCGCGGCGGCCGGAGGAGAGGCCGGAGTGAGCGGCTCCCGGAACGGCGCGTTCAGGTGAACGGGCCCCCGCGGGGTTCCGAGGGCGCGCGCGGCCGCGGCCGCCGCGACGGCGCGAAGGTGGCGCAGCGCCTCCGGCGGGCCCTCGGGCACGCCCAGGTCGGCGAAGAAGCGCACGTGCGTTCCGAAGAGGTGCTGCTGATCGAGGGTCTGCGGAGCGCCGAACCCGTGCAGCTCGGGCGGCCTGTCCGCCGTGAGCGCGACCAGGGGCACGCGGCTCGCCTCCGCTTCGAGGATCGCCGGATAGAAGTGCGCCCCCGCCGTCCCCGAGGTGGCGATGACCAGCGCGGGCTTTCCGGTCGCCTTCGCGGCCCCCAGCGCGAAGAACGCGCCGCTGCGCTCGTCCACCACCGACCGGACGTTCAGCCG
>DASWGQ010000198.1:0-18542 GCA_036393595.1 Myxococcales bacterium | reverse complement strand
CTCGTACGCCTCGATGATGTCGCCTTCCTTGAGATCGTTGAAGTTCTCGATGCCGATGCCGCACTCGAAGCCCTTGTCGACCTCCTTCACGTCGTCCTTGAAGCGGCGGAGGGAAGCGATCTTGCCGGTGAAGATGGGCTTCGAGTCGCGCAGGAGGCGCACCATCGCGGTGCGCGTGACCTTGCCGTCGGTGACCGAGGAGCCGGCGATGGTGCCGAGCTTGGGCACGTTGAAGAGCTGCTGCACCTTGGCGTGGCCCACCACCTTCTCGCGGATGATCGCGTCGAGCAGCCCCTCCATGGCGAGCTTCACGTCGTCGAGCGCCTCGTAGATGATCGAGTAGTGCTTGATCTGCACGCCTTCCGAC
This sequence comes from Myxococcales bacterium, assembly GCA_036393595.1. Lineage (GTDB taxonomy): Bacteria > Myxococcota > Myxococcia > Myxococcales > 40CM-4-68-19 > VBKO01. The sequence goes on along the minus strand of DASWGQ010000198.1, from coordinate 18,175 downwards.
GAGGCGCTCTCGTCCGCGCCCGACTCGCTCTTCACGTTGAAGCCGACCACCAGCGCCTTCGACGCCGCCCCGAGCATCACGTCGCTCTCGGTGACGTTGCCCACGCCGGAGTGGATCACGTCCACCCCCACCTTGGGAGTGGCGAGCCGGGTGAGGGCGGTCTTGAGCGCCTCGACCGAACCCTGGACGTCGGCCTTGACGATCACCTTGAGCGTCTTGGCCTGGTCCTTCTTGCCCCTGGCGAGCAGGTCCTCCAGCGAGAGCTTGTTCGACTTGGAGAGGTCCTTCTCGCGCGCCTTCAGGGCCCGGTGCTCCGCGATGGTCGCCGCAGCGGTCTCGTCCTCGACCACGTTGAACTCGTCGCCGGCGCCCGGCGCTCCGTCCAGGCCCAGCACCTCGACCGGGAACCCGGGCGGGACGTCGTCCACCTGCTCGCCGTGCTCGTTCATCATCGCGCGCACGTGGCCGGAGTGGATGCCGGTCACGATCGGGTCCCCTACGTGCAACGTGCCGTCCTGCACCAGGACGGTGGCGACCGGCCCGCGGCCCTTCTCCAGCTTGGCCTCGATCACGACACCCTTCGCCGGCCGCCTCGGGTTGGCCTTCAGCTCCAGCACCTCGGCCTGCAGCAGGATGGCCTCGAGCAGCTTCTCGATGCCTTCTCCCGTGCGCGCGGACACCGGCACCATCATGGTGTCGCCGCCCCACTCCTCGGGGACCAGGGCGTGCTCGCTGAGCTGCTGCTTGATCCGGTCGGGCTGCGCCTCGGGCTTGTCGATCTTGTTGATGGCGACGACGATCACCACCTCCGCCGCCTTGGCGTGGTTGATCGACTCGACCGTCTGCGGCATCACGCCGTCGTCCGCCGCGATCACCAGCACCGCGATGTCGGTGACGTTCGCGCCGCGGGCCCGCATGGCCGTGAAGGCCTCATGGCCGGGCGTATCGAGGAAGGTGATGTCCGCCTCGCCCCCGTCGGAGCCGACCACCTCGACCGAGTAGGCGCCGATGTGCTGGGTGATCCCGCCCGCCTCGCCCTCGGCCACGTGCGCCTTGCGGATGGCGTCGAGCAGGCTGGTCTTGCCGTGGTCGACGTGGCCCATGATGGTGACCACCGGAGGCCGCGACTGGAAGTCCTCCGGCTTCTCCTCCACCTCGGGCAGGTAGTCGACGATCTCGAAGCCGGTCTTCTCCACCTTCCAGCCGTGGTCGAGCGCGAGCACGCTGGCCGTGTCGAAGTCCACCGGCTGGTTGACCGTGACCATCTTGCCGTTCGTCATCAGCTTGCGGATGAGGTCGGACGACTTGACCCCCATCGTCTGCGACAGCTCGGCGACGGTGATGGTCTCCTCGAGGCGGATCACCTTCTTGTGCTCCGCCATCTCGGTGATCTCGGTCTGCTTGCCCTTCTTGGTCGAGCGCTTCTTGTGGCCGCGGACCGGCACGTAGGCCCGCTGCTTGGCCAGCTCGATCAGGTCCTGCTTGGAGAGGCTCTCCACCTTCTCCACGCGCGGGCCCTTCTTGCCCTTCTGCTTGTCCTTGGTGACGTCGATGAACTCGCGGCCGCGGCCGGGACCGCCGGACACCACCGCCAGTTCGCGCACCTCGCCGACCGGGCGGGGACGGAAGCCTCCGCCGCCGGGGCCAGGGCGCGGCGGCGGCCGGGCGATGGGGATCAGGGGGCGCGACAGCACCACCGCGCGCGTCGCGGTCGGGCGGGCCGCGGTCGGGTCGGCCACCTGCACCGACTGGGTGCCTCCGGGACCCCGGATGATGGGACCGCTGGGCTGCGCCCCGGGCGCGCGCCCGGCGGCGCGCGGCGGGGGAGGCGGGGCGGGCTTGGCCGCCACCTTCTGGACGCCGGCGGGGACATTGGACACGTGGCTCTGTTGGGCTGGCTTCACGGGTTCGGGCCGGGCGGGGGCAGCGGTGGGAGGGGGAATCGGTGCGGGCGCGGCGGCGGCGGCCGGCTCGGGCCTCCGCTCGACCTCGGGGGCCGGGGCGGGCGCCTGCGCGGCCGGGGCGGGGGCGGGCGCCGCCTGCGCGGCGACAGGCTCTGGAGCGCGGACCGGCTCCGGGCGGATCTCGGGCGGCGGCGTCGGCACCGGCTCGGCGCGGACCTCGGCGGCGGGCGGCGGAGGGGGCGGGGGCGGGGGCTCGGCATGCTCGCCGAGCGGCTGCCCATCGGGTCCCAGGGTATCGGCCTTCTTGCGGCGCAGCACTACGCCGCTGGCGGACGCCTTGGGGGCCGTCGCCTTGGGAGAACGCTCGCCGCGGAACTTCTCCGTCACCGCCTGGGCTTGATCGTCCTCCAGCGACGAGGAGTGGCTCTTGACGTCGTACTCGTGCGACTTGAGCCAATCGACCATCTCCTTGTTGGAGAGGCCGAGGTCCTTCGCGAGATCGTACACGCGCTTCTTCGCCATCGTTTCCCTTGTCCTGCCCTGTCGGGGGCCCCCGGGAGGCCTCCGAGGGGCCTGCCTCTTTAGTCTGCCCTGACTGTTACCGTCAAGCGAGCCAGCCGAGCAGCCGATCCAACACCGGCTCCGGGGCCCGCCCTCTCAAAGCGCGCGCGATGCGGCGTCCCTGGACCGCCTTCTTCGCGCACTCCGGGTCGCGGCAGAGATAGCAGCCACGTCCCGGTCCCGGTCCAGGGCCTACCTCTCCGCCCCGGACCGACAGCCTCAGGAGATCGCGCTGCGGCCTCGCTGCCCTGCACCCGACGCAGCGACGCTGCGGCTCGTGTGGGCGGATACGACCGGCCCGCCTCCCGCGCACCACGTGTTTTAACCGCCCTGCGCGGCCGATGCACCACTCTCTGCGGCACGTTTCGCGTCGATGTCCGCCTTGAGCCGAGCCTCCTCCTGCAGGTAGTGCTCCACGGCGGTCTTCACCTGCCGTCCCTTCTTCACCCCCAGCCCGGTCGTCTCGCCGAACTTCACCACGTCGGGCTCGTTGTGGATGTCCTCGACGGTCTTGTACCCGGCGTTCGCCATCTGCTCGATGTTCCGTTCTGAGATGCCGCGGACGCGCAGCAGTCGCTCCGCCTGCGTCAGCTCGCTGGGATGGCGGCGCGCCTCGGCCTGGCGGGCCTCCTCCCGCTCGCGGTCCATGCGGGCCAGCTCCTCCTCGTCCTTGCCGATCTGGTCGCGCGCGGCCGCCAGGTACCGCTCGACGTTATCCGCGGTTATTCCGGGCATCTGGAGCAGGACCTCGGTGGAGGCATTGGCGAAGTCCTTGGCGCTGCGGAACCCGTGCGCGTAGAGCAGCTCCACGGTCTGCTCCGGCAGCCCGATGGCCGTCAGGCTCCGCTGGGCGAACTCGCGCAACTCCTTCACGCGGCTCTCGCTGTTGATGTCCAGCTTCCAGCCGGTGAGCTGCGCCGCCAGGCGAACGTTCTGCCCGCGGCGGCCGATGGCGAGCGAGAGCTGGTCGTCGGGGACGATGATCTCCATCGCCTTGTTCTGCTCGTCCAGCAGCACGCGGGTCACTTCCGCCGGCTGCAGCGCGTTCACCACGAAGCGCGCCGGGTCCTCGTCCCAGGGCACGATGTCGATCTTCTCACCGCGAAGCTCCTGCACCACCGCCTGCACGCGGCTGCCCTTCATGCCCACGCAGGCGCCGACCGGGTCCACGTCGCCGTCGCGCGAGGCGACCGCGATCTTGGTGCGGCCGCCCGGCTCGCGGGCCACCGCCTCGATCACCACCACCCCTTCGGCGATCTCCGGGACCTCCATCTCGAACAGCTTGCGCACCAGCTCCGAGGAAGCGCGGGAGAGGATGATCTGCGGCCCCTTCGACTCGCGCAGGACGTCCAGCACGAAGGCCTGCACGCGGTCGCCGGCGCGGTAGCTCTCGCGCGGCGTCTGCTCGCGCACCGGCAGGACCGCCTCGGCGCGGCCCAGGTTCACGATGATGTTGCCGCGCTCGAAGCGCAGCACGATGCCGCTGACGATCTCGCCCTTGCGGTCCTTGTAGTCGTTGTAGACGTTCTCGCGCTCCGCATCGCGGGTGCGCTGGATGATCACCTGCTTGGCGGTCTGCGCGGCGATGCGCCCGAACGACTTGCGGTACGTCTTGAGGTGCAGGATGTCCCCGTACCGCTCGTCCTGGACGCGCGCCTCCTCCTCATCCTCGGGCCGGTAGAAGATCTGGAAGAGCAGCTCGTCGCCGACCTCGGCCTCGATGCCCTTCTTGCCCGCGTCGTCCAGCGAGATCTGGTTCACCGACTTGATGGGGTCCTCGACCTCGACGCGCGGCACCACCGTCAGCGTCTGGAAGACCTCCACCACGCCCTTCTCCTCGTTGTAGGTCGCCTCGATGGCGCGGTCGGGGCCGAAGTGCTTCTTGGCCGCCTGGGAGATGGCGTTCTGCAGGGTGTCCACCAGGACGTTGCGATCGATGCCTTTGTCCTTCGCCACCTGGTCCAGGATCATGTTCAGGTTGAGCGTCGGGACGACCTGCGGCTGCGGGGCTGCCATGGTTCTGCTCCATGTGGTTTTCAGCCGCGCCCACCCTACGGGCGCGCTGTGTTCTTGGTCTCTCTATTTTCGTCGTGCCAATGGATGAAGGAGGGGCGCTGACCGGTGAGGAAGTAGTGCTCCAGCGCGCGGGTCGCGTCCTCGCCGGGGACCGCCCAGGAGGCGGGGTACTCGTCCTCCTGGCCGTTCGAGAGCGTGAAGGTGAGGCGCGCGTCCTGGCTGCCCGTGTACCGCGCGCTCCTGGAGCTGAAGCCCGGCTCGCCCTCGCCGCGGGTGAGGAACAGGACCGCCTGGCCGCCGCTGAACAACCCCGTGAGGAATCCAGCTTCGCGCCGCACGGCCACCTCGGCCCGGTCGGACTTGCGCGCGTCCTTCAGCGCGCGCCGCACGTCGTCCCGACCTCGCGTGAGCACGTACCGGCCGTCGATCTGCAGGCGCGCCTCCGGCTCCTCCTCCTCGGAGGCGGCGAGGTCTTCCGGGCGCGGCTCGACGTGGGCCTTGGCGATCTGCTCGAAGGGGACGCGGAAGAGCTTCCCGTCCACGTCGATCAGCGCGCGCCCCTCCTCGAACCCGCGGAGCGCCCCCGCGAAGGTCTTGCGGTTCTCGGCTTCCGCGATGGGGCCATACGCCTTCACGCGCACGTTCTCGCCCGCGTACTTGCTGAAGTGCTCCGGGGTGCGCAGCGGCCGGTCGAGACCCGGGCTCGACACCTCCAGGTCGTACGCGCCCTGGATGGGGTCCTCGACGTCGAGGGCGGCGGACACGGCGCGCGAGATGCTGCTGCAGTCGTCGAGGGAGACCCCGCCGTCCCTGTCGATGAACAGGCGCAACGTGGTGCGGCCGCCGGCCCCTGCGAGCTCGACGTCGACCAGCTCGAGCCCCTCGCCGGCGGCGAGGGGCGCCGCGATGGCGCGCACCTTCTCGACGATCTCCTCCTTGCGGCCCACCTGACTCCATCCTCCAAAAATGAAAAAAGCGGGCAGACTGCGCCCACTTTCCCGAACCCGCCGGGGGCGGGCACAGCGAAAATGTCAGCTGCCGCGTAGCAGACCGCATCTGTGCAGTCAAGCCGGGGCAGCGAGCCGGTTCAGGTTTATAACAAGGCCGGAGGTCGACGTGTTCCAGGCAGCCGCCATCCAGATGGGCGCGGGTCCCGTCCGCGCCGAGAACGAGGCGCGCGCCCTCTCGCTGCTCGATCGGGCGTGCGAGGCGGGAGCGCGGCTGGTCGGGCTCCCGGAGATGTGGGAACACGTCGGGCCCGCCGCGCAGAAGCGCGAGTTCGCCGGCGCGCTGGAAGGCCCGCAGCTGGCCCGGGTGCGCGAGCTGTGCGCGCGGCGTTCGGTCTGGTGCCTGGCGGGGTCCATCGCCGAGCGGGCGGCCGACGGGCGGGTGCACAACACGGCCGTGCTGATCGGTCCCCGCGGCGAGATCGCCGCGTCGTACCGCAAGCTGCACCTGTTCGACGTGGACATCCCGGACGGCGCCCGCTACCGCGAGTCCGAAGCGGTGGCGCCCGGCGCATCCGTCCCACCGGTGGTCGAGCTGACCGGCCTGGGCGTCCGGCTCGGGCTGTCGGTCTGCTACGACGTCCGCTTTCCCGAGCTCTACCGCCGGCTCGCCGAGCAGGGCGCGGACATCCTGTCGGTCCCGGCCGCCTTCACCGCGTATACCGGGCGAGCGCACTGGGAAGTGCTCCTCCGCGCCCGCGCGGTGGAGAACCAGGCCTACGTGTTCGCGCCCGCGCAGGCGGGACGGATCGGTCCGCCCCAGGAGAACCGCCAGGCGTATGGGCACGCGATGATCGTCGACCCATGGGGCGAGGTCGTCGCGGACGCGGGCGCTTCGGGCGACGGGTTCGCCCTGGGGCGCATCGATGCGGCGCGCCTGGCCCAGGTCCGCCGCGACCTGCCGGCGCTGCGGCACCGGCGGCCCGACGTGCTGTAGGCCCCCGCTCGTGCCGTAGCCCGCCAGCTCGTGCTGTAGCCCCCGCACTCGTGCCGCAGCGGCCCGCAATGCGCTCGTCCGCCGCGGGTAGGGAAACGTGCGCTCTCTCTCGTAGAAGCGGGGGCGCGACCGTTTGACAGGCCGCTTGCCCCCCGGGTACCGTCCTAGCATCGGGCGAGGTGTCATCCGAGAGGGGCCACCATGGAGATCACCGAGGTCCGCGTCTTCCCTGTCAACGAGGAGCGCCTGAAGGCCTACGTGACCATCACGCTGGACGCCTGCTTCGTGGTGCGCGACTTGAAGGTGATCAACGGCAATACGGGCCTCTTCGTAGCGATGCCGGCAAAGCGCCGGAAGGACGGGACGTTCAAGGACATCGCCCACCCGCTCAACAGCGAGACGCGCGAGCGGATGGAGAAGATCATCCTGGCGGAGTACGAGCGCGAGCTTACCCGCGGCACGCCACCGTCCAGCGTTGCCGCTGCATCCGGGTAGCCGGCGCGGCGGCCGGACTGCGTCTTGAAGCGCACCGCCGCCCAGGGGCGGCGATTGTGCTAGAAGGCCGCCATGCACACGAAGCCCCCGGGCAACGGCGCCGACTTCGTGGTCCTCTCCGGCAATTCGAACGTCCCGCTCGCCCGGGAAGTTTGCGACTACCTGAACCAACCCTTGGGCAAGTCCTCGCTGACTCGCTTCTCCGACGGCGAGATCCAGGCCGAGATCGGCGAGAACGTGCGCGGCCGGGACGTGTTCCTCATGCAGAGCACGTCCACGCCGGTGAACGACCATCTGATGGAGCTGCTCATCCTGATCGACGCCGCCCGCCGCGCCAGCGCCTCGTCGATCACCGCGGTGGTGCCCTATTACGGTTACGCCCGCCAGGACCGCAAGGTAGCCCCCCGCACGCCGATCACCGCGCGCCTGGTGGCCGACCTCATCACCAGCGCCGGCGCCGACCGGTTCGTCTCCATGGACCTGCACGCCGGGCAGATCCAGGGCTTTTTCGACATGCCCTCCGACCACCTCTACGCCTCGCCCGTGCTGGTCGAGCACATGCGCAAGGCGTTCCCCAACCCGGAGGACGTGGTCATCGTCAGCCCGGACGCCGGAGGGGTCGAGCGCGCGCGAGCGTACGCCAAGCGGCTCGGCACCACGCTGGCCATCGTGGACAAGCGGCGCAGCAAGCCCAACGTGGCCGAGGTGATGAGCCTGATCGGCGACGTCCGGGGGAAGATCGGCGTGCTGCTCGACGACATGGTGGACACTGCCGGTACACTCACGCAGGGCGCCAAATTGCTGCTCGACTGCGGCGCCAAGCGGGTGCTCGCGTACGCCGTGCACCCCGTCCTGAGCGGCCCGGCGATCAAGCGCATCAGCGAGTCCGGCATCGAGCAGCTGGTGGTGACCAACACCATCCCGCTCTCGCCGGCCGCGCGCGACTGCAAGAAGATCGTCCAGCTCTCCGTCGGCCGCATCTTCGGCGAGGCCATCCGCCGCATCTACTGCGCCGACTCCCTCTCCAGCCTCTTCGTCTAGCCGCGCCGGCCTACAGGCGTTTCACGCGGAGCGCGCGGAGAGCAAGAGAGAGAGCGCGGAGAAATTCGTTTTCGAAAGAGAGCTCCGCGCGCTCCGCTCTCTCAGCGCGCTCCGCGTGAAACGCTTGTAGTCCACTTGCGCGGCCGGCGGGGGCGTGCTATCCAGCCGCGCCTTCGGAAGATTCCCGGGCGGTCGTCGCGTTCACCCCGGTGCCCACCAGACCCAGGCTTGCGGCTCGCCCGCCGCGGCGGTGGTGCCCGGCACGGAGGAAGTCATGGCGCAGGACACATCCACGCTGCAAGCGCAGATCCGCGACAAGTCGGGCAAGGGCCCGGCCCACCGGCTGCGCGCGACAGGCCTGGTCCCGGCCGTCTGCTACGGACGGTTCGAGAAGCAGCCCCTGATGGTCGCGATCGATCCCGAGGCGCTGGTCAAGGCCATCGCCACCCCGCACAAGTTCAACACGGTGATCAAGCTGGAGGTCGTAGGCGACGAGCCGCGCACCGTGCTGTTCAAGGACTACGAGAAGGACCCCGTGGACGGGCACATCCTCCACGTCGACTTCCTCGAAGTGCGGATGGACCAGGACGTGGTGGTCAACGTCCCGGTGGTGCTGATCGGCAAGCCGGTCGGCGTGACCGACGGCGGCATCCTGCAGCAGGTCAGCCGCACCCTTCCCGTCATCTGCAAGCCCGGCCAGATCCCCGAGAAGATCGAGGTCGACGTCTCCAACCTCAAGATCGCGGAGTCGATCCACATCTCGGACATCAAGCCGCCCGAGGGCGTGCGCTTCAAGACCAACGTGATCAAGAACGCCACCATCGCGGTGGTGAACATCCCCGAGAAGGAGGAGGTCGCTCCGGCTCCGGCCGCGGCGGTGCCCGGCGCGGAGGGCGCGGTGCCCGGCGCTGCGGTTCCCGGCGCTCCTGGCGCGGCGGCTCCTGGCGCCCCTGGCGCGGCCCCTGGCGCTGCGGGCGCGGCCCCGGCGGCCGGTGGCGCGCCGGCGGCGGCTGCCCCGGCGAAGGGCGGCGCGGCTGCCCCGGCGAGGGGCGGCGGGGCGGACAAGGGCGCGAAGAAGTAAGCGCCCGTGCGCCTCCTGGTGGGCCTCGGCAACCCCGGCGCGAAGTACGAGCGCACGCGCCACAACCTGGGGTTCCGCATCGCCCGGCTGGCGGCCGAGAGGCTGGGGGTGGCGCTGGACCAGACCCGCTGGAACGCGGTGCTGGGCACGGGCAGGGTGCGGGGGGAGCAGATCGCGATCGTGCTCCCCCAGACGTTCATGAACGTCTCCGGCGAGTCGGCCGGGCACGCAGCGCGGTTCTGGAAGGTGGACCCGGGGCAGGTGGTGGTGACGCACGACGACCTGGACCTTGCGCTCGGGCGCATCCAGGTGAAGGTGGGCGGCGGCGACGGCGGTCACAACGGGCTGAAGAGCCTGCGGCAGCACCTCGGACCGGACTTCGTGCGGGTCCGGTCCGGCATCGGGCGGCCGCCGCAGGGATGGGACCCGGCGGACTTCGTGCTGGCGAGGTTCGCGGCGGAGGAGGAAGCTGTGGTGGAGGAGATGGTGCCGGTCGCCGCGGAGGCGGCGGCGGCGGCGCTCCTCGAAGGGACGGCGGCGGCGATGAACCGGTTCAACCGGCGGCCGAAGGAGGCCGGCGGCGAGAAGGGCGAAGCGCAGGAGAAAGTGGACCTCGCCGGAGGCGGGACCTCCGGCAAACCCAAGAGGTAAAGGACATGCAGCAAGCAGAGACGCAGACGAGCGGCGGGCCGGCGCAGCACGCGCCGGGAACCAAGCTGCGCGAATACGAGACCATCTTCCTCCTGCGGCCCGACCTGGCCGAGGACCTGGTGGACAAGATCGTCGAGCGCCTGCGCGGCATCGTGCAGCGCGAGGGCGGCAAGGTCATCAAGGTGGAGAACTGGGGCAAGAAGAAGGTCGCGTACGAGGTGAAGAAGCACCTCCGCGCCATCTACATCCGGTTCGTCTACTTGGGGAACACGCACCTGGTGGCCGAGTTCGAGCGCAACCTGCGCATGACCGACGACGTGCTCAAGTACCAGTCGGTGAAGCTGGCCGACGAGGTCGACCCCGCCACGCGCCAGGTGGAGCCCGACGTGAAGCTGCCCGGCGACCCGGAGGTGCCGGAGCGCGCTTCGCGCGAGCCGGAGCCGTTCGGCGAGGAGCGCAGCTTCGGCCGCGAGCGGCCCGAGGCGGAGAGCGAGATCGGGCCCGAGGCGGAAGCCGAATAACCGCGCGACTGCGAGGAGACGGACATGGACGGGAACGGATTCAAGAAGGACGACAGGTCGCGGTCGGGCGGCTCGCGGGAGGGGCGCGAGCGCGGCGGCGGGATGGGCGAGGAGCGCGGAGGCGGACGCGGATTCGGCCGCCGCAAGGTGTGCCGGTACTGCGCGGACAAGACCCTCAAGGTGGACTACAAGAACGCGGCCGAGCTCAAGTACTTCATCACCGAGCGGGGCAAGATCGTGCCTCGCCGCATCTCGGGGAACTGCGCGCGGCACCAGCGCCAGGTGGCCACCGCCATCAAGCGCAGCCGCAACATCGCGCTGCTCCCCTACACCGTGATGCAGCACCAGTAGAGGCGCGCACATGAAGATCATCCTGACGAAGGACCTGGAGAACCTGGGCAAGGCCGGCGCGCTGGTCGAGGTGAAGCCGGGCTACGGCCGCAACTACCTGCTGCCGCGCGGCATGGCGGTCGCGGCGACGGCGAAGAACATCCGGCAGCTCGAGCACGAGAAGGCGGGCATCCTCTCGCGCGCGTCCAAGCACCGGTCGAACATGGACGCGCAGGCGAAGAAGCTCGCCTCGCTGGAGCTGAGGTTCGCGCGCAGGGTGGGCGAGCAGGACAAGCTGTTCGGCTCGGTCACCAGCAAGGACATCCACGAGCAGCTCGCGGCGCAGGGGTACGAGGTGGACCGCAAGCAGATCCACCTTCCCGAGCCGCTCAAGGCGCTGGGCACGCACGAGGTGGAGGTGAAGCTCCATCCCGAGGTGGCGGCGAAGCTCAAGGTGACGATCGCAGCGGAGGCCTAGACCGAAGCTGAAATTGTCCGCGCTGTGAAAAGCGCAGCGCCGCCCTCTCGGCGGCGGCTGGGGAAAGGGAGTGCGGTCGAGCGGATGATCGCGGCGGTTGCCACTCTGCTGGCCCTGCAGGCGGCGCCCGGGAGGACGCCCAGGGCCCAGCAGTCCGCGCCGCCGGCGCCCGCCCAGCCCGCCGCTCCCGGCCGGGCGGCGCCGCCGGTGAGCGGGGCCGGGCCGCGCACCAACGGCCCGCCGCCGCCGGCCGCGCAGGCGGGGCCTCCCGCGGTGGCGCCGAGGCGGTTCGGCCGCTTCGACCTGGACCAGCCGAAGGAGCAGCTCGCGCGTCTGCCCGACCTCAAGGACTGCGCGGACGCGCTCCTGCCCGCCTCCGGGCACGCGGACTGCGCGGTGCCGCGCGATCCCGACCGCATCGCGCGCGTGCAGATCGCCTGGGAGGACTCCAAGGCGGGCGGGGAGATCGTCGCGCTGCGCCTGCTCTTCGATCCGCAGCTCGCGCCGGCGCTGACCGACCTCGAGTGGCAGCTGACCCGCGGCTGGGGCGCGCCGGTCCTGGAGCAGCTGCGGCGCGAGAAGGACCAGAAGGTGTTCACCCTGCAATGGGAGGACGCCGAGCACCGCGCCACGGTCGAGGCGCAGGGCGCGCTGGCGCAGCCCTCGCGCGCGGTGGCCGTCGTGCTCGAGCGGCGGCCCGCGCCGCTCCCCGCCGAGCTGGCCGGACTGCACCCGCGGCCCTTCCCGGGCGTCCGCCTCAAGCTGGTGCGGCGGATCGAGTGGGACGGGCAGGCGCACGCGGTGGTGTGGGGCACCTCGCTGAGCCCGGGCCAGGAGGCGGTGGGCGAGGCGGGCCCCGCGTGGGCGACGCAACGCGGATACGTCGGCCTGTGGAAGCTGGAGCCGGCGACCGCGCAGCGCCCGCGCAGGTGGCGGGTGATCTGGGAGCGGGTCACCGGCGACGAGGACGAGGAGAACGAGCGCATCTCCCTCGTCGACACCCGGGACATCACCGGCGACGGAGCGCCGGACGTGGAGGTCGAGCTCTCCTGCGAGACCTGCGGCCGCACCGCCAGCGAGGTGCTGGTGAAGACCGTCCGGGCGGGAAAGCTGGTCGACCTGCTCAACAAGCGGGACCTGTTCCGGGCCCAGGTGGACTTCGAGCAGGGACGCGTGCGCATCCGCGAACCGGACGGCGACGAAGAGTCCAGCCTCACCGTCAGCACCTACTCCTACGACCGCGGCAAGGGCGCCTTCGTGTTGGCCCGCGAAGAACGAATCTCCCGCTCCCCCCCTCCAGACCGGTAAAGCGGGGAAAACCAATTGCACCACGGAGCACACGGAGTTCACGGAGGTGATTTTGGTTTTCCGCTCACCAAACTCCGTGCCCTCCGTGTGCTCCGTGGTGCAGCTTTTAGTCGTGATAGCGTGGCGGGATGGGGAAGAAGCCGCCGTTGCCGCCGTGGATCGAGCATGCGGTCGCCGTGCGCAAGAAGCTGAAGGACCGGGGGTTCAAGCCGGCGGACCGCGTGCAGATCTGCGAGAAGTGCGACGAGTACGCGGAGGAGGCCTGGTCCCTGAAGGGCAACCAGGGGATGGGCGGCCGCGACCTCGTCTACTGCATGAACTGCGGGCGCTCGCGCTCCTGGCGCGGTCACGGCAGCCCGCGCGTCGTCGAGGAGCCGTTCGACCTGATGGCCTTCCTCGGCCTGCGCGCCTGACGGTCCACCTCTGCCACCAAAAGATCGCGGTCATTTCAGTCGAGCGCTGGTCCACACCGCTCAGCGGATGGCTTTGCGGAGCTCGGCGGCGCGGCGGCGGAGGGCCGGCAGTCCGGATTCGATCTCCACGCTCGCGAGCCGCTGGGAGAGCGCGGGCGGCACCTTGAGCGTGCCCGCCCGGTGCAGCTCCTCGAGGCGCGTCAAGGCCCGATCGACGACCTCGTCGTCGGGGTGGCCGAGCAGCCGGTCCAGCACGCGCGGATCGTCGGGCAGCGGATACTTCCGCAGGAACTCGGTGGCGGCGGCGTGGAACGCCTTCGGGTCCTCGATCGCGTACAGCTTCTTGCGCGCCTCGTCGCGTTCGACGTTCTCCTCGCCACCCCCGAGCTTCTCGCGCACCTGCTCGGGCAGCGCGCTCGAGGCCACGCCTTGCGAGAAGAGCCGCTCGAGGTTCGTCTTGTATTGCGTGTACTTGGTCGAGCTCTGGAACCGCTCCGATTCGCGGTCCGACCTGCGCGACGAGCCGCCGCGGTCGCGCTGCTTGTCGATCTCGCGCCAGCTCCGCGTGCGCTTGGGCTTCTCGTCGTCGGGCATGGGTCAGGAAGTCTAACGCCGCCCACAGGCAAAGTCGCGCGGCCCTCCACAGGCTGTGGACAACGCTGCGAATCGCGGGTACCGCGCGGCACGCAGGCGGGGCGGCTTGTGGGTCACTTGTGGACGGTCCCGGTGACACGGTTTGCGCGTTGACGCCTACACGCAGGGGCGGCGTACAAGCATCCGCCAGCGGATTTCAGGGACGGTGGGATGACTCGTCGAGAGATGGAGCGCAAGGCGATCTGGGTGCCTCGCTACTACGAGCCACGGTTCGGGCACGAGGTCGAGGTCCGGTACGACGAGGAGTACTGGTACCAGATCGCGCCCGAGATGAACCTCTTCCGGCGCGTGCGGCGGTTCGACCCGTTCACCTCGCCGATCCCGGAGTCCGGCGGCCTCGAACGGCTCGAGGGCTAGAATGTCGGAGACCCCCGCTAAGGTGGCGGCGTGAGCGCGAGCGCCTCGCTCGAGGCCGTCCGTCCGGCGCCGATCGCGGTGCCCGGCGGGCGGATCCCGCCGCAGAACCTGGACGCCGAGCGGAGCGTCCTGGGCGGAGTGCTGCTCGACAACGCCGCGCTCAACGAGATCCTCGAGCTGCTCAAGCCCGCGGACTTCTACCGGGACGCGCACCGCAAGGTGTTCGAGGCCATGTGCGCGCTCTCTTCCCGGGGCGAACCGATCGACCGCGTCACGCTCAAGGACGAGCTGACTGCCCTGGGCGCGTACGAGGCGGTCGGCGGCGAGGACTTCATCGACCTGCTCGACAAGCTGGTCCCCTCGGCCGCGAACCTCATCTACTACGCGACCATCGTGCACGAGAAGGCGCTCGCGCGCCGCGTGATCGAGGCCGCGCACGCCATCGCCACGCAGGGGTACGAGCAGGCCGGCGAGGTGGGCGAGTTCCTCGACGACGCCGAGAGGCGCATCTTCGCCATCACCGAGGAGAAGGCGCAGTCCGCCTTCATGCACGTCCGCGAGATCGTCAAGACCACCTTCAAGACCATCGAGCAGCTCTACGAGCGGCAGGAGGAGATCACCGGCATCTCCACCGGTTTCGCCGACCTCGACCGGCTGACGAGCGGCTTCCAGCCGGGCGACCTGGTCATCCTGGCGGCCAGGCCGAGCATGGGGAAGGCGCAGCCGCTCGACGCGCCTGTGCTCACCCTGACCGGGTACATCCCCATGGGCGAGGTGCGGCCCGGTTCTCACGTGGTCGGCGCGGACGGCAAACCCAAGCGGGTGCTCGCCGTCTTCCCGCAAGGCGCGAAACCGGTGTTCCGCGTACGTTTCACCGACGGCGCGACCGTGGAGTGCTGCGACGAGCACCTCTGGTTCACGACGACGCGTGCGGAGAGCAGACGCCCTGCCTCGCCAGGCTCGGTGAAGCCGCTGTCCCAGATCCGCGAGTCCCTGCACGTCGCCGGCGAGCCCGACCGTCTGAACCACCGCATCCCGGCGGTCGCTCCGATCGAGTTCGCGCCCCGCGGCCGTCCGCTTCTGCTCCCACCGTATCTCCTCGGACTGCTGCTCGGCGACGGCAGCTTCCGGAGCCGCACTACGCGCTTCCCCGGCTCGGAAGAGGACCTCCGCGAACACTTGCCGGCCGATGTCTTAGCCACCGACACGGTTGCCATCGATGGACTCGCCACCGCCATCCCGCGGAAGAGCACCACCCGCCGTTCCAGGACGCGGCTGGCGCTCGAGCACTACGGACTGTACGGGCTGAGCAGCCTCGAGAAGTTCATCCCCGAGGACTACCTGTTCGCGTCCGCAGGGGAACGGCTCGATCTGCTCCGCGCTCTCCTCGACGTCGACGGAGAGGTGACCGTCCCGGGCGGACAGCTCGTCGGCTACTCGCCGGGCTCCCCACGGCTGGCCGAGGGGGTGGCATGGCTGGTGCGCTCGCTCGGTGGATTCGCGGGGGCAGGCGCCAGCGGCATGCGGATCTCGTTCGCGAACGGGATCGTCCCGGTCAGCTCGAAGAAGCACCTGGCGCGGTGGCATCCGCAAACCTCCGAATCGTCGGGTCGGTACGTCGAGTCGGTCGAGCCCGCCGGCGAGAAGCCCTGCCAGTGCATCCTTGTAGATGCCGACGATCATCTGTACGTGACGAGCGATTTCGTCGTCACGCACAACACGGCGTACTGCCTCAACGTCGCCACGCACGTCGGGTGCCGCGCCCGGTACAACGGCAAGCGCATCGGCGTCGGCATCTTCTCGCTCGAGATGCCGAAGGAACAGCTGGTCATGCGCATGCTGTCGAGCGAGGCGCGGGTCGACTCGCAGCGCATCCGCACCGGCCGGCTCATCGAGAGCGACTGGCCCAAGCTCGCACATGCGGCGGGGGCGCTCGCCGACGCGAACATCCACATCGACGACTCCCCCGCCCTCTCCGCACTGGAGCTGCGCGCCAAGTCGCGAAGGCTCGCGGGGCGGTTCGCCGACAGCGAGGCACCGCTGGGGCTCATCGTCGTCGACTACCTGCAACTCATGAAGGGGAACGAGCGCGTCGACTCGCGCGAACAGCAGATCAGCGAGATCTCGCGCAGCCTCAAGGGGCTCTCGAAGGAGCTGAACATCCCCGTCCTGGCGCTCTCGCAGCTCAACCGCTCGCTGGAGAAGCGCCCCGACAAGCGCCCCCAGCTCTCGGACCTTCGTGAATCCGGCGCGCTGGAACAGGATGCGGACACCATCATCTTCCTCTTCCGCGAAGAGGTCTACGAGAAGGACAAGGAAGAGCTGAAGGGGATCGCGGAGATCATCGTGGGCAAGCAGCGCAACGGGCCCATCGGCACCGCCAACGCGGCGTTCATCCACGAGTTCACGCGGTTCGAAAACCTCGCCCGGGACTATGTCCCGCAGGGCGGCGATTGATCCGGCAGGAGGGCGCGATGTCCAGAACGTACGTCGAGATGGGAACCGACATCATCGGGGGCGAGGTGTACCCCGGGCTCGAGCGGTTGCAGTACCGGCTGCGGCAGCTTGCCGCAACCCGCGGGGGCGACCAGGCCTGGATGCTCGCGCGCGAGGTGGAAGACCTGCGCGACCGCCTGCGTCAGGCGTGGGGACTGCTGCGCCGCGACGAGGCCGAATCCAAGCCGCAGGCCGCCGCATCGCAAGCCCGATGACGGTGCGCCTGCTCACCGTCCTCGCGCTGCTGGCGATCCCTCCGCTGCGCGCCGCCTGCGACAAGCCCCCGCCGGACCAGCCCCGCACCGCGATCGCCGAAGGCGCGCCGGCGCCGGCGGTGGCCCTTCCCGATCAGAAGGGCGCCACTTGGACGCTCTCCCAGCACCTGCCGGCCGCGGTGGTCTTCTACCGCGGACATTGGTGAAGCTACTGCCGCGCGCAGCTCGGTGAGCTGCAACAGAGACTCGGAGAGTTCACGGCGAAGGGCGGCTCGCTCGTGGTCATCTCGGCGGACGAGCCGAAGGACTCCGCCGAGCTCGCGACCAAGCTCGGGCTGACCTACCCGCTCCTCTCGGACACGAAGCAGACCGCGATCCGCGGGTTCGGCGTGGCCGACGAGAGCACCGGGGTCGCCTGGCCCACCGTGTTCGTGGTCGGCCGCGACGGCAAGATCGCCGCGCGGTTCTTCACGGAGAGCTACAAGAAGCGGGCGACGACGAACGACGTGCTCGCCGCGCTCGACCGGCAGCGCTGACCATCCGGATGCGGATCTGGCCGACGCTGCTGCTCGTCGCCTGCTCGGCGCGCACACCTGCGCCGCCGGCGACCATCGAGGTGGCGGTCACCGTCGACGACCTGCCCGCGCACGGATCGCTTCCGCCAGGTGTGTCGCGCGAGCAGATCGCGGAACGGATGCTCGGTGCTTTCCGGGCGCATCACCTACCACCTGTCTACGGCTTCGTGAACGGCGCGCGGGTGGAGGAGCTGCCCGAGGGAGAGAACATCCTCCGGCGCTGGCTCAACGCAGGAAATCCGCTCGGCAACCACACCTGGTCGCACGCAAGCTTGAACGAGATGTCCGTGGAGGCGTGGCTCTCCGACGCCGCTCGCAACGAACCGTTGCTCGAGCGTCTCGACCACGGCGGCACCTGGAAGGTGTTTCGCTACCCGTTCCTTTTCGAGGGCGACGAACCAGCCAAGAAGACCGCCGCAAGGGCGTCGCTGCGCGAGCGCGGCTACACCATTGCGGAGGTGACCATCGACGCCGACGACTGGGTCTACAACCGAGCGTACGTGAGGTGTCTCGCCGCCGGCGAGGTCACCGCCGTCGAGGAGTTGCGCCGTGGTTACGTGGAGGCGCACCTGTCCGAGTTGCGCTACGTGCAGCGGCTGACCCGCGCGTTGACCGGACGCCAGGTACGCCACGTGCTGCTCCAGCATATCGGCGCCCTCGACGCCGACCGCATGGACGCGCTGCTCACGGCGTACGAAGCCGGGGGAGTGCACTGGATCGACCTGCGCACCGCGCTCGCGGACCCCTTCTACGAGATGCAACAGTTCCGCGCGATGAAAGCCGGAGCCTCCTTGCCGTACCTCTTGCTCCCGGGCCGCGACGTGCATCCGCCACCGCGACCGGCTAGCACCGAAGAGCGCTTGGACCAGGTGTGTTCCGCTCCGCCGCGACCTGGCTAGCTGAAGAGGTCCAACTCGCCCGGGGTGGGACGCGGTGCGTTAGAGGCGCGGCGCCAGTCTAGACCTCGCGGCCGGCACCGCCGCCGTCCGAGTCTCCGCCGCCGCCTCCGCTGAAGCCGCTTCCGCCGCCTCCACCACCACCTCCCCACCCGCCACCGCCACCGCCACCACCGACGTAGACGGTGCGCTGCTTGCGCGGCAGCTCCTTGTCGTACTCGCGTTTGTATCCGCAGCGC
>DASWGQ010000197.1:0-3288 GCA_036393595.1 Myxococcales bacterium | reverse complement strand
CGAGGACAGCCGCATCACGCGTACCTGCTCGCCGGCCCCGCCGGGATCGGCAAGGAGCTGCTCGCGCGCCTCTTCGCGCAGGCGGCGAATTGCGAAGCGGTCTCCGGGGAGCAGCCTTGCGGGTCCTGCGCCGCCTGCGCGGCGATCGCCCGGGGGACCCATCCCGACGTGATGCGCGTACTGCCGCAGAGCGAGGCGGTCGCGCGCGGGCTGATCTCGCGCGCCGACCTGGAAGGAGCGCCCTCGCGAGAGATCCGCGTGGACGAGGTGCGCGCTCTCTCGCGCCGGCTGGCGCTCGTCGCCGCCCGCGGGCGGCGCAAGGTGGCGGTGGTGGCGCCCGCCGAGGCCCTCAACGAACGCGCGCAGAACACGCTGCTCAAGACGCTGGAGGAGCCGCCGCCCTCGACCACCTTCCTCCTGGTCAGCGAGCAGCCCGACGCGCTCCTCGCCACCGTGCGCTCGCGCTGCGCGCGCGTCCAGCTCGCGCCGCTTCCCGAGAAGGTGCTCGTCGAGCAGCTGGTGAAGCGGGGCGCTCCGGCCGACGAGGCGCGGCGGAGGGCCGCCCGCGCCGGGGGTAGCCTGGGGCGCGCGCTGGCCCTCGATCCAGCCGAGTTGGACCGCCACCGCGAGCTGGTCGAGTCCGTGGAGGCTGCCCTCGCCGCCCCCGACGAGCGCGACGTGCTGGACCTGGCGGAGGCGGCGGGAGAACGCGACGCGGCCCGCGCCGTGGCGGACGCGGTGCAGGCCTGGACGCGCGACCTCCTCGTGGCCCAGGCGGGCGGCGCGATCGACTCGCCGGAGCTGTCCGGGACGGCCGCCCGGCTCGCGCAGGGGCTCGCGCCGCCGGCCCTCTTGTCGCAGGCCAGCCTCTGCGCCGAGGCGATCGAGGCTCTCGACCAGAACGGCAACGGGCGGCTCCAGCTCGAGCGGCTGCTGCTCGGCATCCGGGAGGTGCGCCGTGGCTGAGCTGGACGAGCTGCTCGAGGCGGCGGCGCAGGGCAAGGGCAAGGCCGTCTATCTCGTCGAGGGTGACGAGTTCCTGGCGCGCGGCGCGGCGCGCGAGCTGGCCTTCGCGCTGGTTCCCGAGAAGGACCGCGCGCTGAATCTGATATCGCTCGACGCTTCGGCGGGCGCGCGCGAGGTCGCTTCACATCTAATGACCATCGCCATGTTCGCCGCGCCCAAGGCGGTGGTGGTGGAAGGCGCGGACGCGTTCGCCGAAGAGGTGGATGCCGGCCGCGAGCTCGCGCGCGCGCGCGAGCTGTGGCAGGGCAAGCGGCAGCGCGACGCCTCGCGGCGCCTGCTCAAGCTGGTGCGCGGGGCGGGGTGGGGCGCCGCCGATCTGGCCTTCGGCACGCGCGGCGCGCCGGCCGCGGCGAAGTGGCGCAAGGAGATCGGCGCCGCGCCGGACGAGTCGGACAGGGCCTGGCTGCAGGAGCTCTCGGCCTGGGCCGAGGAACAGCGGCTCTCCGCCCCGCCGGAGGACCTCGAGGTGCTGGTCAAGGCGGTCGAGCGGGGTCTGCCGCCGCGCACCCACCTCATCCTGGTGGCCGAGTCGCTGCCGCCGAAGCACGCGCTGGTGCGGCTCGCCTCCGAGAAGGGCGCCCACCTGCGCCGCCGGGCCGAGCGGCGCGGGCGCGGGATCGAGGCGCTGGACATCTCCGAGCTTGCGGCCCAGGCGCTGCGCCCGCACGGCAAGAAGCTTGCCCGCGACGCCGAGCTGGAGCTGAAGCAGCGGCTCGGGGACGACCTGAGGCTGATCGCGACCGAGTTGGAGAAGCTGGCGCTGTACGCCGGCGAGCGTGCGCTGATCTCGCGCGCGGACGTCGAGGCGGTGGTGGCGCCGGTGCGCGAGGAGGAGTTCTTCGCGCTCGCCGAGGCGGTCTCCGAGGGAGACCTGGGCCGCGCGCTGCAGCTCTTCCACGACGAGCTGCGCCGCAAGGCGAACGCCACCGCGGTCGCGCTGCCCTTCCTGGGCGGCGTGGCCGGGTCGGTCCGGCGCGCTCTCGCCGACCACGCGCGCTACTCCGCGCTGCCGGCGGCCCGAGGCGCGCGCGAGCTGCGCTACGACGAATTCCAGCGAGGCGTGTTCCCGGAGGTCGAGGCCGAGCTGTCGGGCAAGGGGCAGAAAGTGCCCAACCCCTACGTCGCGTACCTGGGCTACCGCCGCGCGCGCCGGAAGCCGCGCGCGCACTGGCGCCACGCGCTGGTGCTCTGCGCGGAGGCGGACGCCGCGCTCAAGAGCGGCGCCGACCAGCGGCTGCTGGTCGAGCGCCTGCTGACCTGCGTGTGCGCCTGAGGCAGGCCGATTATGGTATCCCGGCCAACCATGCGGACGCTGGTGACCATGGCGCTGCCGTACGCGAACGGCAGCCTGCACCTCGGGCATTTCGTCGAGGCCATCCAGACCGACGTCTACGTCCGGGCGCTGCGCGCGATGGGGCGGGAAGTGGCCTTCATCTGCGCCGACGACATGCACGGAACCCCCATCGAGGTGAACGCCGCCAAGGCCGGCGTGCCGCCGGAGGAGTTCGTCGAGCGCTATCACCGCGAGCATCGGCAGGACTACGCGGCCTTCCAGATTTCGCACGACGAGTTCTACAAGACGCACTCGGAGGAGAACCGCCTCCAGACGCAGCGGATCTACCGGAAGCTGGTCGAGCGGGGATCGATCGAGCGCCGCGAGGTCGAGCAGTTCTACTGCGAGGTCGACCGGCGCTTCCTGCCCGACCGGTACGTCCGCGGGACCTGCCCCGCCTGCGGCGCCAAGGACCAGTACGGCGACGCGTGCGAGGTCTGCGGCTCGACCTACGAGCCCGTCCAGCTGAAGGACCCGTACTGCGCCATCTGCATGGACGCGGGGCGCGGGTACGTCCGGCCCGTCCTGCGCACCAGCGCGCACTATTTCGTCAAGCTCTCCCAGTACCAGGACTTCCTGCGCAAGTGGACCACCGCGCCCGGGCACGTCCAGCCGGAGATCCGCGGGTTCCTCGCCCGCTGGCTGGCCGAGCCCCTCAAGGACTGGGACATCTCGCGCGACGAGCCGTACTTCGGATTCGAGATCCCGGACCGCCCGCCCGGCGAGGAGAAGAAGTACTTCTACGTGTGGCTCGACGCGCCCACGGGCTACCTGTCCTCGACGGAGCACTGGGCGCGCAAGCGGGGGCGTACGGTCGAGGAGTGGTGGGGCGCCGACGCGGACACCGAGATCGTGCACTTCATCGGCAAGGACATCGTCTACTTCCACACCCTCTTCTGGCCCGCGATGCTGCACGCGTCGGGCTGGCG
>DASWGQ010000196.1:0-7528 GCA_036393595.1 Myxococcales bacterium | reverse complement strand
CGCGCCGACACGCAAATCGCTTGCAGCAGGCCCGCGTCTTTGGCGACACTGGCTGCATGGCGATCCGCATCGGCCGGGAGCTCGCCTTCCAGTCCCGCCTGCAGGACGGCAGCGCGCCCGCTCAGGTCGAGCTGGTGCTCTACCACGACGTGCTGTGCTCCTGGTGCTATCTCGCCGACGCCCGCCTCGAGGTGCTCCGCGAAGAGTACGGCCCGTCGGTGCTCTGGACCTTCAAGCCGTATGCGCTCCGGCCGGAGAACCAGCTGCCGGACAAGAAGCAGCGGTCGCTCCTCGCGCGGCACTTCCGCCGCATCTCCAAGGAGCGTGAAGGCAAGGGCGTGAAGGCGGACCTGTGGACGGGAGACGATCCGCCCTCCTCCAGCCTGCCGCCGCTGGTCGCGCTCGAGGCGGCGCTCCCGCAGGGGCACGAGAGGCAGCACGACCTGCTGCTGCGGATGCGGCGCGCGGCGTTCCTCGACGGCATCAACGTGGCCCGGCGCGACGTGCAGGTCGAGCTGGCGGCGCGCGCGGGGCTCGACGTGCCGCGCTTCCTCGAGCGGCTCGACGATCCGGACACCGAGCAGTCGGTCAGCGTGGCCGGCGAGGAAGCGGAGGCGCTGGGGATCAAGGGCGTCCCGGCGCTGGTGATCGGCGGGGAGTGGCTCATGCAGGGTTGCCGCGACCTCTCGGAGTACCGGCAGGTGATCGACAAGTTCCTGCGCGAACGGGCGAGCCCGCCGCATTTACGAATGATACATTGATCGTGCCCGCTGGCTTGGGTTGACCGCTTTCCCGTACACATCACGCTCTTCGATCCGGCGCCTTCGGCGCCTCTACGGGGGGGAGCTCGCTCCCCCCTCGACCCCCCAAAAGATCACGGTCACTTCGGCTGACGCTCGGTAACCTCGCGGTTGAGCCGTGGCCCTGCGGGCGGGGCGCGGATATGCTGCGCGCCGCCATGGCTCCCATCCTCGCCACGCTGATCATCGCGGCCGGGCTCGCCCTGTTCTTCTGGACGATCTCCTACCGTATCCGGCCGCTGCTCTTCGCGCGCAAGGAAGTGCGCTGGGACGATCCGCTCACGCGCACCGAGAAGCTGATCGAGTACGGGTTCGGGCAGAAGCGGATGCCGGCCAAGCCGGAGCGCGCCGCCGGCATGGCGCACATCTGGATCTTCGTCGCCTTCCTGGTGGCGCAGCTCGGGACGCTGACCTCCTTCGGCCTGGCCTACGATCCGGGCTTCCACCTGCCGTTCCTCGCGCACGAGACGCGGCTCGGCCAGGGCTACCTGTTCACCAAGGACGTCATCGACATCCTGGGCACGCTCGGGTGCGCCGTCTTCCTCTACTTCCGCCTGATCGCGAAGAAGGAGCGGATGACGCTCTCGTGGGAGGGCGTGTTCATCCTCTGCATGATCATCGGCGTCCTCTGGACCGACGTGCTCATCGACGCCGCCGCGCTGGCGAAGAGCGCCGGCGAGGTGCCCTGGTACCTGCCGGTGTCCGGGCGCGTGGCGGAGTGGTTCCTCTACGGGATGTCGCCTCGCGCCGCCGCCAACGCGATGACCTTCGGCGTGCTGCTCCACATCGCCATCGTGATGTCCTTCCTCAACTTCCTGCCGATGGGGAAGCACTTCCACATCATCACCGGGCTGCCGACGGTCTACTTCCAGCGCCTCGCGCCGATGGGGCAGCTCGGAAAGCTCGACCTGGAGAACTCCGAAAGCTTCGGCGTCTCCAAGCTCACCGACCTCTCCTGGAAGGAGGTCCTCGACACCTACTCGTGCACCGAGTGCGGCCGCTGCCAGACGTACTGCCCGACGTACGACACGGGGAAGCCGCTCACGCACAAGGAGATGAACCGCGCCATCCGCCACCACGCCCAGCAGGCCGCGGCCTCCATGCCGCTGCCGCTCCAGGCGCTCCTCTCGCGGATGAACCGGGCCCCGGCGTCGCCGAACGGCCACGACGGGCACGACGGCGCGTCGGCCGCGCCGGGCCTGCAACTCCCCGCCGACCTGCTCGAGAAGCTGCCGCCGCTGGTCGGCGACTCAGGCGGCGTGCTCCCCGACGAGACCATCTGGGCGTGCACGACCTGCGGCTGGTGCGAGCAAGCCTGCCCGGTGTTCATCGAGCACCTCCCGCGCATCGTCGACATGCGCCGCCACCTGGTCTTGATGGAGTCGCGGTTCCCCGAAGAGGCGGCGCGGGTCTTCAAGGGAATGGAGACCCAGGGCAACCCGTGGGGCATGGGCTCGAACCGCCGCGCGGAGTGGTGCGCCGACCTGGGCGTACGGACGGCGGCGAGCGTGAAGGAGGCGGCCGGGAACTTCGAGTGGCTGTTCTTCGTCGGCTGCGCGGGCAGCTTCGACGAACGGCAGAAGAAGGTCTCACGCGCGATCGTGAAGATCCTCCAGGCCGCGAAGGTGGACTTCGCCATCCTGGGCGAAGAGGAGACCTGCAATGGCGACTCGGCGCGAAGGCTGGGAAACGAGTACCTCTTCCAGTCCCTGGCGCAGCAGAACGTCGAGACGCTGAACCGCTATGGAGTGAAGAAGATCATCACCCAGTGCCCGCACTGCTTCAACACGCTGGGGAACGAGTACCCGCAGTTCGGCGGGCACTTCAAGGTCCTGCACCACAGCGAGGTGATCGCGCAGCTCGTCGAGGAGGGCAGGCTCAAGCCGGGCGAGGTGCAGCTCGAGGAGCCGGTCACCTACCACGACTCGTGCTACCTGGCGCGGCACAACGGGATCAGCGAGGCGCCCCGCCAGGCGCTGGTCTCCATCGGGCTGAAGGTCAAGGAGATGGACCGGAGCCGCACCGAGACGTTCTGCTGCGGCGCGGGCGGCGGCCGCATGTGGCTGGAGGAGACCATCGGGCAGCGCATCAACCAGAACCGCGTGAACGAGGCGGCGCGGACGCTGGGCGAGAAGGGCGTGGTGGCGACGAGCTGCCCGTTCTGCCTGACGATGATCAAGGACGGCATCAGCGAGACCGGCCGCGCCGAGTCGATGCAGGCCAAGGACATCGCCGAGCTGGTGGCCTCCGGGCTGCCTTGACCGGCGTCGTCACCGTCCGGGCGCTTGCCGCCGGGGACCTCGCCGCGGCAGGAGATCTGTGCGAGCGGTTGCGCGCCGCGGATCCTGCCGTCGAACCGTTCGCGCAGCGGCTTCCGATCCTCGCGGAGGGGCCGCGCGCGCTGCTCGATCTGTGGCGCGTCGCGCACGGCGAGGACGGAGCGCTGCACGGGATCGCGTTCGCGGCCGTGCGCGAATCGCGGACGCCGGAGGGCGCGGAGCGCCCCATCGCCGATGTGTACGCGGCCGTTGCGCCGGAGCTGCGCCGGCAGGGACTGGGTCGGGCGCTGTGCGGTCCCGCGCTGGAATGGGCCGCCGTCCACGGCGCGACGCTGCGGGCGCGCGTGCGCGAGGACGCGCGGCCGGGGCAGGCCTTCCTGCGCGCCCTCGGGTTCCGCGAGACGTCCGCCCAATTGTCGCTCCGGTGGTCTCCGCGTCCCCTGGGTGCGCCGGCCATGCCAGCCCTGCGCATCAAGCCGCTCGGTCCGGGCGAGGCGGTGCGCGAGCTCGAGCGGCTCTCGCGCGAGGCGTGGGCCGGCGCCCCGGACACGTTCGCTACCCGCTCCGACGAGGTCGCGCAGCTCTTTGGCGAGGAAGGCCGGCTGGTCCTGCTGGCCGAGGTGGAGCGGCGCGCGGTGGGGTATCTCTCCGGGGTCCGGCTGGGCCGGACCCTGGGGATCGAGGAGATCGCCGTGCTTCCCGAGTTCCGCCGCATGGGCATCGGCCGCGCCTTGCTCGCCGCGGCGCTCGAAGGGACGGCCCAGGCGGTCCTCTCGGTGGCCGAGTCGAACCGCCCGGCCCGCGCGCTGTACCGCTCCCTCGGGTTTTCCGTGTCCGCGCGCCGGCTGGTCCACGAGCTGCGCCGTGGCTGAGGTGGTCGTCCGCGAGGCCGGACCGGAGGACGATGCGGCCGTGGGAGAGATCCTCGTCTCCGGCTACCTGACCCGCTACGCGCAGAAGATGCCCGAGGTGGTGCTCACCGACCGCCGCAAGGCCGAGCTGCGCGACGTCGCCTCCAAGCGGAAGGAGGCGCTGGTCCTGGTCGCGGAGCTGGAGGGGAGAGTGGTCGGCACGGTGGCGGTCTGGCGGCCGGGCGCGCCGGCGAGCGAGGCGTGGTTGCCCGAGGCGTGCGACCTGCGGCACCTGGCGATCGACCCGGCGGCGCAAGGCCGTCGCCTGTCGAAGCCGCTGCTCGACGAAGCCGAGCTCCGGGCCCGGCAGATGGGCGCGAAGTACGTCTGCCTGCACGTCCGCCGCGGCAACGAAGGGGTGGCGAGGCTCTACATGGATCGCGGATACGTGCGCGCTCCGGAGGGCGACCTCCACCTCCCCGAGGTGCTGCTCGACGCGTACTCCCTGGTCCTCGGCTGAGCCCGGCCGTGCCGGTTTTTCGCGCTTCCTCGAGTCCTCGCATACGCTTTGCGGGCGATGGCCCAGCTGGGATTCGAGGAGATCTCGATCCAGACGAAGAACGGGCCGCGGATTGCCCTGGTGGTCACGCCCCGCGCGCACCTGGTGCTCGGGCAGGAGCGCCTGGCCCGGCTCCGCAGGGAGACCCGGCCCGGCGCGCTGGACGACGCGCTCTACCTGCGGGTGAAGGCTGCCGGATCGCCGCCCAGCGTGGTGGTGTTCCGCGCCAGGAGCGACGACGGCACGGGGTCATGGGGCCTGGATCCGCAGCTGTCCGACGCGCAGGCCCGCGAGCTGGCGAAACGGCTGGCGCGCACGCACGTGGAGAGCCACCGCCGGCTCTTCGCGGCCGGCGTCCTGGCGGTAGTGCACACCGATTACGGCTTGCGCGAGGCTGAGCTGTTCCGCGCAGCCGAGGGCGAGCTGGCGCAGGAAGAAGAGGAGCGCGCCAAGAACGAGACGGGCACCGCCTCCGCTCTAGCGCAGCTCAACACCTGGACCCTGCGGACCCTCTCGTTCACCTATACGCTGCGGGCGCAGAAGGTCATCGCCGACCTGCTGCCCTCCACCATCGCGATGCTCGAGCAGACCGCACCCATGGTGAAGGAGATGCTCGCCGCCGCCGGAGTCGTGGTCTAGAACGCATCCCGGGGAGCACGGATGGACGGCGCTCAGAAACCGGGGTGGGATCCGCCTTGAACGGGTTCCCAAATGAACGCAGAACCCTGATTATCGCGCCCGCACGGGCGGGGGCTGGGACTGTGCGCGCGCGACGCGGACGAGGCGGACGCGGCGGTCGTCCCGCTGCGCGACCGTCAGCTCCAGCCCGCCGACGTAGAACCGGTCGCCCGATTGCGGGATCGCCCCGGCGCAGGCGTTGAGCAGGCCGGCCAGCGTCTCGAAGTCGCCGTCCCGGGGGAGCTGCGCGCCGAGCACCTGGTTCACCTCGTCGATACGCGCCTCTCCGCGCACCAGGACCGTGCCGTCGGAGCCCAGCGGCGACACCGCCACCTCCGTGTCGTGCTCGTCGCGGATCTCGCCGACGATCTCCTCCAGGATGTCCTCGAGCGAGACGATGCCGGCGAAGCCGCCGTACTCGTCGGCGACGAGCGCCAGGTGGCTGCGCTTCTGCTGCATCTCGCGCAGCATCTCGTCCACGCTCTTGGTCCACGGCACCCACAGCGGCGGCCGGAGCAGGTCCTGCAAGACGATCAGCTCGGGATTGGCGAGCAGCGGGATCACGTCTTTGGTGTGCAGCACGCCCCGGATGCGGTCGAGATCGCCCTCGTAGACGGGCATCCGCGTGTGACCCTCCTCGGAGAGCAGGTCGATGACTTGCTCCGGAGTGGCGTCGATGGGGACGCCGACGACGTGTGTCCGAGGGACCATCACCTCCTTCGCGGTGCGGTCCGCGAAGTTGAACAGTCCACGCACCAGCTCGGCCGAGGGCGCGCGCTTCTCGCCGCCGCGCGACTCGCCGGAGAGGATCTTCTCGATCTCCTCCAGGGGAGGAGGTGGCGGCGTGTACCGGGCCGTCGTGCCCTGCCGCAGGAGCAGCGCGTCGAACAGGCGCAGCATCAGCCGCATGGGCGGCTTGAAGAGCGCGCAGACCAGGTACGTTGGGCCGGCGAGCGCCAGGCTCCAGCGCAGCGGGTTCGCCGCCGCCAGCGACCGCGGCGCGAGATCGAGCACCAGCGCCAGGATGCCGGCCAGGAGGCCGGCGACGAGCTGCAGGGTGGCGCGCGACATGGAGGCGCGCGCGATGCCCGCCCGGGCCAGCACGCCGTTCACCCAGATGGCGCAAGCCACCGCTGCGAAGGCCAGAAGCCCGCTCGCCGCGGCCCGCAGCGCCGCCGCGGTGGGCTCGGGGTTGCGCTTCATGGAGAGGACCCAGCGGACGCGCCTCGGCGGCCCCTGCGCCTCGCGCAGCTCGTCCTCGCCCACAGCGATCAGCGCCGCGTCCGCCGCCTGAAGGAGCGCGCGGGACGCGAGCGCGGCGCCCGCTGCCACCAGCTCGATCATGCCCTGCCTGCAAGCGTATCACCCCGCGGCAGTTGAAAGGTCGCCGCCGCACCCTTATTGTCCCGCCCCCATGAAAGCGCGCGTGGTGGTCACCCTGAAGCGCTCGGTGCTCGACCCGCAGGGCCAGGCGGTGGGACGGGCCCTCGCTTCGCTGGGGTTCGGCGAGGTCCAGGGGGTCAGGCTCGGGAAGATCATCGAGCTGGACCTCGACGAGAAGGACGCCCGCCGCGCCCGGGACCGCCTGACCTCCATGTGCGAGAAGCTCCTCGCCAACACGGTCATCGAGGAGTACCGAATCGAGGAGCCGGCCTGATGCTCTTCGCCGTGGTCATCTTCCCCGGCTCGAACTGCGACCACGACGTCTACCACGTCGCCAAGCACGTGCTGGGGCGCGCCGCGCGATACATCTGGCACAAGGACCGCGACCTGCGCGGCGCGGACGTGGTGGTGCTCCCCGGCGGCTTCTCCTACGGCGACTACCTGCGCACCGGAGCCATCGCCCGCTTCTCCCCGGTGATGGAGGAGGTGCGCAAGTTCGCCCGGCGGGGCGGCCACGTGGTGGGCATCTGCAACGGCTTCCAGATCCTGCTCGAGGCGGGGATGCTCCCGGGGGCGGTGCGGCGCAACGACTCCTTGAAGTACGTCTGCCGGGACGTGCACCTCAAGGTGGAGAACGCGATGACGCCCTGGACGCGCAAGTACGCCCGGGGCGAGGTCATCCGCGTGCCCATCGGCCACGGCGACGGCAACTACTACATCGATCCGGAAGGGCTGAAGCGGCTGGAGGGCGAAGGCCAGATCGCCTTCCGCTATTGCGACCCTCACGGAGCGCGCGGCGCGCCGGGCGCGAACCCGAACGGCTCGCTCGGCGACATCGCCGGCATCTCCAACGCGCGCGGCAACGTGATCGGCATGATGCCGCACCCGGAGCGGCTCAGCGAGGGCGTGCTCGGCGGCGAGGACGGGCGCAGGCTGTTCGAGAGCATCGTCGAAGCGGTCGAGTAGTCGCCGCCGTAT
>DASWGQ010000195.1:0-21922 GCA_036393595.1 Myxococcales bacterium | reverse complement strand
CGGATTGCCGGGCGCGACCCGGAGCTTGCCCGCCTCGGCCGGGAAGCTGCGCAGGCACGCGGCGGCCTTGCACACGTAGCCGGGCGCGCCCCAGTCGCTGTCGCATTGCGCGGCGGCCTTCGCGTCGCCGTCGGGCCCGCACCCGCCGAAACGCTCGAAAATGGAGGTGGTCACCACTGCCACCTGGTAGTCCACCGGCGGCTGGAGCGCGTCGAGCTGCGCGGTGAAGCCGGCCAGCGCCTGGGCGAGCCGATCCTGCTTGCCGGACATCGAAAGGGAGTCGTCGACGACGAAGAGGATGTCGGCCTTGGTTGCCACCTTGACCTGGTTGTGCTGGGCGACGGCGACGAGTGTCGCCGGCTGCACGGGGACCGCGACGTAGCTCTGGCAGGACGTTCCCGCGACGAGCAGCGTGAGAAAGGGTACAACTATCCTGACGCGCATCTGGCGTCGTCCCTCCCGAGGGGCGGCTACTTGCGGGGGCAAGCTGGAGATGGTGAGGAGGCCCGTCAAGGTTGCGATGGCACGCCCGGCCGCCAGGGGTTGCAAAGCATTTGCCAGGGTGTGTCGGGTGGCTACATTGGGCGTTCGCCGTTAAACACGGAGAATGATTTTGCCCACCTACGGAGGGACCTAGCGATGTCGGAGAAGGGAAAGGTCGTTACCCCGGCAGCGCCGGGCCTCATCAACAAAGAAGACATCCCGCAGGTCCTGCCCATCCTGCCCTTGCGCAATAGCGTGTTCTTCCCGGGCGGCGTGTTGCCGCTGGCGGTCGGACGCCAGAAGACCATCGCACTGATCAAGGACGCGGTCCGCGACGATCAGGTGATCGGCGTCGTCACCCAGCGCAAGGCGGAGGAGGAGGACCCGGGCGCCGCGGACCTGCACTCGATGGGGACCGTCGCGCGCATCGTGAAGCTGCTGAAGATGGGCGAGGACAACTACTCGCTCGTGGTGCAGGGGCTCGCGCGCTTCCGCGTGGTCGAGCTGGTGCAGGAGCACCCCTACCTCAAGGCGCGCATCGAGCCGGTCGAGGACAAGACGCCGCAGGAGGAAGTGGAGGTCGAGGCCCTCGGGATCAACCTCAAGAAGCTGGCCCGCGAGGTCATCGAGATGATGCCCGAGCTGCCGGCCGCCGCCACCGAGCTGGTGGAGAGCATCACCCAGCCCGGCCACCTCGCCGACCTCATCGCCGCCAACGTCGACGTGCCCATCGAGGAGAAGCAGCAGGTCCTCGAGACGGTCGACTTGAAGGAGCGGATGAAGCTCGTCCTCGAGCTGCTCAACCGCAAGCGCGAGATCCTCAAGCTCAGCTCGAAGATCGACTCGCAGGTCAAGGGCGAGATGTCCAAGACCCAGCGCGAGTACTACCTGCGCCAGCAGCTCAAGGCGATCAAGGAGGAGCTGGGCGAGCTGGGCGAGGAGGAGGAGGAGCTGGACGAACTGGGCGAGCGCATCAAGAAGCTCGGCCTGCCGCCCGACGTGGAGAAGGTCGCCAACAAGGAGCTGAACCGGCTCAAGAGCATCCCCACCGCCTCGTCCGAGTACACCGTCGCGCGCACCTACCTGGAGTGGATCGCCGACCTGCCCTGGTCGAAGAAGACGGACGACAACCTCGACGTCGAGAACGCCCGCGACCAGCTCAACCGCGACCACTACTCGCTGGACAAGGTGAAGAAGCGCATCCTCGAGTACCTGGCCGTGCGCAAGCTGAAGAACGACATGAAGGGGCCCATCCTCTGCCTGGTCGGTCCGCCGGGCGTCGGCAAGACGTCGCTCGGGCAGAGCATCGCCAAGTCCACGGGGCGCAAGTTCGTCCGGCTCTCGCTGGGCGGCGTGCGCGACGAGGCGGAGATCCGCGGCCACCGGCGCACCTACGTGGGCGCCCTCCCGGGCCGCATCCTCCAGTCGATGAAGAAGGCCGGGACCATCAACCCGGTGATGATGCTCGACGAGATCGACAAGCTGGGCGCCGACTTCCGCGGCGACCCCAGCGCGGCGCTCCTCGAGGTGCTCGATCCGGAGCAGAACAACAGCTTCTCCGATCACTACCTCGACGTGCCGTACGACCTCTCGAAGATCATGTTCATCGCCACCGCCAACCAGCTCGACCCCATCCCGCCGCCCCTGCGCGACCGCATGGAGGTCATCGAGCTGCCCGGCTACACGTTCGAGGAGAAGATCCACATCGCCAAGAACCACCTCATCCCCAAGCAGGTGAGGGAGCACGGCCTGTCGGTGGACAACCTCGAGCTGTCCGACGCGGCGCTGACCAAGATCACCGCCAGCTACACGCGTGAGGCCGGCGTTCGCAACCTGGAGCGCACCATCGCCGACGTCTGCCGCGCGGTGGCGGTCGACGTGGCCAAGGGCTCCAGCGCCAAGCGGGTGATCACGCCGGAGGAGCTGGAGATCATCCTGGGGCCGGAGAAGTTCTGGTCCGAGACGGCGGAGCGCACCGAGCTCCCCGGCGTGGCGACGGGCCTCGCCTGGACGGCCGCGGGCGGCGACCTCCTCTTCATCGAGGCGACCAAGATGCAGGGCAAGGGCGGCATCACGCTGACCGGCCAGCTCGGCGACGTGATGAAGGAGTCCTGCCAGGCGGCGCTCAGCTACACGCGCAACAAGGCGCTGAAGCTGGGCATCGACCCGCGCTTCCTGGAGAAGCAGGACCTCCACATCCACTTCCCGGCGGGCGCGATTCCCAAGGACGGGCCGTCGGCGGGCGTGACCATCTTCACGGCGCTGACCTCGCTCCTGACCGGGATCCGGGTCCGCGGCGACGTGGCGATGACCGGCGAGGCCACGCTGCGCGGCCTGGTGCTGCCGGTGGGCGGCATCAAGGAGAAGGTGCTGGCGGCGCACCGGGCGGGCATCAAGCGGATCATCCTGCCGGAGCGCAACAAGAAGGACCTGCAGGACGTCCCGGAGCAGGCGAAGAAGGAGATGGAGTTCGTCTTCGCCCACTCGATGGACGACGTCCTCAAGTCGGCGCTGGAAGAGGATCCCTTCGAGAAGGCGGCGAAGAATCCCCTTCCTCCGGAGGCCCCGCAGCCTCCTCCGGCCGAGACTCCCCAACCCGGCGTCCGCGCCTGAACACCGCGGCCAACGGAGTTGGCCGCGGAATCGCCGCTCAGGCAACCCGCTCCAAGAGGCCTCCCTCTCCGGGAGGCCTTTTGTTTGCTTACGCCTTACTTGTTCGCTTTGCGCTCTCTTGGAGATTCCGCGGCCAACTGGCGTTGGCCGCGGTGCTAGGAGCGGCAGACGCGGGATTTGCCTTCCTTCTTGGCGCGGTAGAGGGTGGCGTCGGCGCGGGCGAGGAGCTCCTCGAGCGAGGAGCAGCCTTCCGCGCTGGCCACGCCGATCGAGACCGTCGCGCTGAGGCTTTGGTCGAGCACCTGCAGCGGGTGCTGGGCGAGGCGTCCCAGCAGGCGCTCGGAGGTGATCACCGCCCCGTCCACCGAGGTGTCCGGCATCAGCGCGACGAACTCGTCCCCGCCGATGCGGGCCGGCAGGTCGCTCGCGCGCAGGGTCGCCCGCAGCAGCGTGCCGATGTGCTGCAGCAAGGCGTCTCCGGCCGCATGGCCGAAGTTGTCGTTGATGTGCTTGAACCCGTCCACGTCCAGCGCGGCGCAGGCCAGCGGATGCCCGTGCCGGCGGTGGCGCACCCACTCGTTGTCGCCCTGGTCGAGGAACGCGCGCCGGTTGAAGAGCCCGGTGAGCGGGTCGTTCCGCGCCAGCTCGCGCAGCCTCCCGGTCATCGCCGCGAGCTGCGCCAGCATCTCCGAGTGCCGCCGCTTGAGCGCCTCGACCTGGTCGACGAGCCCCTCGGTGACCGGGATCTCGCGCCCCAGGCCCGCCACCAGCGGGCCCTCCAGCTCGAAGAACCGGTAGGTCGCGGGGACCAGACGGTCGCGGCCCCGGTGGGTCAGCTCCAGCGAGAAGGCCTGGGTCGCGTCGCGCTCCAGGCCCATCGCCTGCTCGAACCGCGCTCGGGACGGTTCGTCGAGCGACCGCGCGAACTCCGTCCCCGGCTCGAGCTGCGCGACGGCCGCGCGCAGGCCCGCGCTCGCCCGCACGACCCTGAGCTCCGCATCGAGCACGACCAACAGGTCGGGGCACCGCTCGACCAGGATGGAATCCAGACTGTCGACCAAGGAAGGGGAACCTCTGCGATCAGGATAATGGTGGAGATTCCCCGCACAAAAGGTGAGTGGATGTCGGGAGCGAAACCACCCGTGCGGCCGAGCCAGGCCGGTTGCACCCGCCGGCAACGCGTGGAATCTCTCCGGCGTGGAACGGAAGGTCGTGCTGGTCACCGGGGCGGCGGGGCTCATCGGGTCCCATCTGTGCGAGGCGTTCGTGCGCGCCGGATGGGAGGTGCGCGCGGTCGATCGGCCGGGCGCCGACCTGTCCGAGGCCCGCGCGGTGGGCGCCGCCCCGTCCGAGGCGCAGCTCGGCAGCCCCGAGGGCGCGCTGTTCGCGGCCGAGCTGGCGAAGGGCGCTGGGCTGGTCGCGCACGCCGCGTTTCCCGGCGCGGGGCTCAAGGAGGAGGCGCTGGCGTCGGCGCGCGCCTCCATGGCCGCCGCGCTGGCCGCGGGCGCGCCGCTGCTGCTCCTGTCGAGCTGCACGGTCTACGGGCGGCCCCGCAACCTGCCCTGCGAGGAGGGCGATCCCAAGCGGCCCGTCGACGCGCACGGGATCGCGCGCTGGGCGGTGGAACGCGAGGCGTACCTCTGGCGCCGCACGCGCGGGCTCAAGCTGGTGGTGCTGCGCCCCGCCCTCACCTACGGCCCCCGGCAGCAGCGCGGCCTGGCCGCGGCGCTGGTGGTCGCCTCGCTCGCCGCCCACCGGGATCGCGCGCTCTGGCTGCCGCGCCGGGGCCCGGTGGTGCACGCCGTCCACGCCGAGGACGTCGCGCGCGCCGCCCTGCTCCTGGCCGAGCACGAGCACCTGCCGGCTCTCTTCGGGCGAGCGTACAACGTCGCCGACGACGTCCCGCTCCCGCTGGAGGAGCTGGCGCGCGCGGTGCTGCAGGCGGCCGGCGCCCGCGAGGCGGGGCGGCTGCCTTACTCGCCGGCGTCGGCCCGCGCCGGTCTGTGGGTGCTGCGGCACACGCCCTCGTGGGTCTTCTGGAACCGTCTCAACAAGCGACTCGCGCGGGCCTGGCTGCGCGCGTGGGAAGGGCGCCCGCCGGCCGCGCCCCCGCGGCTGACGCCGGATCTGCTCGAGCAGCTCGCCGCCGACCGCTACTACGACACCAGCCGCCTGCGCGCGCTGGGGTTCGTGCCTCGTTGGCCGAGCGCGATCGACGGGCTCCTGGAGCTCGCCACGCAGAGCCGCGCACAGGGCCTCCTGCCCGCGCCGCACGGGGCGCCGGCGCTGCCGCAGCCGGCGCGCACCGGAAGTTGACACCACCCGGACTCAGGCCCTGAGATCGATCGAATGGCCGAGTCCGCCGCCGAGCTGGAGCAGAGGGCCGAGCGCGCCGTGCGCCGCGGCGAGCTGCTCGAGGCGCTGCGGCTCTTCGAGGAGCTGATCGTCCGGGACCCGGGCGACGAGCGGGTGCGCCAGCGGATGGAATCGGTGCGCGCGCTGGTGCAGCCGGCGGAGCTTTCGGATCGGCCCCGGCCGGAGCTGGAGGAGGCGGAGCCCAGGCCCGCCGCCGGGACGCTCACCGACGCGGAGCAGGGCGAGCTGCACGCCAGCGCCGGCCGGTTCGTGGAGGCGCTGCGCTGCTACGAGCGCGCGGCGGCCGAGGCGCCGGACAACGAGCTGCTCCGCGAGCGGCTGGAGGAGCTGCGCGAGCTGGCTCCGCCCGGCGCGCGGGCCGACCTCGGTTCCGCCGAGCAGCTCCCGGCGCCGGCCTCGGCGCACGCGCAGCCGCGGGCGGCGGCCCGATCCCACAAGGTGGCGCATGCGAGCTTCGCCCCGCTCGAGGGCGAGCGCGCGCCGCAGCCGCTGCCCCGCGACCCGGTGAAGATGCTGGAAGCGTTGCTCGAGCGCATCCGCGCGGGCCGGCGGGGCGCGCCGACGCGCGCTTGATCGGTCCTCGCCGCACCGCTACAGTGCCAGCGCTGTCGTGCCCCTCTCGCGGGCGCCCGCGAAATTCCGCGCCGACACGGCCGCTTGCCCTGCGGCTCCGGCGCGTTTCGCACGGGCCCCGGGAGGACGACCGCGACATGGGCGTCCGAGGGAGGGAGTCGTTGCAGCTTGGCCGGTACCGGCTGGATGAGCAGGTCGGCCAGGGCGGGATGGCCGTCGTGTGGCGCGGCTTCGACACCCAGCTGCGGCGCATCGTCGCGGTGAAGGTCCTGCATGCGCACCTGCACGCGCGCGAGGACATCCGGCGCCGCTTCGACCGCGAGGCGCAGGCGGTGGCCCGCCTGCACCACCCGCACATCCTCGACGTCTACGACTTCAGCGGGCTCTCCGCCGAGCCGTCCTACCTGGTCACGGAGTTCATCCGCGGCCGCACGCTGCGCGAGTTCGGCGAGCGCACCCCGTTCGACCCGCCCGAGCTGGCGGTGGCCTGCCTGCTCCCCATCGCCGAAGCGCTCGAGCACGCGCACGCGGCGAGCGTGGTGCACCGCGACCTGAAGCCCGAGAACGTGATGGTCCGCGAGGACGGAGTGGTGAAGCTGACCGACTTCGGAATCGCCGCCCTGCTCGACCCGGGCGAGAAGCTCACCATGACGGGCAGCATCCTCGGATCCCCCGCGCACCTCGCTCCCGAGACCATCGAGGGCAAGCCGGCCGACCCGCGCAGCGACCTGTTCTCCTTCGGCACCATCCTCTACTGGCTTTCGTGTGGCGAGCTGCCCTTCCAGGCCCCCAGCCCGGCGGCGCTCCTGCGCGCCATCCTCGACGGCCAGCTGAAGGACCCGCGCACGGTGCGGCCGGCGGTGAGCGACGGACAGGCGAGGATCATCTCGCGCTGCCTCGAGCGGAATCCGGCGCGGCGGTACCAGAGCGCCGCGGAGCTGCGCGCGGAGCTGGAAGCGCTGCTCGCCGATGCCGGCGTGGAGCAGCCGCTGGAGGTGCTCGCCCGATTCGTCCGGGCCCCGGGCGAGGAAGGACCGCGCGTGCGGGCCAGGCTGGTCGCCCGCTGTCTCTCGCGCGGCGAGGAGGAGCTGTCGCGCAAGCGGACCAGCGCGGCGCTGGCCGCGTTCGGCCGGGTGCTGGCGCTCGACCCGCAGAACGCGCAGGCGAAGGGCCGCGTCGATCGCATCCGGCAGCGGGCGAGGCTCTTGAAGCTCGGCCGGCGCGCGCTGATCGGCGCGGCTGCCTGCGCGATCGCGGCGCTGGTCTCGGTGCCGGCGATCCGGTTCGCCGATCGGGTGCAGGCGGCGCGCGGGGAGCGGGAGCGTCAGGAAGCGCGGGCGAGGGAGCTGACCGCGGCGGCGGCTGCGCGCGCGCCTCCCGCCGCAGGACCGCCCGCGGACCCGCCCTCCACCCCGAAGGCAGCCTCGACCCCGGGCGCGAAACCCGGCGCCGCTCCCGCCTCGCGGGCGGTCAACCCGCGCCGCGAGCAGCGCGTCGCCGCGGCGGAGGCCGCCAAGCTGCTCCCCGTCGTGCTCGCCCAGAAGGTGCCCGCGCGCGTGATCGTGGACGACGCCGACCTGGGGCAAGATCTCATGATCCGCGCGCAGCTCGCGCCGGGGACGCACCGGGTCACCATCCAGCACAAGTGCTGCGCGGACCTGAACACCCAGATCGACGTCCGGCCGGAGAGGCAGCGCTACACGCTGGAGACGGGCGCTCCCCGCCCGGCCCAGCTGCGCATCGTGGGCGGCGATCCGGACGCGCAGGTGTGGTACTCGGACGAGAACACCCCGCCGACGCCGCTCGGATTGGTGCGCGACCTGCGCGCCACGCCGGCGCGCATCGCCATGACCGAACCCACCCACCGGTTCATCATCACCGTCGGCGACAGGGCCATCCAGCGCACGCTCCGCGCGGGCAGCGAGAACGAGATCGACATGGCCGGTGAACCGTGAGGCGCGCCCTTGCCGTCGCGGCCGCGCTCGCGGCGGCCGCACCCGCCTCGGCGCAGCAGACGGAACGCCAGCAGCTCGAAAGCGAGGACGCCGCCGCCGAGCAGGTACGTCTCGCCCAGCGCGACTTCGAGTACGGCGACTACGCCAAGGTGTCCCAGCGGCTGGCCGGCCTGGTCGAGGTGGGACGCTTCGAGACGCCCGAGCTGCGCGCCCGGGCCTACACGCTGCTCGGCGAGGCGCTCCTCTTGCAGAACCCGCCCCGCGAGGTCGAGGCGCACCGGGCCTTCCTGGAGCTGCTGTTCCTCGACCCCGACACCGAGCTGGATCCGTTCTACGTGCCGCCGCGCGTGATCGGGTTCTTCGAGCGGGAGAAGAAGGAGCTGGAGCCGCAGATCGCGCCGCTGCGCGCGCAGAGGCGGGCGGAGAAGGAGGCGCGCCGGCGCGCGTTCGAGGAGGAAGCGCAGCGGCGGCGGCAGGAGGAGGCCGAGCGCCGGCTGCGCTCGATCCAGCCGAACGTGGAGCGCACCGTCGTGCAGCACGAGTTCTGGGTCTCGCTCTTGCCCTTCGGGCTGGGGCAGCTGCAGAACGGCGACCGCACCCTGGGCTACACGCTGGCGACGCTGGAGGTCATCTTCGGCGCCGCCAGCGCCGGCAGCGCGCTGCTCATCGAGACGCTGCGCGACCAGAACACCCAGAAGTTCGCGCAGAACGGCGACTACCTGATCGCGCACCGCTTGCAGGTCGTGAAGTGGGTCGGCGCGGCCGCCTTCTACTCGCTCTGGGCGTTCGGCGCGGTGCACGCGGGAATCAACTACAAGTCGCACACCATCGTGAAGGACCAGCTCCTGGTCGGGCCCGCGCCGGGATCGACCACCTCGCCGGTGATGCCGGTCCCCGAACCGGTGGAGCGGCCTCGCAACACCACGCCGGCGCCCGCCGCGCCCCCGGCCACCGCGCCGCCGGCTCCCAAACCTCCGCGGAGCGACGCAACCAGCCGCCCACCGCCAGGACCCAGCCCGATCTGGCTCCACCTGCCGCGGGTCGCCGCCTTCGAGGAGCGCTGATGGCCTCCCTCGTCGTCCATCTCGCCGGCGCGGCGCCTGCACAGGTCCCGCTGGTCAAGGCGCTCACCACCGTCGGCGCGGGCGCGGACAGCGACGTCCGGGTGGACGAGGTCCGCGGCGTGGTCGCCATCCAGTTCGACGGGTCGAGCTACATGGCCACCGCGCTGGAGGGAGCGCCGCTGATCGTCAACGGGAAGAAACGCGAGCGCGCGCACCTGAGCGACGGCGACACGCTGCAGCTGGGGCGCACGCGCCTGGTGTTCCAGTCCGCCGACCGCGCCGCCGCTGCGGCTCCGCCCCCTGCCCAGCGCGTCGACGCGGCGACGCTCGCCGTCCAGCGGCTCGCCGAGTTCACGCAGTCGCTGGCGCGGGAGCCCGGCACCGGCGCGGCGCTCTCCAGCCTCCTCGACGCCATCGTCGAGGTCGTCCAGGCCGACAAGGGGTTCCTGATCGTGGTGGAGGACGGCGCCCCGCGCGTCGAGGTAGCGCGCAACTTCCAGCGGCAGGACATCCAGAACGCGGTGGAGCGGCTCTCGGATTCCATCGTCGAGCGGGTGCTGCAGACCCGCCAGCCGGTGATCGTCAGCGACGCGCTGAACGACGCGCAGTTCAACGCCAGCGCCAGCGTGGTGAACCTCAAGCTCTCCAGCGTACTGTGCGTGCCGCTCATCCGCCGCGGCGAGCTGTTCGGCGCGGTGTACGTGGGCAACGACCGCATCGCCAACCTGTTCACCGAGCGCGAGCTGCTCTTGATGACCTCCTTCTGCGCCACCGCTGCGCTCCTGCTCGAGCGGGCGCTCGAGCTCGACGAGCTGCGCACGCGTCAGCGGGAGCTGGAGAGCCGCCTCGAGGAGCAGGCCTACGGCGACATCATCGGCGCCTGCGACGCGATGCGGGACATCTTCCGGAAGGTCGACAAGGTGGCGGGCGCCAACATCGACGTGCTCGTCACCGGGGAGTCGGGCACCGGCAAGGAGCTGATCGCGCGCGAGCTGCACCGGCGCTCGCCGCGCAAGGCGGGGCCATTCATCGCCATCAACTGCGGCGCGATCCCCGAGAACCTCCTGGAGAGCGAGCTGTTCGGACACGCCAAGGGCGCCTTCACCGGCGCGATCGCCGCCAGGCCGGGGAAGTTCCAGGCCGCCAGCGGCGGCACGCTTTTCCTCGACGAGATCGGCGAGATGCCGCATGCCCTGCAAGTGAAGCTCTTGCGCGCGCTGCAGGACCGGCAGGTGACTCGGGTCGGCGAGAACCGTCCCGAGCCGGTCGACATCCGCATCGTCTCCGCGACCAACAAGGACCTCGACCAGGAGATGAAGGCGGGGCGCTTCCGCGAGGACCTCTTCTACCGGGTGAACGTGGTCCACCTTCACTTGCCGCCCCTGCGCGAGCGCGGCGAAGACGCGGTGATGCTCGCCAAGTACTTCCTCTCGCGCGCCACCCGCGAGCTGGGCAGCAAGGTGAAGGGGTTCGGGAACCAGGCGCTGGTCGCGATCAAGCGCTACCGCTGGCCCGGCAACATCCGGCAGCTGGAGAACCGCATCAAGAAGGCGGTGGTGCTGGCCGACAAGCCGCTCATCACGCCCGACGACCTGGAGCTGCGGGCCGAGCAGCTGGATCCCATCCTGCCGCTCGCTCAGGCGCGCGACGAGTGGCAGAAGCGTTACATCAACGAGGTGCTGGAGCGGAACGGCGGCAACCGGACCAAGACGGCCAAGGACCTCGGGGTCGATCCGCGCACCATCTTCCGCCACCTGGAGCGGATGGAGGCGGAGAGGCGCGGAGAGGCGCTCCCACCCGACCCCCTGGACTCGGAAGGATGACATCCGTGTCGCGCCGGCGTGGCGCCCGAGCGCGCGCACGTCACGCAAGTCATTGGATTCCGCGATGATCCGTCCTGGCTCGCTGCTTGCTCCAAGAAGATTCGCGGGCGTGTGTGCGTCCGCGGCCCTCCTCGTCGTCCTCGCCCAGGGATGCCTGATGCCGCAGTCGGTCGATCCAGCGAACACGCGCCCGCACACCATCCCGCGCGTGGACCTGACCAAGCTGCCTGACTACCTGCTCCAGCCGTTCCTGACGCTCGATCCGCAGGAGCAGGCCGACGTGAGCCCTCCCTGCCACTGCGAGCTCCCCGTGAGCATCCCGGCCATCATCGCAGACGACCCCACGGTAGACGTCGAGGTCCGGGTCTTCGTCGACTACGACGTGAACGTCCCCAGCTCGCAGGTGAACGACCGCTTCACGCTGAGGGGATCGTTCGAGTCCTCCGACACCACGCGCCCCCTGTCGCTTCCGCCGTTCGATTCGAGCAAGCTTCGTGGACCGGGCCTGCACGTCGTCGAGCTGGTGATCGGCGAGGCCGCCG
This sequence comes from Myxococcales bacterium, assembly GCA_036393595.1. Taxonomy (GTDB): domain Bacteria; phylum Myxococcota; class Myxococcia; order Myxococcales; family 40CM-4-68-19; genus VBKO01. The sequence continues at coordinate 10,493 of DASWGQ010000195.1, read as the reverse complement.
GTTTCGCGCCCACCACGGTCTTTCCCCCGCAGCGCGCGATGCTGCCGAACTTCGAGTCCTCGACGTTCAAGTTCGTGGTGCAGGTGCTCGCGCCCAACCCGGCGCGCCAGAGCTGCAGCGACCAGCAGCTGCCACCCCAGGTGAAGAGCTGCCCGTGAGGGCCCGCGCCGCCGGCTGCCTGCTGCTCGCCGCGGCGGCGGGCGCGGCCTGCAACATCCGCGACGCGCGGCTGAGCGGAGCCGCCCTGCCCTGCAGCTCGAGCGCGCAATGCTCGAGCGACTCGGTGTGCTTCCTGGGCGAGTGCCGCGGCAGCTCGTCGCAGCTGTCGCTGGTGATGGCCGAGGTGCGCGCGCCAGCGGACCAGCAGCTGGGCGTGCTGCAGAAGGCGGGCATCGACCTCCGGCAGTCCGTGCTGGTCGACTTCCAGATGCAGCCGCTCCTCTCCGCCTCGGGCACCGTGGTGCAGGCGGTGGACGGCCAGCCGGGCGCGACCACGCCGGTGCCCGACGCGGGCGTGGTGCTGACCGACTCCACGCCGGCCATTGGCGACCGCGCCGCTAGCCTCGTGGCCCAGACGGATGCCTCGGGCGCGTTCTCGCTCTCCTTCGCAACGTCGACCTGGACCGTGCTGGTGGTCCCGCCCGTGCCCGCGCCGCCGTTCCGGCCAGCGCCGCCCGCCTCCCCGCTGACCTCCACCGTGACCGGCCTGCCCATCGTCCTCCCCGCGCCAGGCCAGCTCGCGCAGGTCGCCGGAAACGTCGCCGTCGGCTCGTCGGCGCTGGCCCGGGCGCGGGTCGCGGCCGTCGATGCGAGCGGTCAGCCGCTGTCCGTCGCGGCCACCACCGACGCGGCCGGCTTCTTCAACCTGCAGTTGCCCCCCGGACCACCGTCCTACTTCCTCCAGATCGGGCCCCGTCCGGACGCCGTCGCAACCGACCCTGCCATCCCCGCGTTCCACCTCCAGGGACCGTCCACGAGCACCACGCCGACCATCGACCTCGGCGCGCTCCCGCCCTCGGCGACCCTGGCCGGCACGGTGCTCGACGTCCGGCAGCAGCCGGTCGCGGCGGCCCGGGTGCTGGCGCTCGGCCTGGACCCGACCGGCTGGGTGATTTCGCGTCAGATGACGACCGATGCGACCGGCGCGTTCTCGATGACCGTCCGCGCGGGGCAGTACGCACTGCAGGCGGTGCCCGATATCGACCCCGCGCTTCCCGGCGTCTCCGACGAGATCACGGTGACGCTGCCGGCGTCGGCGCCGCTGACGGTCGTCTGTCCCGACAAGTCGCAGGGACAAGGCGTGGTGATCCGTCCTGATGGCCAGCGGGTCGGGGCGGGCTACCAGATCAACGCCTTGCGTCTTCCGGACCAGCTCGTCGGGGCGCGCACGGCGCGCGCGACGTCGACCGACGCCGCGGGGTCGTTCACGATCGTGGGCGACCGGGGACACTACCTACTGGAGGTCCAGCCGCCCTCCGCGACCGGGCTACCGCGCAAGATCGTCTCAGTCGAGCTGGGCGGCGCCGGGCAGGCGACCCAGTTCCCGACCCTGCAGCTCTCGGCGCCTCTCACGGTCGTGGGGACCGTCAGCCGGGCGGCTTCGCAGACTGCGGTGGTGGGCGCGACCGTGGACTTCTTCGCGCTCGACTCGAGTGGCTCGCGATCGGTGCTCATCGGGAGCGGCCTCACCAACGCCTCCGGCCAGTACCAGGCCGTGCTGCCCGACGTGCCGACTCCCACCGACCAGCCACCCTGAACGGGCTTGAACGGCGCGGGCGCAACGTTTAGAGACGGAGCGTGCCGGCGCGCGACCCGACCCTGCGGACCTACCGGATCGCGCTCTACGCCTTGTTCGGCGTGTTCTGCGCCGCTCTCTTCTTCCTCCTGGTGCGCTCGGTGGCCTCGGACCTGTACGGCCACGCGCCGCCCGCCGTGCCCCAAGCGTCGGCCACCGCCTGTCTGGAGGACGTGGACAGGCTCTACGCGCAGCTCTCGGCGCGCGCGGTGCAACCTGCCCCGGGCGGCCTCGAGGGAGGCTCGCTGGCGCGCGAGTGGGACCTGTGGACGCGCCGCTGGGAGGACGAGGTGGCGCGGGTCAGCGCGCGCTGCAAGCTCGACGACGACCCAGACCCCGCCCTGCGGCAGCTGGCGGCGGCGCTGGACGGCCTCGAGGAGCTGCGGCGCGACCTGTCGCGCAGCGGCGAGAGCGCGTCCGCCGAAGCGCGCCAAGTGAAGGACGCGCTCGCGCAGGCGCGCAAGCTCTTGGGCCTCAAGGCCCGCTGACGCCCGCGGTCAGGGCTTCGGATTCACGGCCTGCGCCGCGGCGGCGGGAGCCGTGGGTTGCGCCGCGGCCTGGTGCGAGGCGAGCCGCTTCAGACGGCCGCGGATGAGCGCGGAGAACTCGCTGCTGGGGTACAGCCCGAGGGCGCGCTCGTACGACTGGCGGGCCTTCTCCGCGTTGCCCGTCTCCTCGTAATCGGTGCCGAGCAGGTACCCGGCGTACTGCGCGGTCTTGGTGCCGCCGGCGTTCTTGATGAAGTTCTCCAGGGCGGGGATGGCGCGCTGGTGCTCCTTCGCCTGGGTGAGCGCGTTGCCGAGGCGGAACCAGACCATGCTCTCCTCGACGCGCGGCTCGAGCTCGATGTACCGGGTCAATTCCTGCGCCGCGCCGGCCCAGTCGTTGCGGCGGAAAGCGGCATTGCCCCGCTCGAGGGCGCCCTGCGCCATCTTCGCCTTCATGCCCACCGCGCGGTCGTCGAGCGCCTTGGCCTCCAGGCGCGAGATGAGCTGCCGATCGAGGTGGAGGGCCTGGTCCATCGCCAGCGTCTGCCCCGGTCCTTCCTTCTCCGAGCCGAGCAGATCGTATGCGCGGGCGGCCTTCTCGCTCGCCTCGCGGCGCGAGGCATCGCCCCGGCGCAAGGTGTCGACCTCCTGCGTGAGCTGCTTCACCTTGCCCTCGTTCGCCGCCGCTTCCTCGCGCGCGCCGCGGATCTCGCTGCGGGCGAAGGTGAAGGCTCCGAGGGTCGCGATCGCGGCGAAGAGGATGTACGCCGCCACGCTCGTCGCCATGTGCCGCTTCTCGAACTGCTCCTGCTTGCGGCCCATGTGCTTGAGCTCGGCGTGCAGGTTCTTGAGCAGGTTGTCGGTCTTGATCACCAGGTTGCGGGACTCGATCACCTCGCGGCGGAGGTCCGAGAGATCGCGCTCCCCGGCGGACTGGTGCTCGACCACGGGGGGCACGGAACGGGGGGCGGTGATCTCTTCGCTCATCGGCATTCCTTGGCTCGCTCTGCTGAAAGGGACGACGGCCGGTGGGTTGGGAAGCATACCGCAGGGCGCCCGGTTTCCCGCATCCTTTTCGATCGGGCGCCTGGCGGGACGGAGGTGGGACAATCGCCGCATGGCCCGGTCACCCTCCCGGAGCGGTCGGGTGTCCTTTGTCCTGGGGGGAGAAGAAGTGGAAGATGATCCCGGCGGTGAGCAGGTTGCCGCCCATGTTGACCGTGTTCGTGGCGCTGGGGTCGGCGGCCGCGGACGAGATGCTGTAGCGCTCCTCGATCACGCCACCGACGTGGTCGGAGATCCGGAAGCGGAAGCCCAGCGACACGAAGCCCACCGCCGAATTGGCCTCGAGGTCGCCGGCGGCGCGCGAGATGGTGTTCAGCGAGTAGCCGAGCCCGCCCCCCGCGTAGACGGTGTACCAGCTGCCCTGGGCGAGGGCCGTATCGAGCTCGAGCAGGATCTGGAAGCTGCGGATCTTGAGCGCGCCGGCGCCCTCGCCGTACTGGTCGAGGCCGTAGCCCAGCTGGATGCCTCCGTGCAGCTCGTCGTCGAGCTGGAAGCCGAGGCCGAGCAGGAAGCCGGGATGCCACAGGCCGTGCTTGGCGCCGGTTTCGGACTGGTACTCGCCGCCGGGGATGGCGCGCAGCCCTCCCAGGAGCGTGATGGTGCCGTCGCCCTTGCCGGGCACGCCGGCCAGGGCGGGCGCGGCGGCGAGCAGGACGCAGGCGGCAGTGCGCAGGCGCATCGCTTCCTCCGGAGGGCGGGGCGCGGGTAACATACCGGCTGGGCCGCGGGCGCTAAATTTTCCGCCCGCGGCCCAGTCGCGGCCGATAGGGCGGCGCTGCGCTTTTCACGCCGCGGAGTGATGGGATACGGTCTGGCCAGATGGCGCGCGCGCCGGAGACGGGCTTCTATTTCGAGCCGATGGCCGAGCGGCTCGTGCTGGTCGTGGAGGGGTCGCCGTTCCCCACCGACGACCACTGGGCCTACGTGGGCGATCCGATCGAGATGACGCCGGAGGTGGCTCGCCTCGAGTGCGCGAACCGCTGGCCGGGAGTGGACCCGGACGCGCTGGAGGTGGAGTTCGACCTCGACTTCCAGCGCGCGGTGGAGGAAGCCGAGCGGCGGCAGGCGGAGGACGCAGCCGGGCTGGTCCGTCGCGCGACGGAGCTGGACCTCGATCTCGATCTGCTCTTCGCCCACGCCGAGGCCCTCCGCCACGCACCCGCGGAACCCTCTCCCGAGGCCACCCGCGCCGCCCTCGAGGAAGCCGCCGAGAAGCTCGACTCGGCCGACACCATCGGCGCCGCCATCGCCCGCGCCGCCAAAGAGGGGGACTAAATCGTTTCACGCGGAGCGCGCGGAGAAAAGGGGAGCGCGCCGAGTTTGGGTTCAAAAAGAAGTAGTTCTCCGCGCGCTCCGCGATCTCGGCGCGCTCTGCGTGAAACGCAGGTAGTCCTTATCGCGCGCTTTGGGGCTGGCGGGTCAGGTCTTGGAATTCGGGGGTGGCGCGGAGGGACTCGAGGTCCGTGTCGACGCGGGCGTGGGTGACGAGGTCGCCGTCGAGCTGGATGGCGAGGCGGAGGTGGTCCAACGCCTGCCTGCGGTCACCCAGGCGGGCCAGGGCGCAAGCGTAGTTGTACTGGGCCTCGGCCAGGTCCGGCGCGCGGACCACCAGCTCCGCCAGCGTCTCCGAGGCGTCCTTCACCTCGTTCTCGGCCAGCTGCATCACGCCGACGGCGCGCAAAGCGAGCTGGCGCTGCTCGGGAGTGAGGTCGCGGTCGCCCTTCAGGGAGGCCCTCCCGTGCGGCAGCCCGCGCGCGTAGGCCTGCTGGCCGAGCTCGAAGGCGGCCATCAGCGCCCCGAAATGCGCCTTCGCGAACCCGGGCTCGCGGCGCGCGAGCGCCTCGAACCGATCCAGCGCGGCGGCGGGCTCGCGCCTCTCCAGGAAGCCCATCCCGGCGAGCAGGTCCACCTCGCGCTGCTGCTCGGGCGCCAGCGAGAGCACCTTGAAGGTGCGCGCGGCGGAGTCGAACACGCGGTCGGCGAATCCGTCGCCGCGGGGGCCGCTGACCTGCAGCATCAAGCAGTCGGCTCCGCGCGCGAAGAAGCCCCACCGGCTGCGGACGGACGCCGCCGAGGGTCCGCGCGTGAAGCTCCAGGTCGCGGTGGGCGAATCGCCGTTCGACTGGTCCCGCGGCGCATCGGCCTGCGCGGGAAGGTCGGGCGCCCGCTTCCGTTCGGCCTCGTCGGTCCGCTGCTGCAGGGTCGCGAGCCGCTTCTGCGCCGCGTCCCGGCAGCTCGCCGGCTGCGCCGCGCCCGCCAGCGGGAACGAGCCGACCTCGACCTGCACGCCGGATCCCGAGACGTGCGCCGCGCCCTCGTGCGCGACCTGCCAGCCCTCCGGGGCGGGCGGCAGGGTGTACTTCACCCCGTGGAGCACGTCGTCGACCTCGACCGTGCCCTCGGGGCCGCCGCCCGCGGCCTGCTTGCGCGCGCCGCCGGTGGCGCACGCGGCGAGCAGCGCGGCGCAGAGCGCGAGCCGCTTCACTGGCGCTGCTCCGGCTGGAGGATCCGCCCGCCGGCGGAATGGTAGATGAGGCGCATCTCGCGCGAGGTCTGCGCCTCCAGGTCGTAGGCCAGGCACAGATCGTACGGGCGCGAGTAGACGTGCAGGCTGACCGCGCGCTCGTCGAACGGGTTGGAGACGCGGTGGATGGCGTCTTCCCCCTGCTGCAGGTCGACGCAGCCCACCGGCGCTTGGTCGATGCCGCCGCTGGGCACCAGCCGGATGCGGTCGCCCGGCCCGGGGCCGTCGAGGGAGTGGAAGTTCTCCAGGCGGAGCGCCCCCTGCTGGATGGCGAGCCAGCAGAGCTGGTTGGAGTGATTGTGGATGGGGCTCTCGGTGTGCGCGTCCCAGCACAGCGCGAGCAGCTCGAACAGGTCGTCGCGGTAGATGAGGTTCCGCGTGTACCGGCGCGGAGCGAAATGGAGGAAGGGCTGCAACGTCTCGGGGCGGATGGTCAGGTCGTGGAGCAGCCCGCAGATGTGCCCCGGCTGGAAACGGGGCGGCGGCACCCCGCGCAACGTCTCGACGATCCCCTCGACGGCGACGTACATCCTCGCTCCTTGGCCTTCCGGCTTCTATAACGCGCTTCGGCCCGCCGCGGGTGCTTCCGCGCCATGCCGGCGTTCTCCACGGTGGGAGAAAGTGCGCAGCGCGCGGCCGGCCGCCAAGCCGCCGGGCGTTCCAGTCGCCGCGCTATCCGGCGGCGCTGCGGTTTTCACGCCGCGGCGGCCAGGGGCCGTGTTCGGCCGCGAGCGTTCAGAGCGTCTCGGGCGGCGCGGCGTGGGCGTGCGACTCGTAGTCGCGCCCGAACCGCTTCTCGATCTCCGCCGCCGCCCACTCCGCCACCACCGGCCGGCCGTGGGCGCAGCGGGCGCCGTAGTCGGTCGCGTCGAGCGCGCCGAGCAGCGCGCGCGCCTCGCCCTCGCTCAGCGCGTCGTGAGCGCGGACGCTGGCGTGGCAGGCGGCTCGCGCGAGGAGCGCGTCGCGGCGGCGCTCGAGCGACTCGCCGCGGCCCGAGGTGGACAGCTCCTCGGCCAGGTCGGCGAGGAGCGCCGCGAGGGCGGATTCCTGCAGGCTGGAGAGCGGCCCCGGCAGCGCCTTCACCGCCGCGGACCCTCCGCCGAACGGCTCGACCTCGACGCCGATGGCGGCCAGGTCGGCCGCGCCTTCGGCGATGCGCGACGCGGCGGCCGGCGAGAGGCGGAGCAGGACGGGGACGAGCAGCGGCTGGACGTGCGCGCGCCGCTCGGCCGCCGCCCGCCGCAGGCGCTGGTAGTTCATCCGCTCGTGGGCGGCGTGCTGGTCGATCAGCACCAGCCCGCGCGGCCCTTCGCAGACGAGATAGGTCCGGTGCAGCTGGCCCAGGTAACGAAGCCCGGCGAAGTACGGCTGCGGCGCGATCAGCGCGGCCTGCCCGCCGGAGGGGGCGGCGGCGCCGGCGCCTTCTCCACCGCTTCGCACGGTAGCGGGAGGGTCCGACATCGGCCGGACGGCGCCGGCGGCGAAACGCGGGTCGCCGTGCCGGCCGGGCTTCTCGTACGGCGCGCGCTCGCCGTAGCGCTGGAGCGCTTCCGCGACTCGCATCGAGCGGTCGCCTCCGGGGGAGAGCGCGTACGAGCGCGCGGGGGGGACCTGGCCTGTCCCGTCGAGCGGAAGCCACGCCCCGGACGCGAGCACGGACCGGAGCGCGGCGGTGATGGCCTCGTGGGCCGCGCGCCCGTCGGCGAGCCGGACCTCCGCCTTGGCCGGGTGGACGTTCACGTCCACGTCGCGCGCGGGGACCTCGAGGAAGACGAGCGCGGCCGGGTACCGGCCATGGGGCATCACCTCGCCGTACGCACGCAGCACCGCGTGGGTGAGCTGGCGGTCGCGCACCGCCCGCCCGTTGACGAAGAGCCACACCGCAGAGGCGTTGGAGCGCTCGATGGCGGGAGAGGCCGCCAGCCCGCGCGCCCGGACGCCTCGCACCTGGGCGGAGATGGGCAGCAGGCGGCCGCGCACCTCGCGGCCCAATGCTTCCTCCGCCCGCTGCTCCTTCACCGCGGCGGCGTCGCCGGGCGGCAGGCGGAGGAGGATGCGCCCGCTCTCGCGGACCGTGAACTCCACCTCGGGTCGGGGCAGCGCGAGCCGCAGCACCGCCTCCACCGCGTGCGCCTGCTCGGTGGCGGCGCGCTTCAAGAACTTGCGGCGGGCGGGGACGTTCCAGAACAGGTCGCGGGCCTCGACCGTGGTGCCCGGCGGGGACCCGGCGTCCTCGACGGAGAGCACCCGCCCGCCTTCGACCTCGATGCGCGTGCCCGCGTCCGCCCCTGCCTCGCAGGTGAGGAGGGTGAAGCGAGAGACCGCCGCGATCGAAGGCAGGGCCTCGCCGCGGAAGCCGTAGGTGGCGATGGCGAAGAGCTCGTCCTTGCTGCGCAGCTTGCTGGTCGCGTGGCGCTGCAGGCTGAGCCGCGCGTCCTCGCGTCCCATCCCCGAGCCGTCGTCGCGCACGCGCACCAGGCGGCAGCCGCCGTCCTGGAGGTCGACCTCGACGCGGCGGGCGCCCGCGTCGAGAGCGTTCTCGACCAGCTCCTTGACCGCCGCGGCGGGCCGCTCGACCACCTCGCCGGCGGCGATCTGATTGGCGAGCGTCTCGGCGAGGACGTGGATGCGCGGCGCCACGAAAGCGGCAGTACCCGGATCGGGCGGGCGCGGTCAACGATGGACGCTTCCCGGGCCCGCGAATCGCCCGGGGAAGAGTCGGGGCTCGCGCGAAGCGCGATCCGAACGCGGGGTCTGCCTTGCCCGGCGCGCGGCGCGCCTGTACACCGCCCGGTCGTGAACGCCCGCGCCCGGCTCGCTTGGATCGCCTGCTGCGTGCTCTGGGGCTCGACGTGGTTGTTCATCAAGCTCGGGCTGCGCGATCTCCCGCCGCTGCGCTTCGCCGCCCTGCGGATGACGCTGGCGGCGGCGGTGCTCGTCCCGTTCGCCGTGCGCGCAGGGCTGCTCCGGGTCGGCCGCCGCCCGTCATTGCGTGTGGCCGCGGTGGGGTTGATCCAGATCGGCGTCCCCTACGCCTTGCTGTTCGCCGCCCAGCAATGGGTCGCGTCGGGGCTGGCAGCGGTGCTCTTCGCCACCTTCCCCATCTGGCTGCTCCTGCTGGCCCGCGCCCTGCTTCCCGCGCAGCGGCTCTCGCCCGCCAAGCTCCTGGCCGCCGCGCTGGGGATCGCCGGAGTCGCCGTGCTGCAGCTTCCCGCGCTGCGGGGGGCCGGCGCCGGGAACCGCGCGGCGCTGGGCGGCTCGTTGATCGTCGCCGCAGCGGTCCTGGTCGCGCTCGCGAACGTGCTGGTCCGGCGGGGCTTCGAAGCGATCCCGCCCGTGGTGCTCACCTTCGGGCAGGTGTTCGCGGGCGCCGCCCTGCTGGTCGCGCTCTCCTGGACGCTGGAGCGCGGGCGCTCCGCCACCTGGACGCCCCGGGCCGCCGTGGCTCTCGTGTACCTCGCCGTCTTCGGGACGGCGGTCCCCTACCTGCTGCTCTTCTGGCTGCTGCCCCGGATCCCGGTCGCGGCCATCGGCGCGATCCCGCTGGTCGACACCATGCTCGCCGTCTGCCTGGGTTCGGCGGTCCTCGGCGAACCGATCGGCTGGCACCTGCTCGGCGGGGGCGCGCTGGTCCTGATCGCCGCCGCGATCGCGAACGGCCTCGGCGCCGCCCGTCTCGAATCCCAACCCAGCTCCTCATGAAAGGCGAGCCGGCCAAAAAGATTGCACCACGGAGCACACGGAGAGCACGGAGACGGTTGGGTTTGGGACCTGAAACCGACCCACCTCCGTGTGCTCCGTGTGCTCCGTGGTGCAATCGTTTTGTCGATATCGCGGCTGGAAAAGGCGACGCCCCGCGGCTCTTTCGAGCGGCGGGGCGTCTTGGGGAAAAATTTCCGGCAGCGACCTCTTCTCCCACACGCAGGGCGTGCACTCAACGCATTGCGAGTTCCGCAATCCTTCTTCGTGGACTTGCTATCCGGTCGCGATTCGCGGTCATTCCGGAATTTTTCCGGCCCCGGCGTCTCAGTCTCAAAGGAGGAGCTTGAGGTACTCGTAACCGCCGCCGTGGACGTCCTCCATCGAGAAACCGTCCTCGTTGCTCCCCGGCGCCAGATAGACCGCGTCCGCCACCACGTTGGCGAAGTTGAGCAGCGGGACGGTGGCGATCAGCCGCCCGAAGGTCAGGCGCGTCCAGTACTCCGACTTCGGCACGTCGCCGCGCTCCCCGAGGGTAAGGTCGCTGTTGCTGCCGGCCTCCACCAGGAAGATCAAAGTGACGATGATGTAGCGCTTCTCGGCGGAGATCCGGCTCACCTCGTCCGCGGCGGCGCCGAGCTCCTCCTTCTCCGTGGCCAGGCTGCCCTCGATCTCGCTGGACCACGACTCGAACTCCTCCTCCGCCCCATCGCCGCGGACCAGGTCCCAGTAGCCCATCTCGAACGCGGGCACCGCCTCGTTGAGCACCGCCGCGACCCTCTTCCAGAAGGCGCGCTTGTCGGCCAGCGACTGCTCGCTCGGCGATCGGGCGATGATCTCGTGCAGCTGGGGCCGCAGCGGATCGGCGACGAAGTTCCTCACCACCACCTGGATGCCGAAGAAGGTCTTTGACATGCGGAAC
>DASWGQ010000194.1:0-2724 GCA_036393595.1 Myxococcales bacterium | reverse complement strand
CCCTACACGCGCGGCGGCAAGATCGGGCTGTTCGGCGGCGCGGGCGTGGGCAAGACCGTCCTGCTACAAGAGTTGATCAACAACGTGGCCAAGGCGCGCGGCGGCTTCTCCGTCTTCGCGGGAGTGGGCGAGCGCACCCGCGAGGGCAACGACCTCTACGCCGAGTTCATCGAGTCGAAGATCGTCAACCTCGAGGAGCCGCAGAAGAGCCAGTGCGTGCTGGTGTTCGGGCAGATGAACGAGCCGCCCGGCGCGCGCGCCCGCGTCGCGCTCTCCGCGCTGACCATGGCCGAATACTTCCGCGACGAGGAGGGGCGCGACATGCTCCTCTTCATCGACAACATCTTCCGCTTCACCCAGGCCGGTTCCGAGGTCTCGGCGCTCCTCGGCCGCATCCCCAGCGCGGTCGGCTACCAGCCGACCCTGGCCAACGAGATGGGCGAGCTGCAAGAGCGGATCACCTCGACCAAGAAGGGCGCCATCACCTCGGTGCAGGCCATCTACGTGCCGGCCGACGACCTGACCGACCCCGCGCCGGCCACGACCTTCGCCCACCTCGACGCGACCACGGTGCTCTCCCGCGGGCTCACCGAGATCGGCATCTATCCCGCCGTGGACCCGCTCGACTCCACCAGCCGCATCCTCGACGCGAACGTCGTGGGCGAGCGGCACTACCGCGTGGCGCGCCGGGTGCAGGCCGTGCTCCAGCGCTACAAGGAGCTGCAGGACATCATCGCCATCCTCGGCATGGACGAGCTCTCGGACGAGGACAAGCTCACCGTCGCCCGCGCGCGCAAGATGCAGCGGTTCCTCTCCCAGCCCTTCGCCGTGGCGGAAGCGTTCACCGGCATCAAGGGCGAGTACGTGAAGCTCGAGGACACCATCCGCAGCTTCGAGGAGGTGCTGGACGGCAAGCACGACAACCTCCCCGAGCAGGCCTTCTACATGGTGGGCGGAATCGAAGGCGCCGTGGCGAAGGCCAAGACGATGGCGGCCTAGAAGCCATGCCGCTGACCCTCGAGATCGTCACGCCTGAGCAGCGCGCGCTGACGGTTCAGTGCGACGAGGTGCGCCTCACCGGCGTCGAGGGTGGGTTCGGCGTCCGGCCCGGGCACACGCCGCTGGTGGCTACCCTCGCTCCGGGAGAGCTGGCGTACGACGCCGCGGGGTCCACGCACCGCTACGCGGCCGGCGAGGGCTTCGCCGAGATCTCGGACGACCGCGTCCGGGTGCTGGTCGAGGAGGTCCTCCGGGCGGACCAGATCGACGCCCAGCGCACGGCGCGCGAGCTGGCCGAGGCGCGCAAGAAGCTGGAGACGATGGATCCCGGCGACCCCGACTACGACAAGGTTCGCGCCGCGGTGGAGCGCGCGGCGGCGCGGGCGCTGGTCGCGGCCCATGGCCCGTAACGAGGCGGCGCCACCTTCATGCGCGGAGACAAGCCCACTCCCGAAGAGCTCGAGCTGCAGGCGCCGGACCGCCTCGATGCGGCAGGCCTGGTGCAGCTCGATCCCGATCACCCGGGCTTCCGCGATCCCGTCTACCGCGCCCGCCGGGATGCCATCGCCCGCATCGCCTTCGAGTACCGGGACGGCGATCCCGTCCCCCGCGTCGACTACACGGACGAGGAACAGGAGGTCTGGCGCGCGGTCTGGCGAAACCTCGCTCCGCTGCACGAGCGCTACGCCTGCCGCGCCTACCTGGGCTGCTCGCGGCTCTTGAAGCTCGACCGCGAACGGGTGCCGCAGCTCGCGGACGTGAACCTGGCGCTGGGCCGCGCGACGGGCTTCCGCATGAGGCCCGTGGCGGGGCTGGTCAGCGATCGCAACTTCCTCGGGCACCTCGGGCGAAGCGTCTTCCTCGCCACCCAGTACATGCGACATCCGTCCCGGCCGCTGTACACCCCGGAGCCCGACGTCGTGCACGAGCTGGTGGGGCACGCGGCCACCTTCTGCGATCCAGCCTTCGCGCGGCTGAACCGGGCCTTCGGCGAGGCCGCGCTGCGCGCAACGCCGGAGCAGCTCGCCCGCGTCGCTCGGGTCTACTGGTACACGCTCGAGTTCGGCCTCTGCGAGGAGGGCGGCGAGGTGAAGGCCTGGGGCGCGGGCCTTCTCTCGTCGTTCGGCGAGCTGGGACGCTTCGAGGAGCACGCGCGGCTGCGGCCGCTGGATCTCGCCCTGGTGGCGGCGACGCCCTACGACCCGACCGATTATCAAGAGGTCTTGTACGTCGCGCCCGCTCTCGACCGCACGGCGGAACTGGTATCGGCCTGGCTGGCGCAGCTGTAGAGCGCGCCCTTTCTACGCTGGCTCCACGCCGTCGTCCGCCAGCTCGTCGTAGCCGCCGAACGCTTCGCGCAAGAGATCCGAGACGCCGGCGTCGGGGAGCTCCTCGTCGCGAGGCGCGCGAGGCAGCTCGATCGACAGAGCCGCCCGGGCGCACAGCTCCTCCAGCAGGAAGATCGCTCCGGAGCGCAGCCTGGCGCGGTCGCGGCCGAGGTCGCGCCGCGCGCCGCACGCGGGGCACGCCCGCTCGAGGTCGAGCAAGGCCGCGGCGCCGAACGAGGTCAGGTCCGGCGCCCCCGTCTTGCCGCAGGCGCCGCAGGTCAGCTCCACCGGCGGCAGCGGGAGGAGGAGGAAGCGCGGCGAGTCGACCACGTAGAGCGCGTAGTCGCGATACCCCGGGTCGGGTCCGTCGTCCCGGTAGGGGTCGCGCCGGCCCTCC
>DASWGQ010000193.1:0-2082 GCA_036393595.1 Myxococcales bacterium | reverse complement strand
CGGCGGAGATGGTGGGCTGGATCAGGATGTGGCGCGCCATGATCTCTGCCGGCTGCGCGCGCTCCACCTGAATGATGTGGAAGCCGAACTCGGTGCGCACGACGTCGGAGATCGCGCCCGGCCTCAGACGAAACGCGACGTCCTCGAACTCCTTCACCATCACGCCGCGCCGGAACCACCCGAGCACCCCGCCCTGCTCCCGTGACACGCTGTCGGCCGAGTACTTCTTCGCGACGTCGGCAAAGGTGGCACCGCCACTCTTCCGCAGCGCCACCACGAGGGATTCCGCCAGCTGCAGCGCGCGGACGCTCGCCGCCGAGTCCGGCTTCGGCACGACCACGACCTGGCGGAAGGAGATGGCGGCCGGCCGCTTGGCCTGCTGCTCCCGGTTCGACTCCCAGAACGCCCGCATCTCGGCGTCCGACGGCGCAATCGGTCGCAGTTTCCCCTTTTGCTTGAGTCCCTCGATCAACCGCTGCTGCAGGATCGCGCGACGCTGCTGGTCGGCGAGCCAGCGGCGCCATTCCTCTTCGGACACGAACCCGGCCGCGCGAAGCTGCGCCTGGAACTCCGGGATCGAGGTGAACTGCTTGCGCACGTTTTGGACGGTTTGCTCGACCGCGTCCTGCACTTCCTGGTCCGTCACCTTGATCGTGGTGTCGCGCTCCGCCTGCTGCACCAGCAGCTCCTCGTCCACCATCTGCGAGAGGATCTGGCGCCGCGCGGCGTCGCGCCCCGCCGAGTCCGCCGGGACCTTCGCGCCCTGCGATTGCGCCAGGACGAGCTGCTCTTCCACCTGCGACGCGAGGATCGGCTTCGTGCCGACAACCGCCACGATGCGATCCACGGGACGGTCGGTCGCTGCTCGACCCTGCGCCGCGGCAGGCGTCCCCCAGGGAGAGACGGCGGCAAGCACCGCCACGACGATGGTCAGAGCGAGGGCGCGCATGTCAGCGCGGCGCCTGCCGGCCGCCGCTCTCCGCCGCGACAGGCGGCGGGCCAGGCGCCCGCTTCAAACCCGTGGGCGCTGGCGCGCGCGCCGTCGTGTCCGCCGCCCGGATCGCCTGTGCGCTCTTCAGCGCCCGCGCGATGCCCGCCTCGTTGAGCGACCACGGCTGGTCCTGGCGGAGCGCGCCGGCCAGGAAGGGCGGGACCGGGTAGAACGGTGCGGTGCCCCGGGTCACCGCCTGGTCCACGTACCGGTCGACGTGCGCCATGGTGAGCTGCACGCGCGCGGCGGGGGTCGCGGCGGAGTCCTTGAGGAGCTGGGGCGAGACGTCCAGCAAGCCCTCGAGCCGCGCGACAGCCGAGTCGTGCTCGGAGCGCAGGCGCCGCCAGTCGTCCGGGCTGAGCCGCACGCCGGCCTTGTCCACCTCTACGAGCAGCATCTCACGTTGCGCGAGCACCTTGATGAACTGGTTCAGCTGGGCGTCGCTCGCCGCGGAGATCCCGCGCACGTCGTTCGGGTCGAGCGCCAGGAGCCACCGCGCCAGATCCTTCACCCGGAACGTGCCTCCCTTATACGTGGCCAGCGTCCGGCTGTCGCTCCGGGCGGAGACGATCTGCGGAACCGCCTGGCGCACCAGGGCGGGCGCGCCGGACTCGATTTTGAGCTGTCGCTGGTTCGCGAGGCTGTCCAGGTACAGGGAGTCGAGCTGGGTGGTGCGCGAGTTCTCGAGATCGACGCGGAACGAGTCACGCACCTCGGCCAGCGGCGGCCGGCGAATGATGTGGAACCCGAACGGCGTCCGGACCACGGCGGTCATCGCGCCGGGCGGGAGCGTCCACGCAGCACTGTCGAACGCCGGGACGAACTGCCCCCGCGGCGTGGCTGGCAGGTACCCCCCCTTCGACTTCGATCCGGGGTCCTCCGAGTAGCGCCGGGCGAGCTGCGCGAAGTTGAATCCACGACGCGCCGCGGCCTGCATCAGAACCGCGGTCGCTTCCTTCTGTTTCTGCTGCTCCACCATCGGCACGGCGCTCTGCGGGATTCGGATGAGGATGTGCTGGAACAGGCGCACCGTGCCTGCCTGGAACGCTGAATCCGCCTGGGCGGGCGTGAGCTTGCCGCGCGTCGCGATC
>DASWGQ010000192.1:0-1793 GCA_036393595.1 Myxococcales bacterium | reverse complement strand
GCTGGAGGTGCTCATCCTGCAGCTGGTCAACCTGCTCAAGGAGGGCAAGCCGTTCAAGATGAGCAAGCGCGCGGCGAACTTCGTCACGCTGCGCGAGGTGCTCGAGGAAGCGGGCGCCGACGCGACGCGCTTCTTCTTCCTGCTCCGCCGCGGCGACATGGCGCTCGACTTCGACGTGGCGCTCGCGCGCAAGCACACGCTCGACAACCCCGTCTTCTACGTGCAGTACGGGCACGCCCGCTGCGCCGCCATCCTGCGCAAGGCTCAGGAGGAGCGCGGCCTTACGCCCGCGTACGACCCGGAGTTCCTGTCGGAGCTGCGGCTGCCGGAGGAGATGGACCTGCTCAAGCGGGTGCTGCAGTTCCCCGAGCTGGTGGCGGCCGCGGCGCAGGCGCTGGAGCCGCACCGCATCGTCTTCTACCTGCAGGAGACGATCGCCGCGTTCCACGCCTACTATACGAAGTACAAGAAGACGGAGCGGGTGATCTCCGATGACCCGCGCAAGACGAAGGCGCGTCTCTACCTGGTCTGGGCGATCAAGCAGACCTTGCGGAATGCGCTGGCCATCCTCGGAGTCTCCGCGCCGGAGAGGATGGAGGAGGCGGAGAAGGAGCCCGAGGGGGGGTAGAGCAGCGAGCTTCGACGTCGACGTCGAGGTTCGAGTTTCGACTGCGAGGTTCGAGTTTCGACTGCGAGGTTCGAGCTTCGACATCGACTTCGAGATTCGACATCGAACTCCGGCGGCGCGTTTTCTGGCCGGGCCCCCGCGCCAGATGGTACAGACGCGGGGATGGACGGGCGCCGGCTGCGCGAGAAGATCGAGCTGACCATTGACGACCGGCAGGTGGC
The DNA here is from genome assembly GCA_036393595.1 of Myxococcales bacterium. GTDB lineage: Bacteria > Myxococcota > Myxococcia > Myxococcales > 40CM-4-68-19 > VBKO01. Next base: position 944 of record DASWGQ010000192.1, on the reverse strand, counting down.
GGCGTTGGCGGTCGGAGCGTTGCTGTTGCTCGCGGGGATGTTTGCGCTGGGGCTGCTGGTGGGAATGCAGATCGCTCGCAGGTCGCCGCAGCCGGCGCTGGCCGGAGACCTGGTGGCCCTGGACGAGCAGAGAGCGCACGCGCAGCGCAGCGCGCCGCCGAGGGCCGCGGCGGTGCCGGAGCCGGGGCCGGCCGCGCCGAAGCCCGCCGCGGAGTCGACCGTCGCGGCGGCGCCGGCGCGACCCGAGGCGGCGAAGAAGGAACTGCCTCCGCCCCCCACCACGGTCAGCGTGGCGCCGGCGCGCACCGTCGCGGTGACGCCCGAGGGCCCCCCGGCGCTGCCCGAGCCGCCCGCCGACCCGGGCAAATTCACCGTCCAGCTCGGGGCCTTGCAGGACGGCGCCGACGCGGCCCAGCTCGCCGCCCGCGCCGCCGCGGTCGGGCTCAAGGCGTACGTGGCCGAGGCGCGCCTGCCCGGGAAGGGCGTCTGGTACCGTGTGCGCGTCGGCGCCTTCGCCGACAAGGAATCGGCGGAGCGCTTCCGGCGCGACGTCGAGCGGGAGCTGCGCACGTCGGCCGTGGTCATGCCGGCGCGCTGAGGGACTTCAGGATGCCCGAGCACAAGCCCGTGCGCGTCGAGAAGCCCTGGGGCTACGAGCTGATCTGGGCGCACACCGACCGGTACGTCGGCAAGATCCTCCACGTCCGCGCGGGACACGCGCTCAGCCTGCAGTACCACCGCGCCAAGGACGAGACGATCCACCTCCTCGCCGGCCGGCTCGAGCTGCAGACGGGCGAGGGTGACGCGCTGGAACGGCGCGTGCTCGCGCCGGGCGAGTCGTTCCACATCACCGCCGGCTTGCGCCACCGCATGACCGCGCTCGCGGACAGCGACGTGCTCGAGGCCTCGACTCCGGAGCTCGAGGACGTGGTGCGCCTCGAGGA
>DASWGQ010000191.1:0-2450 GCA_036393595.1 Myxococcales bacterium | reverse complement strand
AAGACGGTGGTGACCGATTCCTCGACGCGCTTCGAGGGCGAGCACGACATGCCGCTGACCTTCGCCGACCTGAAAGTGGGCGACCGCGTCGAGGTGGAGGGAGTCGCGCAGGCCGACGGGACGATCCTCGCCCGCGAGGTCGAGCGGGAGGAGGACGGCGAGGAGAACCACGACTAGAGCGCAGCCAGGACGGCCGCGCCGGCGGCTGATCGTGCACGAGGCGCGCGCCGGGCGCCGCGAGCAGCTCCCCCTCGCTGCTCCGCGGTGCCCGGCGCGCGTGCTGTCCCGGGAGTGAGACCTCAGTGCAGGGTGGCTTCCGCGGCCTGCCCCGCAGGCCGGGAGGCGCGCACCTTGGCGAACGTCAGCGCCTCGTCCGAGGCGCCCGCGTCGACCTTGATGGTGTCCCCCGGAGCGAAGTCGCCCTGCAGGACCTTGATGGCCAGCGGGTCCAGCACCATCCGCTGCAGCGCTCGCTTGAGCGGCCGCGCCCCGTACACCGGGTCGTAGCCGGCGCGTCCCACCGCCTGCTTGGCGCGGTCGGTCAGCTCCAGCCGCAGCTGCTTGTCGGCCAGGAGCTTCGAGAGGCGCGCGAGCTGGATGTCCACGATGCGGGCCAGCTCCTCGCGGCCCAGGCTGTGGAACACGACCACCTCGTCGATGCGGTTCAGCAGCTCCGGACGCAGCTCGGCGCGGATCGCCTCGTTCACCCGGCGCTTCTCCTCCTCGTGGTCCCCGCCCGCGACGTGCTGCGAGCCGAGGTTGGAGGTGAGGATGACCACCGCGTTGCGGAAGTCCACCGTGCGGCCCTGGCCGTCGGTGAGGCGCCCGTCGTCGAGGATCTGCAGCAGCACGTTGAAGACGTCGCGGTGCGCCTTCTCGATCTCGTCGAAGAGGATGACCGAGTACGGCCGGCGCCGCACCGCCTCGGTGAGCTGCCCGCCCTCGTCGTAGCCGACGTAGCCGGGAGGCGCCCCGATGAGCCGGGCGACCGAGTGCTTCTCCATGTACTCGCTCATGTCGAGCCGGATCAGCGCCTGCTCGTCGTCGAAGAGGAACTCGGCCAGCGCGCGTGCCAGCTCCGTCTTGCCCACGCCGGTGGGGCCGGCGAAGAGGAAGCTGCCGATGGGGCGGTTGGGATCCTGCAGCCCGCTGCGCGCGCGGCGCACGGCGTTGGACACCGCCCCGATCGCCTCCTCCTGGCCGATCACGCGCTGGCGCAGCCGCTCCTCCATGTGCACCAGCTTCTGCATCTCCGCCTCCAGCAGCCTGGAGACGGGGATGCCGGTCCACTTGGAGACGACGTACGCCACGTCCTCGGCGTCGACCTCCTCCTTGAGCATCTTGTTCTGCTTCTGCAGCTCGGCGAGCTTCTTGTTCTGCGCCTCGAGCTCCTTCGAAAGGCCCGGCAGCACGCCGTACTTGATCTCGGCGGCGCGCCCGAGGTCGCCCTTGCGCTCGGCGTCGGCCATCGCCTGGTTGGCGTCCTCGATCTTCTGCTTCACCGCGCGAATCCCGGCGATGGCCTGCTTCTCGTTCTCCCAGTGCGCCTTCAGGGCGGAGAGCTTCTCGCCCAGCTGCGCGATCTCCTTCTGCAACTCGGCCAGGCGGCCCTTGCTGACCGGGTCGGACTCCTTCTTGAGCGCCTGCTCCTCGATCTGCAGCTGCAGCACCTTGCGCCGGACCTCGTCCATCTCGGCGGGCATGGAGTCGATCTCCATGCGCAGCCGCGAGGCGGCCTCGTCGATCAGGTCGATGGCCTTGTCGGGCAGGAACCGGTCGGTGATGTAGCGGTTGGAGAGCGTCGCGGCCGCGACCAGCGCGCTGTCCTGGATGCGCACGCCGTGGTGCACCTCGTAGCGCTCCTTGAGGCCGCGCAGGATGGAGATGGTGTCCTCCACGCTCGGCTCGCCCACCATGACCGGCTGGAAGCGGCGCTCGAGCGCGGGGTCCTTCTCGATGTGCTTGCGGTACTCGTTGACGGTGGTGGCGCCGATGCAGTGCAGCTCGCCGCGCGCCAGCGCCGGCTTCAGCATGTTGCCGGCGTCCATCGCGCCTTCGGCCGCGCCGGCGCCCACGATCGTGTGCAGCTCGTCGATGAAGAGGATGACCTGCCCCTCGCTCGCGGTGACTTCCTTCAGCACCGCCTTGAGGCGCTCCTCGAACTCGCCGCGGAACTTGGTGCCCGCGACCAGGGCGCCCATGTCGAGCGCGACGATGCGCTTGTCCTTGAGCCCCTCGGGGACGTCGCCGTCCACCACGCGGCGGGCGAGCCCCTCCACGATGGCGGTCTTGCCCACCCCGGGGTCGCCGATCAGCACCGGGTTGTTCTTGGTGCGGCGGGAGAGGACCTGGATGACGCGCCGGATCTCCTCGTCGCGGCCGATCACCGGGTCCAGCTTGCCCTTGCGGGCGCGGTCGGTGAGGTCGATCGCGTACTTCTCCAGCGCGCG
>DASWGQ010000190.1:0-18822 GCA_036393595.1 Myxococcales bacterium | reverse complement strand
TCTCGCGCAAGCACAGCCAGATCGACCGCGAAGGGCAGGACTTCGTGCTGCGGGATTTGGGCTCGTCGAACGGCACCTTCCTGAACGGCAAGCGCATCTTCGGGCCCACCCGGCTCAAGGACGGAGACGAGGTGCTGATCGGCACCTCGCGGATGGAGTTCCGCCTCGGCGCGGGCGACGAAGGCGCCGCGCAGATCGTGCACATGGAGCCGGAGGGCGCGCCGCTGGAGGGAGTGGTCGCGCGCATCGAGGCCAAGGCGAACTTCGCCCCCGCCGACCAGGTCCGCGACCCTCAGCAGCTCAAGCGCGACTACGAGCGGCTGCGCATCGGGCACGAGTTCAGCCGGTACGTGCGGCTGGAGCGCGACCTGGGCGAGCTGCTCTCGCGCATCCTCTCCATCGCCTTCGACCTGATACCCGCCGACAACGGCGTCATCCTGCTGCGCGATGCGGGCTCGCAGGAGCTGGTCATCCAGTCGATGCGGCAGCGGAAGCCGGGGCAGGGAAAGGTGCTGGTCTCGGACACGCTCCTCAAGCAGGTGCAGGCGACCCACCAGGGCGTCCTGACCAGCGACGCCATCAGCGACGAGCGGTTCTCCACCAGCCAGTCGATCATCGCGCTCGGCGTGCGCAGCGCGATGGCGGTGCCGCTGCTCAGCGGCGACGAGGTGAAGGGGATCATGTTCCTCGACTCGCGCGAGCGGGTCGCGGCCTTCACCACCAAGGACCTCGAGGTGCTGAGCGCGATCGCGGCGCAGGCCTCGGTCGCCCTGGAGAACAGCGAGTACGCCCGCGCGCTGGAGCGCGAGGCCGAGCAGAGGGCGCAGCTGTCGCGCTTCCTCTCGCCCGCGCTGGTCGAGCAGGCGGCGCGCGGCGCGCTCGAGCTGGCGAAGGGCGGTCAGCTCACCGAGCTGACCATTCTGTTCAGCGACATCCGCGGCTTCACCTCGATGAGCGAGAAGCTGCCGGCGCAGGAAGTGGTCAAGGTGCTCAACGACTACTTCGAGCTGATGGTGGACATCCTCTTCGAGCACGGCGGCATCCTCGACAAGTTCATCGGGGACGCGCTGATGGGTTTGTGGGGCGCGCCAGTGCGCAGACCGGACGACGCCACGCGCGCGGTCCAGGCCGCCGTTCAGATGCAGGCCAAGCTCAGGGAGTTCAACGCCGAGCGGGTTGCCGACGGGAAGCCGCCCCTGCAGATCGGCATCGGCCTGCACACCGGCCAGGTGGTGGTGGGCAACATGGGCTCCTCGAAAGCGCTCAGCTACACGGCCATCGGCGACGGGGTGAACCTCGCCTCGCGGCTCTGCGGGGTCGCGCGCGAGGAGATGATCGTCATCTCCGAGGAGTGCGCGGCCAAGGCGGGCAAGGACCGCTTCGTCCTCGAGGGACTGCCGCCGGCCAAGGTGAAGAACCGCGAGGCGCCGGTGCAGATCTGGAGCGTGAAGGGGCTCCGGTGAGCCCGGTCATCCGAGCGGCGCTGCCGCCCTGACGGGCAGCGACGTCGGACCCCTCTGCTAGATCCAGCGCAGGTGATGGGGATGGCGCTCCGGCGTTCCGGCCGTGCGCCTGGGGGAGGCGGGGGAATGGCGTTCAACGCGATCGTGTGGGTGGACAAGAGAGTGGGCCCGTGGACCTGGATCCGCGACGGGCACCAGGGCCAGCCGTGGCCCGAGCCGAAGCAGCCTGCGCTGCTGGCCAACTGGTTCGACGGCGGATGGAAGATCGTCGCCGCGCAGCAGATCGGGAGCGATCCCGCGGGCGACGATCTGCTGCTGCTCCTCCGCCACGACGGATCGCCGCCGTAGCGCGCCGGTCGCCGCCGTAGTCGGCGGCGCTGCGCTTTTCACACCGCGGACTGGCGCGGCGGCCGAAAACTTGCGCGATCCGATCGCGAGGTCAGACTCGCGGCCGATGCCGGGGACGCTCGCCGCCGAGGAGAGGCCGCGCCCGACGCCGGGCGCGCTTCAGCGCTGTCCCAACTGCGAAGCGCGCACCGACGTCAGCGCGCACGTCGCCGGCGCGTTGGTGCGCTGCGGCCGCTGCGGGGTCCGTTTCGAAGTACGGCGCCGCGACCCGAGCTGGCCGGCGCGGGCGTGCACGCCCGACGACCGGCTGATGTGGGAAGAGCTGGCGGCGGTGGGGAACCCGAACTCGCTGGCCGCGGCGGCCGCGCGCACGTCGGTGGACCCTGTGGCGCCCGGCGTCGAGGCGGAGCAGGGCGCGCAGCCCGCGGCGCCGGCGGCCGCGGCCCCGAAGCTCGTGCCGTTCCCGCAGCTCGAAGGATTCGCCTTGCACGATCGGCTCGGCCAGGGCGGCATGGGCGAGGTGTACCGGGCGACGAGGCTCGCCGACGCCCGGCCGGTGGCGGTCAAGGTGCTCTCCGCGTCGCTCGCGGCGGTGCCCGACTACGTCCGCCGCTTCGACCGCGAGGCGGCCGCGATGGCCCAGCTCGATCACCCGGGCATCGTGCGACTCCTGTCGCGCGGCCGCAGCGGGCCGCACTGCTGGATCGCGATGGAGCTGATCGACGGCACCTCGCTGCGGACGCACGCGGTCCAGGCTCGTCCGTCGGCCCGCTCGCTCGCGCGGCTCCTGGCGCAGGTTGCGCACGCGCTCGCCTACGCGCACGCCCGGTCGGTCGTCCATCGCGACCTGAAGCCCGACAACGTCCTGGTGCTCCGCGACGGCCGGACCAAGGTGCTCGATTTCGGCCTCGCCGGCCTGCACGCGGAAGGTGCCGAGGTGCTGACGCAGAGCAACGTCGCGATGGGCACCGCGAACTACATGGCCCCCGAGCAGCGCAAGGACGCCCGGCGCGCCGATCACCGCGCCGATCTGTACTCGTTTGGAGTCATGGCTTACGAGCTGCTCACCGGGGAGCTGCCGGTCGGCCGCTTCCAGCCGGTGTCCCGCCTCGTCCCCGGCCTCGATCGCGCCTGGGATGCGCTGGTGGACCGCTGCCTCGAACAGGATCCCGCCGCGCGCCCGCACAGCGCGCTGGAGCTGGCGCACGCGCTGGAGAGCCTCGCCGGGATCTCTCCTCCGCTCGAGCTGGCGCCCCGGACCAAGCGCCGCGCGCGCCGCTCGCGCGTCTGGTCGTGGCTGGGGATCGGCAGCGGCATCGCGGTGGTGCTGGCGATCGCCGGGCTGCGCGTCGCGCACGATCACGCGCGCCCGCAGCCGTTCTCCGCCGCGTCGCTGCCCGCCGCGCGCGCGGAAGCCCGCATGGCCATCGCTCCCGCGCGTACTTTCAAGAGACCGCAGCGGCGCTAACCCGACGAGGTGGTGCCGGGCTTGGGCGCGGGCTTCGCTCCGGCCTTGTTCCGGTAGAACAGCACCACGGTGAGGCAGTGGAACTCGTTGTCGCTGGACTGCATCACCGTCCGGTCGACGATCTCCAGGTCGCTGTTCGCGCGGAGCCAGCGATTCACCTGCTCACCGAGATCTTCCCGCTCCTTGGCCTTGGTGGCCGAGAAAACCTTCACGCCGGTGAACATCCCACCTCCCCCGTCCGGTCCCTCGCTCGCCGAGCGATCGTTCCATCCACGCTGCGCGATGTCAAATGGCGGGCTTGCCGCGGGTGGCACGCGCCCCCACCGTTGGCGCGCGGGAGTGCGTCCGCACGGAGGCGGGATGGCTACGGGACGGGGAGGGGACGTGCGGCGCAAGCGCGAGCTGGCGGTGGAGCTCATCCGCCGGATCCGTGCGATGGAGCGCGACAAGCTGCACGCGCTCATCCTGGGCGAGGCGGGCGAGGAGCTGGCGCGATTCTTCCTCGCCTACGCGACCGATCTGATGGAGCGCGAGCCGGAGCGCGCCGTGGAGAACGCCTCCAGCCTGCTGCTCATCGGCTACCTGATCCGGGCGTTCGAGGTGGAGCAGTCCAAGCCGTCGGTCGAGATCCGCCCGGCATTCGTGCACTGACTGGCACGCCCGCCGGGGGCGAACTAGCTTCCCGGATGGCGAACTCCGACCCCCACGCGGCGGTCTCGCCGCGGGATGCCCTCACGCGCTTGCTCGACGGGGTCCAGAGGCTGTTCCGCGAGCACCTGGCGCTGGCGAAGACGGAGCTGAAGGACGATCTGCGTCGCGCCGGCCGGGACTTGCTGCTCAGCGCGGCCGGGCTGCCCCCGCTGCTGGTCGGATACGTTCTGCTGATGGTCTGCCTTCGGGCAAGGCGGGCGCCACGTCCGACCTGGGGCCGCGCAGCCCCAGCCGCTCGCCGGGGCAGCCCGTCGCGGGCGCCACCTCGACGCCTGATGGCGAGCCCATGACCGCTGAGCGGAACGAGCCGCTCCGGCACTGACGCGGGAGGGAGCATGGCAGATGGGACCAGGGACCCGGGGGCCATCCGCGCCGGAATCGAGCAGGCCCGGCAGGAGATCGAGCAGTCCGTCGCCGAGCTGCGCCAGGGAGTGGCCGAATCGTTCGACTGGCGCAACAGGGTCCGCCGGCACCCCGGCCCGGCGCTCGGCGGCGCTTTCGCGCTGGGGCTGCTCCTGGCGCGCTGGACGGTGAGGTGACCGGCATGGGCGAGGTCCGCGGAAAAGAGGTGCAGGTGCCGGCGCCGGAGATCCGCGCCAGCGTTCCCGAGCGCGGGATCGAGGCCTTCGGCGAGGGCCTCGCGGCCGGCCGCGAGTGGGCGCGCAAGGCGACCCAACGGACCCTGGACTGGATCGAGGGCCACCCCGGGCAGGCGCTGCTGATTGCCGTGGGCGCCGGATTCATCCTCGGCCAGCTCCTCTTCCGGCGCCGCGGGCGGACCGACGAGGAAGCCCGGGACTGATCCCTTCGCCGTGGCGCGGGAAGTTGCCCCGAGGCGGCGCGCACCGGCAGGATGCGCGCGTGCCCCCCGAGCTGCACCCGTTCATCATCCATCTCGCCGTCGGACTGCTCGTCGCGGCCCCCGCGTGCGACGCGGCGGGGCTGATCCTGCGTCGCGAAGGGCTCCTTCACGCCGGGCGGTGGAACACGCTCATCGGCACGGTGGCGGCCGGACTGGCGGTGCTGAGCGGCATCGCTGCCCGCGCCGAGCTGGGGCCGCACAGCGCCGCGGGCGAGGCCCTGCTCAACCTGCACAACGCCTTCGGCTACGTGATGCTCGTCTTCTGGGTGCCCGCGGCGCTCTGGAGGGCGTTTTCCCGGCAGGCCCTGCCAGGCCGGTTCCGCACCCTGTACCTCGCGCTGGCGTTCGCCGGGGCGGCGGCGTGCATCGCGGAAACGTTGCTCGGGGCCGCGCTCATCTACCGGCACGGGGTCGGCCTCTCGCCGGCCGCGCGCGCCGAGCCCCTGCCCCGGCCGCCCACGCTGACCGGGCCGGCCCGCTGACCGGATCGATCACGGGTGGCGGGCCACCACCACGGTGTGGATACCGCCCCTCACGAAGAAGTCGCCCACCACTTCCGCCTTGCGGGGCTGAACGGTGGCCACCAGGTCATCGAGGATCCGGTTCGTGACCGCCTCGTGGAAGGCGCCTTCGTCGCGAAAGCTCCACAGGTACAGCTTCAGGCTCTTCAGCTCGACGCACAGCTTGTCGGGCGTGTACGCGATCCGGATGGTGGCGAAGTCCGGCTGGCCGGTCATCGGGCATACGCAGGTGAACTCGGGGCACTCGAAGCGAATCTCGTAGTCGCGCTGGGGACTTGGGTTGGGGAAGGTCTCCAGGCGCTTCGCCGGCGCGGAGGGACGCCGCGCGTCCAGGTCGACGGGCGCGACGGACAGCGCCTTCTTCGCCCTCTTCATGATCGCTCCAGTAGCACGGCGGCGATGGTCGCGCACCGGCACGCGTGCCAGGGCTGCTGCGCCGCGTCATTGACGGAAGGGGTGTAGGTGTACCTAGGGTGCTGTCGGTGCATCGGACGTCGTACCGGTTGCGGTGCATACCGATCTGCAGTAGGAGACGCAGCCCATGACGAGAAAGGCCGACCCTCCCAGTCGCCGTCCATCCCGCCGCAAGCCGTCCCGACGGCCGCCTGCCCCGGGGCTCGCCCCGCAGGCGGCGGCCAGGGCCTCCAAGGCCCGTGGCACGGACGAGAAGCTGGACTGCGACTTCGGGCTGGCGTTCAGCGTGGTACCCGCGCTCCGCCGCCCGCCGGACGCCTAGCCGCCACCTGGGTTGTCTCGTGGACAGTCGATGCCCACCCTGGTGGGCATGGCGACCTCCACCATCGGCAACGAGCCCTTCTCCCGCATCGTCGAGTCCCGGAAGACCACTTCGAGTCCCGGAAGACCACTTCGTGGTCGCGAGCGCCGCCTAGGGCGCCGCGACCTGGGGCGAGCAGCCGGACGGGAAGTCCTGGATGCGTCTCAATACGTACGGCCTCGCGCCCGCGCCGGCGGCCGAGGTCTACCAGTTCTGGTTCGTCTCGGCCGCGGGCGATTCCATCCTGGTCGGAAAGGTCGAGCCGAACAGCGAGGGCGACGCATACGCGGAGGGCAAGGACCTGCCAGGCGTCGATCAAGGGAAGATGGCCCTGGTCTCGCTCGACGACGAGAACGCGAAGACCCACGGTCAGCCGCTCTTCCAGGCTGCGCCGCCGAAGCTGACGCCGAGCCAGCACGCCGCTCCGCCCGCGCAGGGGCAACCCGATGCGAAGGCCGGCGCGCAGAGCGAGCCAGGCGCGCAGGCGGCTTCGAAGCAGGAAGCGACGCAGAGGTAGCTCCGGATCGCTGCACCGCCAGCGAGGGCCACGGGGTCGATCCCCGGGCCCTCGTCGCGCTTCGCGAGAGCCGCCTTCCCTCGGGCGCTCCTTGACCGAGCCAGCCCTCCCTCGTACGCTTGGCGCTCCTCCAAGACGCCGGGTTTTCCGAGCGAGAAGAGAAGCCATGGGCGAGGAAGCCACGCCGAAGACCGAGATGATCAACCCCGCGCTCCTCGACGGGGTCTCCGCCAACTTCATCGTCAAGGGACCGTCCGGGGTGGAGAAGTCGTACCCGATGCGGCAGCTGGCCGTGACCATCGGCCGCTCCGATCAGTGCGACATCTCGGTCAAGGACTCGTCGATGTCCGGCCGCCACGCCGAGATCAGCAAGATCAACGGCGAGATCAAGGTCCGCGATCTCGGCTCCGCGAACGGCATCTACCTGAACGGCGAGCGCATCGAGGAGGGCGAGCTGTTCGACGGGGACGTGCTGCGCCTCGGCCAGACCTCGGTGCGCATCGACGTGGTGGGCGGGAGGAAGCGGCCCGAGGGCGGCCTTTCGGGCAAGGTGGTCGCCGCCATCGTGGGCGGCGTGCTGCTTCTCGCCGCCGGCGGCATCTTCGCGGGCCTCATCCTGAAGAAGCGCGCGCAGCACAAGCGCGATCTCGCCAGCATCGCGAAATTCGTCGGCGCCGCCCGCGAGGGCCAGAAGTCGAAGCCGTGCGCGGCCGGCGTGGTGGTCGTCCAGGACGTGGCGAAGATGTTGAACTCGCAGGGGCGGATCAACCCGTCCAACCCGCCCCGGGGGGACGAGGCGCGGCGGATCGTGGGGGGCTACCGGGAGCTCGCCCAGAAATACAACACGCTCGCCATCCAGGTGGCGCAGTTCGCCAGCAAGGACAGGGAGAATGCGCAGACCCTGGCCGGCTTCTCGGAGCAGATCGCCGACTCCGAGCTGAAGGCGAAGGTGGGCGAGGCGCAAGAGTTGATCGAGGCGCGCAGTCAGGTCACCGGGGGCTTCATCTCCAGCTGGAAGAAGCTCTCGCAGGCGACCGGCGCTTTCGCGGGGCAGGTCGACCAGGCGCTGCTGCAGGGGAACCGCGCCCTCCTGCCCCAGCTGGAGAAGGGCGTCCCGGGGAAGACGCCCAGCGAGATCCTGGTCGGCTGCAACCGCGACCTGGGCAAGGCCAACGCCGCGCTCGAAGAGAAGCTCAAGGAGTTGGAAGACGCGGCCGGCGGCGACTCCACGGACTAGGTAGGGCCTCGAAGCACAACGCGGAGGCGCGGAGACGCGGAGATTTTCTTTGCCCCCAGATCCTCCGCGCCTCAGCGCCTCCGGGTTGATCCGTTTGTCGCCAGTCCTGCGCATTTTGGGCGCGGTCGCGGCCTTGCTCGCGGCGACCCTCGTCGCATTGATCCTCCTGCGCGCCTTTCGCCTCCGGAAGCGCCATCGCGCGGCCTTCGGCGCGCCTCTCCCCGCGGTCGATCCTGCCCGCGAGCGGCTGCTGGACGCGCCGCAGGCGCTCTACCACGGCACGCGCTTCGCCGACGGCACCGCGGTGCTCGCGCCGCGCTGGGCGCACCCGTGCGTGGGCGACCTGTGGTGCACCGACGAAGCGATCTTCCTGCAGCGCGAGGCGGGCGGCGGGCGGCTGTCGTGGCCGCTGGCGTGGATCGAGGACGCCGCCTTGGTCCGCGCGCCCGCCGAGCTGGCCGGAAAGGACCTGCCGATGGTCCGCATCCGGTTCCGCCGCGGCGGCGAGGCGCTGGTCAGCGACTTCTCCTTGCGCGGCGGGATGGCAAATCTGGAGAAGCTGAGGCGGGAGGTTCATCTGAGACAAGGAACGCACAACGCGCTCGCGCTCCTCGGCGACCTGCTCACCAAGGAGCCGGTGCCCGGATCGGGCCCGCCGCGATGAGGCGCGTCGTCGCCCTGGGCAGCGCGGACGCGTTCTCCTCGGCGGGCCGGGGCAACACCGCCTGGCTGGTCGAGGACGGGGGGCCTCCCTGCGCGGTAGATCTGGGGCCCACCGCCCTGCTGGCGCTCCGCCGGCTCGGCCGCGATCCGCAGGAGCTGCGCGCCGTCCATTTCACCCACCTGCACGGGGACCACATCGCGGGGTGGCCGTTCCTCCTCGTCGACGCCGTGTACCGCGCCCGCCGGCAGGACCCGCTGGCGGTGACCGGACCTCCGGGCACGCGGGAGCGGCTGCAGGCGCTGTGGGCGGCGTGCTACGCGGACGCCGCGGCGAAGCAACTGCCCTTCGCGCTGGACGTGCGCGAGCTCGCCCCGGGAGAATCCGCCGAGGTCTGCGGCAGAAGGGTCGAGGCGCTCCGCGCGCAACACCAGCGGCCGCCGCACGTGGCGCTGTCCTTGCGCCTCCACGGACCGGCAGGCGTGCTGGCGTTCACCGGCGACACCGGCCCGCATCCGGGGCTCCAGGACCTCGCCCGCGGCGCCGCGCTGCTGTGCGCCGAGTGCACCGACCTGCGCACGCCGCCGTCCGCGTCCTCCGGTGCGTCGCCCGACTACCCGGCCGAGGCAGGCCGCCGGCACCTGTCGTGGGACGATCTGCGCGCGCTGCTCCCCGCGCTCGGCGCCCGGCGCATCGCCCTGGGGCATCTGGGGCCCGACAGCCGGGCGGGCGCCGCGCGGATCGAAGCGGAAGCGCGGTCGCTCGGCGCCGACGTTCGCGTGTGCGACGACCTGGAGCAGATCGACCTCTGAATCGCGATCTTGCGCGCGGGGGGCGCGTCGAGTAGGAGCAGCGGGGTCATGGATCGGGTCGAGCAGCTCAGGAGGTTCATCGAGGCGTCGCCGCGGGAGCCGTTCCCGCGCTACGCGCTCGCGCTGGAGCTGAAGGGGCGCGGCGACCAGCAGGGCGCGGCAACGGAGCTGGAGGCGCTCGTCGTGCAGGCGCCGGACTACCTCGCCGCGTACCTGCAGCTCGGCACGCTGCTGCAGGCGCTGGGGCGCCCGGGCGAAGCGCGCGGCGCGTTCGAGCGCGGGCAGGAGGTCGCGCGCCGCCAGGGCAACGGACACACCCTTTCCGAGCTGACCTCGGCGCTCGATGCGCTGGGCTCCGGCGCATGAAGCGCGCCCGATGGCTGCTCGCCGCCGTGTTGCCGCTCGCGTGCGGCGGCGCCTCCAAGGAGCGCCGGCCCACCGTGCTCCACGAGATGCCCGCGCCCGAGATCGCCCGCTGCACCCCGGGCGCCCCGCCTCCGCGGGCCTCTTTCGAGGTGGACCAGCTCGTCACCGATCAGGGAGACGTGCCCGCGGCGTGGGTCCGGGGGCAGAAGGCGCAGGACGGCGGCCAGCTCTTCCGCTGCGCGACGCGCCTGGCCACCGACGCGAAGTACCCGGCGCAGAAGACCGACTCCGTGCGCACCAGCCGCATCTCCTGCGACGGGACCTCTTGCCAGCGCGCGGATCTCGCCGAGTCGCGCGCGGCGATGGACGAGAAGCTCGCCCGGTCGACGCTGCACCTGGCGGGATGGGCCACGGCCGCCGAGCGCGGATGGGCGCAGCTCCTGGTGCGAGACCCTCCGGGCGCGCTCAAGCAGTTCGGCCAGGCCCTCAAGGAGAGGCCGGGCGACGCCCGCGCGCTCCGAGGCCTGGCGACGGCGCTGGTCGAGTCGGGCGGCGATCTCGCGCGCGCCCGGGATGCCGCCCAGAAGGCGGTGCAGCTCCGGCCGGATTCCGAGGCGACGCACGAGACGCTCGCGCGCGTCTGCCTCGCGCAGAAGGACGATCGCTGCGGGGTGGACGAGTTGGAGGCGGCCCGGAAGGCGCCCGACGCAGGGGCGCACGCCGCCGAGCTGGCCCAGCTCGACGAGCCGGTCAAGGCCGCAGCGGAACGGATCGCCGCGGCGGAGAAGGTAGAGCAGGAGCGACGCGCAACCGAGGCAGAAGCCGCGCTGCAGAAGATCGATCCCGCGGGATGCCGCAAGCTGGAAGCGAACAGCGACGCGCAGCTCCTCTGCCTGGTGAAGCGCTGCTTCGAGGCGTCCGCGCAGCAGTATGCGAAGGAGCTGCGGACCAAGGACGGCCAGGAGTACGCGGCGGGCGAGTGGAAGGTGGCGAGCCGCAAGGGCGACGCGGCCGAGATCACCGTCGCCATCCGGCCCGCGCCGCCCGCGAAGAAGCGCGGCAGGCGCAAGGCGAAGGCCCAGGAGGACGGCCATGACGCGACCTGGCGCGCGATGGTGGGCGAGAACGTCACGCTGGTGCCCCAGAACGCCGATGCCGCCGGCGTGGCGCGGCGTTCGGAGGTGTGCGGGAAATCGCCGTGAGCGCGTGTGCGCGGCTGTGTGTCGATGAGGGCAAAATTCCTCGAAAACCATGCAGTTCCGCGAGAGTGGAATCCTTGACGGCACCTGCACCTAGCGACAGGATGACAGGCGCGTCATGCCCCCGCGCAAAGTCCTCATCGTCGACGATTCCAAGCTGCTTCATCGCATGTTCGAGATGATGCTCCGGCAGTACCCGCTCGTGCACGCCTACGACGGGCAGGAAGCGCTGGAGCGCCTCGCCGAGAACGACGACGTCGACCTGGTGCTGCTCGACCTGAACATGCCGCGGATGAACGGCCTCGAGCTGCTGGAGGCGATGAAGGGCGACGCGCGCTTCAAGCGCATCCCCGTGGTCCTGGTCACCACCGAGGGGAGCGAGGAGCAGACCCAGCGGGGCCTGGACGCGGGCGCGGCCGCGTACGTCAAGAAGCCGTTCCGCAACGAGGAGCTGATCGCGGTCATCCAGCGCCTGACGAGCCCCGCCGCGTGACCGTCCGGGTCCCCAAGCAGACCGAGGACCAACCGCAGCGCCGCGCCGACGCGCTGGCGGAGCTGCAGTCCACCCTTGCGCGGGCCGGCGAGCTGCTGCACTCGCTCGAGCAGTCCGCCCGGAGGCCCGCGCCGACCTCGGTGAACGAGCTGCAGGACCGGCTCAACGACGTGGTCCAGGACCGGGACGAGCTGTCCCGCCGGCTGGCCGAGTACGAGCAGCAGACCGGCCGGCTGATGAACCTGTACGTCGCCACCTACCAGCTGCACGCCACGCTCGACCCGGGGGAGGTGCAGTCGACCATCGCGGAGATCGCCACCAACCTGCTCGGCGCCGAGCGCTTCGCGCTGCTCTTCTGGAACGCCGACGGCACCCAGTGCGAGATCGCGCTCGGGCAGGGGCTGTCGCAGGACGCCAGCGGCTTCTACTCGGCCGGCAAGTACGCGGGCGGAGATCCCGCCGTCGACGCGACGCTCACCGACGGCGTGCTTCGCATGGGCCCCATCGACGGCTCGGAGGCCGTCGCAGTCGTGCCGCTCACCGTGCAGGGGGCGGTGGTGGGCGCGTTGGTGATCCTCAAGCTGTTCGAGCACAAGGCGATGCTGCGCCCGGAGGACCGCGAGCTGCTCGACCTGCTCGCGGCCCACGCCGCCTCGGCCCTGTTCGCCGCGCGCGTGTACCACCAGACCGACCGCAAGCTGAAGACGCTGGAGAGCCTGATCCAGCTCGTCAAGCGCGGCTGACGCGCGGAGGGGCCTCCGCCATGAGCCTCTCCGGCAACCTCGAGGACGTCTCGGTCGCGGACGCCCTGCAGTTCATCCACCTCGGCGGGCGCACCGGCACGCTGACCCTCTCGCGCGGCGAGGTGACCGCGGAGATCGGCTTCCACCAGGGCCGCATCGTGAACGCCTGGGGGCCCGGGTCGAAGCGGCTGGGCGACCTGCTGGTGGACAACGGGAGCATCTCGCAGGACACGCTGGACCAGGCGTTGCGGGACCAGGAGCGCGAGACGCCGCGGCGCTCGCTGGGACAGATCCTCGTCACCATGGGCGCGCTCTCGGCCGAGGCGATGTACACGGCGGTGCAGCAGCAGATCGAGCGCACCGTCTACGACCTGGTCACCTGGACCAGCGGCACCTTCCACTTCGCGCTCGACGACCTGAAGCCCATCGACGACATCTCCGTCTTCCCCGGAGACATCGTCGGCCACCTGCGGCTCGACACCCAGGCGGTGCTGCTCGACGCGCTGCGGCTCTTCGACGAGAAGAACCGCGGCGGCGAGGCGGCGGCGCCAGGGGTCAACCCCGAGGATACTCCGGCCGTGGGGCTGGAGCCGGCCACGCCCGCGCAGGCGATCGTCCCGTCCGCGACCCGCGCGATCCCGATCGCCGAGCTGGAGCCCAAGCCGCGGTTGCAGGTCGTTTCGACGGACAAGCAGTTCGCGGAGAAGCTCGGGCAGGCGATCCCCGCCGAGGAGGCCACCGTCGCCCGGGTCACCCTGCGCGACGCCGGCGGCCCGCCGCCCGGGGAGGCGCCGCCCTTCGTGCTGGTGGACCTGCGCGCCGGCGGCGTGGCCCTCGACGCCGTGGAGCAGCTGCGGCGAGCGCGGCCCCGCGCCATCATCATCGCGGTGGTGGACGGAGGCGTGTCCGTCGCGGCCACGTATGCCGCGGGAGTGGTGGCGGCGATCCCCGGCGAGGTGGCCACCATCGCCTCCTGCTTCCGCAGCCTGGTGCAAGCGCGCAAGGACATCCTGACCGGGGGGGCCTCCCGCGCCGACCGCGTGCAATCGAACCTGGCCAAGCTGCGGCGCATCGTCGGCGACCTCCGCAGCGGGCTGATCTCGACCACCATCTCGCTCAGCCTGATGAACATCATCAGCGAGTCGGTCGAGCGGGCGGTGCTGTTCCTGGTCCGGCGGGAGGCGCTCACCGCCCTCGGCGCGTTCGGCAACAGCCCCAGTGGACAGCCCCTCGCGCAGCTCACCCGGGGGCTGCGGCTGCCGCTCTCGGGCAAGAACGCGCTCACCCGCGCGCTCGACGACGGGGCGGTGCGCTCGCTCACCTTCGACGAGACCGGCCTCCCCGACACGTTCACGCGCGTCATCGGCAAGCCGCGCTCCGGGCAGTGCGCCGTGTTCCCCGTGATGGGCGGGCAGCGCGTGATCGCGGTGGTGTACGCGGACAACGGGCCTTCGAATCGGGCCATCGAGGAGCTGGACATCCTCGAGCTGGCCGCGGCCCAGGCCGGCCTCGCGCTGGAGAACGAGCTGCTCCGGCGCCAGGCAACGCAGCACTGATCCAGATCGCTTGGGTTGACCGCTCTGCCTCTGATGGGACGCTCTTCGATCCGGCGCCTTCGGCGCATCACACTGACCCGGCAGCTGGCTTGAGTTGACCGCTCTGCCGGCGATGCACGCTCTTCGATCCGGCGCCTTCGGCGCATCACACTGACCCGGCAGCTGGCTTGAGTTGATCGCTCTGCCGGCGATGCACGCTCTTCGATCCGGCGCCTTCGGCGCCTCCACGAGGGGGAGCTCGCTCCCCCCTCGACCCCCCAACAGATCACCTTCAGGCGAATCGAGCTCTCGACGGGGCTCGGCAAACGAAGGCGCGATTGCGCGTTGCGCGAGGGATGGCGACCGTTCCAACATGCGTCTCTTGGTCCTCGTGGCAGGAGTCTGGCTCGCGCTCGCTTCCCCGGCCGCTCTGGCGCGCGTGACGCGCGAGCAGGGCCGCGCGCCGCGCCCGCCGCCCCGGCTCCAGGCGCCGCGCATGTGGACGGAGCAGTCGGGCGCCTTCTCGATCGAGCGCCCCGACGGCGACCGGTGGAGCTTCAAGGGCGACGCGCGCGGCCCGGACGGCGAGCGCCTGCCGCTGCTGGCGCGGGCGCCCGAGACCGGCGCCCAGCTGATCGTCCAGAACGCCGACGGAGTCAGCTCGCTGCGGCAGCTCGCGCGGCTGCTCGCCGATCACCTCCAGACGGAGCAGGGCGCGCACGTCGAGGACGTGAACCGGCTGACCGCGCGGGGCGGGGAGGCGTACGGCTTCACCTTCAGCGTTTCCGACGAGGCGCGCGGCCGCGTCGCGGTGGTGCGGGCGGGCGAGCACGTGGCGCTGGTGATCGCGAGCTGGCCGATGGGCGCTCCTCCGGCGGTGGCCGAGGACGTGGAGGCGATGATCGGGAGCCTGGGGCCTCCGCCGAACGCGCTTCCTCCGGGGGTGTTCTGAGCAGCGCCTCGATGCCGGCCGACGGCCGCAGCTCGAGCATCGCGCGGGTCAGCTCGTCGTAGAGCGGCAGGCTTTCGCCGTCGAGCGCCGCCCGGTGCGCCCGGACGGTCGAGGCGTCGTCTCGTGCGACCGGCCCGGTGAGCGCCTCGGACGGAGCGCGGCTCTCGAGCGCCTCGAGGGCGCCGCGCGAAAGCGGCAGGAGCGCCGCGCGCGCGATCGGCTCGGGTGCGCCGGTCGCGTCCTGGAAGGCCTGGACGGCGCGGGAGAACAGCGCCACCTGGCCGCCCGCGCTCAGCACCGCCGCCGCGTGATAGAGGGCGCGGGAGCCGTCGCTCACCGGGATGGGGGACATCCCCAGCGCGCGCGCGAGGTGCTGCAGCGTCTCGCGGGCGGCCGCGTCCGAGCCGGCGACCCCGGCGGACGCATCGCGCAGGACGTCCGCCGGGCTGCCGCGCGGAATGGCCCGCAGCGGATGCAACGACCCGGTGCGCGCGCCGGCGTCGAGCGCGGAGCGGAGCGCCGTAAGGCCCAGCGCTCCCGCGCAATGAGCGACGAGCTGCCCGCGCCGGAGCAGGGGAGCGATGCGCTTGCAGACCTCCTCGACCGCTGCGTCGCTCACGGCGAGGAGCACCAGCTCCGCCTCGCCCAGCCGCTCCAGATCGGGGTCCCAGCCCGGCTGCTCGGTGCGGTTCCAGGCCAGGAGGACGCGGACGCCGGCCCTGCCCAGTGCCGGGACCAGCACCTGGCCGACGGCGCCGCCGCCCAGCACGGCCGCCGTCTTCGGCAGGGCCTTCATCCCTCGCGCCGGAACTCGACGCCGGCGGGTCCGGCGCAAGCGAGCAGGCGCTCGCCGGCGTGGATCCGGCCGGCCAGGATCTCGTCAGCGAGCGGCGACTCGACCAGGCGCTGGATCGTCTGTCGCATCGGGCGGGCCCCCAGGGCCAGCTGCCAACCCCCCTGCGCGATGAGGTGATCGACCAGTCCGGGGCCGGTGCGGAACGCGATCTGCCGCTCTTCCCACAGCCGCCGCGAGGAGTCCGAGAGGAGTAGATCGGCGATGCGGGCCACCTCGTCGCGTCCCAGCGGAGCGAAGACGAGGCGCTCGTCGAGCCTGCCCCACAGCTCGGGCGGGAACGCCGCACGCGCCTGCTCGAGGACCCGCGCGGCGCCGCTCTCGGACGCGGCCGCGTCCCCCGCGGACCGCTCCGGGACCCCGAACCCGACCGCGCGCGCCTCGCCGCCGAACGCGCTCGCGCCGACGTTGCTGGTCAGCACCACCACCGCCCCGCTGAAATCGATCCGGCGGCCGCGGCCGTCGGTGAGCTGCCCTTCGTCGAGCACCTGCAGGAGGAGCTGGAGCACGCCGGAGTGCGCTTTCTCCACCTCGTCGAGCAGCACGACGCAGGCCGGGCGCCGGCGCACCGCCTCGGTGAGCTGACCGCCCTCGCCGTAGCCGACGTACCCGGGCGGGGCTCCCACCAGCCGCGACACGCTGTGCGACTCGGAGTACTCCGACAGGTCGATGCGCACCAGCGCGCCCGGCTGCGTGCCGCCCTCGGTGGCCGGATACAGCTCCTCGGCCAGCACGCGCGCGGTCTCCGTCTTGCCCACTCCGCTCGGGCCGACGAAGAGGAACGAGGCCAGGGGTCGCTGGGCGGAGAAGCCCGCGTAGTTGCGGCGCACCGCGCGCGCGATGGCGGCGAGCTGCGGGCCGTGCCCGACGATGCAATTCTGGAGTCTGCGCTCCAGGGAAAGGAACCGCTCGCCGTCTGGCTGCAGCAGCCGGTCTTCGGGCAAGCCGGCCATGCGCGCCACCGCGCGCGCGACGTCCTCGCGCAGGACCTCGGTGCGCCCTTCGCGGCGCGCGCGAGAGCCCGCCAGGTCGATGGCGGCGAACGCCTTGTCGGGCAGGCAGCGGTCGCGCACGTAACGGGCGGTGAGCAGCGCGGCAGCCTCGAGCGCGTCGGCCCGGAAGCGGACGCCGTGGTGCTCCTCGTAACGGGCGGCGGCGCCGCGCAGGATGGGCACCGTCGCCCGCGCGGTCGGCTCGCGCACCAGCACCGGGACGAACCTTCGCTCGAGCGCGGGATCCCCCTGCACGTGCCGGCGGAACTCGTCGTGGGTGGTCGCGCCCACGCAGGGGAACTCGCCGCGGGCCAGCGCTGCCTTCAGCTCGTTCGCGGCGTCCTGCGGGCCTTCGCCGCTGGACCCTGCGCCGATGAGCATGTGCAGCTCGTCGATGAACACCACCACGCGTCCCTCGGAGCGGCGGACCTCCTCCTTGATTCCGAGCAGCCGCTCGCTGAAGGATCCGCGCAGCTGCGTGCCGGCGACCAGGCCCGAGACGTCCAGCTCCACCACGATGCGTCCGGTCTGGAGATCGACCAGCCGCTGCGCGAGCCCCTCCACGATCGCGGTCTTGCCCACGCCGGGCTCCCCGACCAGCACCGGGTTGTTCGCCCGGCGCTTGCCGAGGATGTCGAGGACTTCCTCCACCTCGGCCTCGCGTCCCAGGGCCGGGTCGAGGCGCCCCAGGGCGGCGAGCGCGGAGAGGTTGCGGCCGTGCGTGCAGAGGTAGGGGAACTGGCGCGGGTCGAGGTCCCACTGCCCGCTGGGATCCGCGGCCGGCGGGACGGAGCCCGGCGCGGGCGCGGCGCGCGGGGGCGAAAACGTCACGGAGATCGGGGTCGAGGTGGGGTCCGGGGTCGGGGTCCCGGTTCGGGTCGGGTTCGCGGTCCGGGTCGGGTTCGCGGTCGAGGTCGGGTTCGCGGTCGAGGTCTGCCGCGGCGCCGGCGGGATCGTCGCGGCGCGTGGCACGACCGGGGCCGGCCGCGCGTACGCCCGCCGATCGGTGCTGCCCACCCGCACCTCCTGCGCCACCCGGCGCCGCGGGACCGAGCCGGTCAGGTACCCGAGGGCGGTGGTGCGCAGGGAAGCGAGGTTCACCAGCCGGTCGAGCACCACGGCCGCGGCGGACCGCGACAGGCGCGCGAGAGCGACGATCAGATGCAGCCCCTCCGCGCTCGGGCTGGCGCAGTCGTCGGCGAGCTGGCGGGCGCGCTCGAGCGCCTGCGCGAACAGCTCGGGCGGTTCGGGAGGGCGCGCGCGGGACAGCTCGTCGAGCACGCGGTCCTCGTCGCAGCCACGCTCGCGCAAGAGCACGTCCGCCGCGCCGGGCACGGTGAAGGTGGCGAGCAGGAGGTGCGCGGTGGTGGGTGCCTGGCCGGCGCTCTTCGCGATGTCCAGGGCCTCGGCAGCGATGCGGGAGAGCTCGGGAGAGTCGGTGGCCATCGATGCGCGCATCCTCGCCCACGGGGATCGGCCCGCGCAAGCCTTCCCCGCCGTATTCAGCGGCGCCGCGCTTTTCATCGCGCGGCCGATATGGGATGCGTGGTAGGCACCTTGCGCGCCTTGACCATCGGCATCGCCGGAGGGACCGCCAGCGGGAAGACCACCGTGGCCCGGCGGCTGGTGGAGCGCCTGGCCGGACATCCCATCGCGCTGCTCGACCAGGACGCGTACTACCGCGATCTGTCGGACATGCCGCTCGAGGAGCGCCGCAGGTTCAACTTCGACCATCCGGATGCCTTCGACACCGAGCTACTGGTCACGCATCTCGAGGAGCTGAAGGCCGGCCGCGCGGTGGAGAAGCCGGTGTACTCGTTCGCGCTGCACTCGCGCACCGGGGAGACGCAGCGGGTGAACCCGGGCGAGGTGCTCCTCCTGGAAGGCATCCTGGTGCTGGCCCTCGAGCCCGTACGCGCGCTGCTCGACGTGAAGGTGTTCGTCGATTCGGACGCCGACGTGCGCGTGCTGCGCCGGCTCTCGCGCGACATCAAGGAGCGAGGGCGCGACTTCGACGGCGTCGTCGAACAGTACTTCCGCACCGTCCGCCCGATGCACTACGGCTTCGTCGAGCCCTCGAAGCGCTACGCGGACATCATCATCCCGCACGGCGGCAACAACGAGATCGCCATCGAGATGGTGGCCGGAGCAGTGCGCCAGCGCCTCGCCGGTCGCGACTAGCCCTTCCGGACCACGCGCGCTTTCGAGTCGAGCTTGTACGAGGGGGGCAGGGCGGCTTCCATCTTCGGGGTGTAGCCCTTCACGTCGAACTGGGTGTCGGCGAGCAGGCCGGCGAGGGCCTCGCGGACGCGGG
>DASWGQ010000189.1:0-10322 GCA_036393595.1 Myxococcales bacterium | reverse complement strand
GTCTCGAGGTCCTTGAGCATCAGCTCGGTCTCGACCACCTCGCGGTCGCGCTCGGGATCCACCGCGCCGTCCACGTGCACCACGTCGGGATCGGCGAAGCAGCGCAGCACGTGCGCCACGGCGTCGACCTCGCGGATGTTGCCGAGGAACTGGTTCCCCAGGCCCTCCCCCTTGGACGCACCGCGCACGAGGCCTGCGACGTCGACGAACTCCAGCGCCGCGTGGGTGGTCTTCTTCGGCTCGAACAGCGCCGAGAGCTTGTCCAGCCGCTCGTCCGGCACCGGCACCACGCCCACGTTCGGGTCCTTGGTGGCGAATGGATAGTTCGCCGCCAGCACGCTCGCTCCGCTGAGCGCGTTGAACAGGGTGCTCTTGCCTACGTTGGGCAACCCGACGATGCCGATCGACAGACCCATGGGGGCGCCGATCTACACCACTTCGGCGCTGGCGCGGCTCAGAATCCGGTCTCGGGGCCCTGGTTCGGACGCCACTTGAGCAGGCGGTTCTCGACCAGGGTGATGACCGACTCGGCGGCGAGCGCCACCACCGCGAGGATGAACATCGCCGCGAAGACGCCGTTGGCGTTGAAGGCGCCCTGGGCGGTGGCGATGAGGAGCCCGATCCCCTGGCGCGCGCCGAGGAACTCGCCGACCACCGCGCCGACCAGCGCGAAGCCGAAGCTCACGTGCAGGCTGGCGAGGATCCAGCCGAGCGCCGAGGGCATGATCACCGACCAGGTCACCTGGCGCGGCGAGGCGCCCAGGATGCGCGCGTTGGCGATCAGGTTGCGGTCCGCCTCGCGGACGCCCTGGAAGGCGTTGCCGAAGACGACGAAGAAGACCATCACCACGCCCAGCGCCACCTTGGACGGCATGCCCAGCCCGAGAGCGATGACGAAGATGGACCCCAGCACCACGCGCGGGATGGAGTTGGCGACCTTGATGTAGATGCCGAACACGTCGGCGAGCAGCTGGTTGCGGCCCAGCGCGACGCCGAAGATGACGCCGAGCAGCGCGCCGATGGCGAAGCCGAGCAGGGTCTCCTCGAGCGTCACCAGCACCTGCACCCAGAGCGGGCCCAGCGAGGTTCCCTCCTCGATCCAGACGCGGATTTGCTCGACGACTCCAGAAGGCATGCCGAAGAAGAAGGGGTCGACCAGGCCCGTCCGCGCGCACATCTCCCAGGCCCCGAGCGCGACCGCCAGGACGGCGATCTGCAAGACGGCCACCAGGCGCCTGCGCCGCGCGAGGCGCTCCGCGGCGGGCGGAGCAACCGGGGCCGCCTGGGCGACGCGCGCCTCGGTCATGCCGCTGCTCCGGCGGCGCGGCGGTAGCTCAAGAGCACCTCCTCGCGCAGGTCGTTCCAGATCAGGCGCGACAGCTCGACGAAGCGAGGCTCGAAGCGGATCTCCGAGGTCACGCGCGGCCGCGGCAGATCGATCGGATAGCTCGACTTGACCGTGGCGGGCCCGGCGGTCATCACCACCACCCGGTCGGCGAGCGCGATCGCTTCCTCGAGATCGTGGGTGACGAAGACGACCGACGCCCTGGCGGCCGACCACAGCTGCAGCAGCTCGTCCTGCATCAGCACGCGGGTTTGCACGTCCAGCGCGCTGAACGGCTCGTCCATGAGGAGGATGGCCGGTTCGTTGATCATCGTCTGGGCCAGCGCGACGCGCTTGCGCATGCCGCCGGAGAGCTGGTGTGGGTGGTGCCTCTCGAAGCGGGTGAGGCCCACGCGGCGCACCCAGTCCGCCGCGCGCCGCAGCGCCTCGTCCTTCGGCGTGCCGCGGAAGATCGGCCCGGCGGCGACGTTGTCGAGCACGTTGCGCCAGGGGAAGAGCGCGTCGCTCTGGAAGACGAATCCGACGCGCGGGTCCACGCCGGTGACCGGCTTGCCGAGCACGACCACCTCGCCCGAGCTGGGAGGCGCGAGGCCGGAGATGAGCGACAGCGTGGTCGACTTCCCGCAGCCGGTCGGCCCGACCACCGCGCAGAACTCGCCGGCGGCGACGGTCAGGTCGACGTCGCGGATGGCGGTGAGCGCCACGCCAGTCGGAGTGACGAAGGTGCGGGTCGCGCGCCGCAGCTCGATGCTGGGCGCGCCCCCGGGCACGGCTTACTTCGCCGCCTTCACGAACTCGCTGGTGTACGTCTTCGACAGATCGATCTTCTTGCTCGCGAGCGCCTTGTTGGACGCGGCCAAGACCTGGAGGACGGTCTCCGGGCCCTTGTCGGGCATCACGCCGTCCGCGGTGAACATGTCTTTGCCGTCGGCCAGCGCGCGCACGTACAGCTCCTTGTCGCCGGCGTAATAGTCCTTCGGCATCTTCTCGGCGATCTCGGCGGCCGGGTGATCGTGGATGTAGCGCAGCGCCTTGACCAGCGCGTTTGCGAGCTTCTGCACCTCGGGCTTGTGCTTGTCGACCCAGGAGGTCTGAGCGTACAGGCACGCGGCGGGGTAGGGCCCGCCGAGCGCCGCGCTCGTCTTCGCCGGAGAGCGCAGGTCGACGAGCACCTTCGCCTCGCCGGTCTTGAGCAGGCGCGACACGGTCGGCTCTGTCGTCATGCCCGCGTCGATCTTCCCCTGCTGGATGGCGGCGATGAAGGTGCTGCCCGCTCCGACGGGCACCAGCACGAACTCGCCCATCTTCACCCCGTTCCGCACCGCCAGGTACTGCGTGAGGAAGCTGGTCGACGAGCCCAGCCCGGTGACGCCGAGGTGCTTGCCCCTGAAGTCCACAGGCGAGCGCAGCTTGTCGGCGACCTTCGCGGAGACGAGCTCCACCTCGCCCGGCGCCTGGCTGAACTGCACGACCGATTCGACGAATTTGCCCTTGGACTGCAGGTCGATCGAATGGTCGTAGAAACCGACCACCCCCTGCACCTCGCCCGCGAGCATCGCATTCTCCGCCTGCACGCCGGCCGGCTCGGTCAGGAGCTCCACCTCCAGCCCTTGCTCCTTGAAGTACCCGAGCTGCTCCGCCAGCTTGACGGGGAGGTAGATCTGCTTCTCGATCCCGCCCACCATGATGGTGATCTTCTCGGCGCGCGCCGGCCCTGGCACAGCGAGCACCGCGACCGCGACGAGGACTCCCCCGCTCAGCCGGACCATGTGCACCTCGGAGGCGATGGTTGGGGCGGATGGATTCGAACCATCATAATGGGATTCAAAGTCCCATGTCCTGCCTTTAGACGACGCCCCAGCAGGCCGCGAGGGTGCATGGGCCCGGCGCGCGGGTCAAGGGATCCGGTGCGCGCCGGTCCACCCCTCCGGATGACCGATGGGCAGCGCGCCCGCGTCGTGGCGGAATGGCGGGGTGATGGGCGGGGAGGGCGGGCAGGCGATGGTCGAGGCGGCGTTCGCGCTGCCGCTGACGGTGGTGCTGATCCTGTGCACCATCCAGATCGCGCAGCTGCAGCAGGCGCGGCTGCTGGTCGAGTACGCGGCGTTCAACGCGGCGCGCGCCGGTGTGGTGCAGAACGGGAACGACGGCAGCGATGGCACCGCGGGGCCGATGCACGACGCGGCGGCGCTGTCACTGCTCTCGGGCCAAGGACCGACCGACGGCCTCGCCGCGCTCGCGCGCACCTGGGCCGGCTTTCGCGCCCGCGAGGCGATGCTGCGCGCGATCGGGCTCCCGCTCGTGCAGGTGTTCGTGCTGAACCCCCGCCGCGGCGACTTCCGCCGCTTCGGGCAGCACCTCGACGGGCAGGAGATCGACTTCGACGACGTCCGGCCGCAGGCCGTCGACGCCAGCCTGCTCTCCATCCAGGTCCGGTACCTGGTCGAGCTGCGCGTGCCCCTGGCGAACAAGCTGATCCATTCCCTGTGGCTCGCGAGCCGCGCGCGCCGCGGCAAGCAGGGCCTCGACGACGGCGCTCCGGGCGGCCTCGACCTCGCATCGCTTTTGCTCGCGGGCAGGCAGGGCCGCTACCTCCTGCCCCTGCAGGCCTTCCACACCCTCCGCATGCAGTCCAACGCCTTCCTCCGGTGGGCGGCGCCGTGATCCTGCTCCTCCACCGGCTCCGGCGCGACGAGGAAGGCCAGGTGCTGGTGCTCGGCGCCATCTTCGGGCTGGTGCTGATGCTGTGCGTGCTCTCGACGGTGAACCTCGGCCGCGCGGTTCATGCCAAGGTGCAGCTGCAGACGGCGGCGGACGCGGCCGCGTACAGCCAGGCGGCGGTCGAGGCGCGGGTGCTCAACTTCACCGCGTACACGAACCGCGCCATGGTCGCGCAGTACGCGTCGATCATGGCGGCCGCCGCCTACCTGACGTGGGTGCACTTCCTCTGGGCGGCGATCGACCCGGTACTCTCCGTGCTGCGGAACGTGCCGTACGCCGGTCCCGTCTTCGCAGCGCTCCAGGAAGTGTTCCGCGGGCTCCTCGTCCTGCTGGATTCGGCCGTGGCCCTGATGACGCCGCTCGTCTCGGCGGCGAACGTGGTGCTCTACACGCTGCAGGAAGGCGCCTGGCTGGCGGTGGGCGCGCCGGGAGGAGGCAGGCTGTCGCGCCTGCCCCCCGAAGCGCACTCGGGCGACTCGGCGGCGGCGCCGGTCGAGGAGATCTGGCCGGCCCTGGTGCACGCCGCGAACCAGACGGTGTTCGCCCGTACCCGCGGCAAGCCGCTGCTCGTCGAGGACGTCGCCGACTCCGGGAAGATCCTGCTCAACGACAAGGACGACGCGGTGCAGATGGCGCGCGCGCACATGATCGAGATCGCCAACTCGGCGCGCGACCCCTGGGTGGCGTACGGGGACCGGTGGGACGACCCGTCCAGGTCGCCGCTCGCGCGCCACGCTGCCTGGCAGGTGGGGTGCCCCATCGTCCGCGGGCACATCGGGTTCCAGATCGTCTCGAGGACCGAGCTCGGCGGACCGCCTCCCCCGAGCAGCGCATCCCAGGCGCTCGCCACCTCGCAAGCGCAGATCTACTCCGGGCAGCGCCTGCAGCTCGGCATCCGGTGCGGCCCCATCGACAAGCGGTACAGCGTCTTCCAGCTGGCCACCATGGACCAGGTATTCGCCAGCCTGCGGCCCGGGAAGTGGTCCGACTTCCAGATCGGCCAGAGCAAGGGCGGGCTGCTCGGGCGCATCCTGGGCTACATCCTGCGCGGAGTGCTCTCCGGGGTGTCGCGCGCGGCGGCCAGGACGCGACCCACTCCCGACATCCGGCTGTTCTGGCTCTCGCCCTACGTCTCGTTTGCTCCCCAGGCCCGCTCGCGGCCGGGCGGCGCGCTCGCGCCGCTCGGCAACTTCGCCCAGCCGGACGTGCTGGTCGGCCTCGTCCGGAGGGCGCGGGACTACGACCGGGAGCCGGGAGCGCGCAAGTACTTCGGCCGGCGGTTCGGGATGGACATGGGCGGCGCGGGGGCCGGCTCGACCGACTTCTCCTCTGCGGCGGGGGGCGCGCCCCGCAACGCCGGGCTGCCGCTCTTGCCCGAGGGACTGACCGCGTTCGCCGCGGCGCAGGCGTACTACCACCGCCCGGGCGACTGGCGCGAGGTGCCGAACTTCTTCAACCCGCTCTGGGGTGCGCGCCTCATGCCCATCGCCGAATCGAACGCGGCCAACCTGGTTCCGGGGCTGGTCGACAACCCTCTCGTCCGCAGCCTCCTGCTCCACTGACCTCGGATGCGGCGCCTCGGCGGACAGGACGGCTCGGCCCTGGTCGAAGCGGCCATCCTCTTCCCGTGCCTCCTGCTCATCCTCTACTGGTCGATCGCGCTCACCGAGGTGCTGATCCTGAAGATCAAGGCGTCCGAGGCCGCGCGATTCGCGCTCTGGGAGACGACCGTGTGGAAGCCCGCGCCGCAGATCGAGCGCGAGGTGCAGCAGCGCTTCCAGGACCTGCGCTCGCCGGCCGGCATCCAGCGCGCGGCGACCGGGCTGCTCCTGTACCCGCGGTCGTCGAGCTTGCGCTGGAGCGCGGAGGTGGATACCGCCGCGGGAGAGGTGACGCTCGCCGGGAGCCGCGCGCCGTTCGGCCGCGGACCGGGCATCCTCGGGTCGTTCCTCGCGACCGCCACCGGCTGGATGGCGGGCGGGGTGCAGGCAGCGATGCGGCACGAGCGGTTCAACACTTCCGGGGTCGCCTCGGCACGCGTGCGGCTCGTGCACGCCGGCCGGGAGGGGTCGAAGGTCCTCGCCGGTGGGGACCTGCTCGGCCGGCGGGCGGGGAACGACCTCGGCGCTCCAGGCTCGATCGCGGACCTGACCTTCGCTTCGCCGCTTCCGGATCACCGTCCGCTCCAGCTCGTGTTCGACACCTGGAAGGCTTGGCCGAAGCCGGCGGCATTCCAACTCGCGCGGGCGCCCACCGATCTCGCGGTGTCTCCCCAGCAGAGCCATCCCGAAGTCGAGAAGCAGGTCGCGGCGCAAGTGGGCGAGATCGCCTTCTTCGGCATGCGCCGGCAGCCGTGGTTCGCAGCCCTGGGTTCCGTCACCGCGCGGATCCAGAGCAGCAGGGTGGCAGGCGCGCTGGTCGGAGGCCGCCTGCCGCGGATCTTCTCCACCGGCCGGATGGACTCGTCGGAGCGCGGGCCCGTCACCATCCTGCCGCAGGGCACGCAACGAGCGGGCGACGTCGTGTCGCACGCGGCGAAGAGGCTGACCGGGCTCGACGCGTTCACCGAGGGTGAAGACGTGACGCGGAACACCGTGCCGCACAGCATCAACTCGCAGTACTGGCGCTCCTCGGGCGGGACCGAGGGCGGCTCGATCCCGAGCCTGTCGCCCCCGCCGGCGCGCCTCGCGACGGCGAATCAGTACGTCCAGGCCTGGAGCTGCCGGGGCCTCTTCTTCGCGGGCTCGATCGCTCCCCAGGAGCCGGACCTGCGCCGCCGCTACCGCTCTCCGTGCCGTTGACCATGCGATTCCTGCGCACCGCGATCGCCGTCCTGGCCACTGCCGCCGTGCTGCTCGGCGGATCGTGGGCGGGCGGCGCTTGCGCTCCCGCGCGGGCGCACTCCGGACGTCCGCCGCGGGCGAGCGTTCCGGACGCGCCTCCCTCGGCGCGCGAGTCGGCGGAGATCCCGGTAGGCGACGCGCTGGTCGTGAACGGTCAGCCGATGCAGCTGTCCGTCTTCTACACGGCCGATCCTCCGCCGCAGGTGGCGGAGTTCTATGCAGCCGCTTTCCGTGCACGCGGATTGTTGCCCATCGCCACCGGCGACGGGCGGCTGGGACACGTTTCCGTCTTCGACCCCGCCGACGGCCTGCAGCGCTCGGTGACCGCGCTGCCGGATCCGTCGGGACACACGCTGGTGCTCCTCGGAGTTTCGGACCCGCGGCACGCGACTCGCCTGGTTGCGCGCACGCCCAGCGCGCCCTATCCGCTTCCGGAGGAGCATCGTGCGTTCCTCGGCTCCGGCTCCGAGGACGCCAGCGTCCGCGCGCACAGCGGTCAGTTCGTGACCAGCCTGGCCGCCGGCCAGGTGGCGGACTTCTACCGCGAGCGGCTCTCCGCGCAGGGCTACACCGAGCGCACCGGCCACTCCGGCGGCGGGCTGCTGGTCTTCGGGAGGAGTGGCAGCACCGTCTCCATCGCGGTGCAGTCGCTCGAGGAGCGCCGCGGATCCGCCGTGTTCGTGAACCACACCGAGGGCGCGCCATGATCGGGCGCGGGGCGCGTCGGCCGGCGCGGGGGCAAGCGCTGGTCGAGACCTCCCTCCTGCTGGCGACGCTCGTCGGCGCGCTCGCCGCCGGGGGTTTGTGGCTCCTGCGCGCGCACCCGCGAATGCTTCACGCCCTGGACGTCTCGGTGCGGGGCTATTACCGCGCGCTCTCGCTGCCGTTCCCCTGATCCACGGGGAACACCGAGCGCGCGCCGCGCTCCCCGAGGCCGGTCAGCTCGACGATCTGCCGCGGCCCCTCGGCGCGCACCAGGCCCCAGAGGGGGACCTGCGCGGCGCGCCACACGCGCGTGGTCTCCCCGCCGGAGAGGACGTGCAGCTCTTCGGCCTGGAACGTGCCCGCTGGGACGGTCACCTTCGCGCTGCCGACGCTCGTAGTACGGACGCCGGCTGGATCGCGCTTCGGCTTCGCGGCCGCCGGCTGCAGCTCGGAGACCGGCACTTCGATCGGGGCCTGCCCCAGCGCGTACACGATCGCGCGCTCGAGCCCGCCTGCGCCGTGGAGCAGCAGCCGGGCCGCGAAGGGCAAAGCCTGGGCTCCCAGGGTGCTCACCTCGAGCCAGGCGCGTCCTCCCTCGAGCGCCGGCGGCAGGAGCGAGAGGCGCACGCGCACCTCCTCCTCGCCGCTGGACCGGACGAGGTACTCCGCCCAGGAGCCTAACTTTGGCCGCAGCGGTCCGAGCGCCGCGACGAGCTCGGGGCTGCCGACGGCGAACACGGAGGGCGGCGCGTAACCCTTGGTCGGCGGGAGGCGCGAGGCACCCTGCGTGGAGGCGGGCGGAGGAGGCCGACCCGCGCCGGCGGCCACCAGGAGGAGCAAGAGCAGCACGGCGGGAGCGTAGCGCAGGATTGCGGCACAATGCAGCCATGGTCCGCGGCGCCTTCATCGCGATGTACGCGGGATTCGCCGCGCTCGGCGCCGCCCTCCTCGCGCGCCCCGCAGTCCTCTGGGTGCAAGGGCTGGGCCTCACCGGGCCCGTCCGTCCCTGGCACGTGCCTCTCGGGTGGGCCGCCGCGCTGCTGGCGGCCGTCCTCGCGGTCTTCGCCTTCGGGATGGCCGTGCACACCGCGGTCGGAGGGAAGCCGCGCCGGCGCCACTACCTCGCGTTCCTGCTCCTCGTCGCGCTCGCGCTCCTGCTCCGCGCAGTCTCGGGCGACATCCGGCCCCCGCTCGATCCGGCGCCGCGCCTGCTCGACGGGCTGCGCGCCGCCGCGGGCGTGCTCGACGCGGAGTACGCTGCCACGCGCCGCTACGCGCCCACCGCCGGGCTCGTGCAAGGCGCGCTCTCGGCGTTGCCCGCACCCGGGTTCGTCCATAGGGCCCGCGCGCTGCGCCTCACCGCGCGCATCCTGCACGGCATGCGCGGTCCCCAGATCGAGGCGCTCCCGGGCGACCTGCCGGGCACGATCTACGTGTGCATCTCCTCCGACGAGCAGCGCGCCTGGCTCTCCGCGCTGTCGCTCCACCGGGTGCTCCCGGCCACGGTGCACGCAAACGCCGGGACGCACTCGGCGCCGGGGTTCGACCTGCTCCTGCCCCTGTACCCGAACGCCCTGCCGGAGCGCAGCCGCTGAGTCCGCGCTCTGAACGGCGTAGCACCGCCTGACCGACCTCTCCAAAAGCGCAGCGCCGCCCTAGAGGCGGCGACTGTCGGCGGCGGCTAGATATCGAGGTTGGTCGCGTCCAGCGCGTTCTTCTCGATGAACTCGCGCCGCGGCTCGACCGCATCGCCCATCAGCGTGGTGAACATCGTCTCCGCCTCGGCGACGTCGTCGGCGTGGACCTCGAGCAGCGTCCTCCGCGCCGGGTCCATGGTGGTGCTCCAGAGCTGCTCGGCGTTCATCTCGCCGAGGCCCTTGTAGCGCTGGATCTCCAGGCCCTTCGAAGCCGCGCGCTTCACCAGGTCGACCAGCTCGAGCGGGTTGCGGGCCTGCTGCTCGGCCCCGCCGCCGTCGCGCAGCGAGAGCGTGAACGGCGCCCGGCCGAAGCCGGCGAACTCCTGCCGCAGCGTGGCCAGCTCCGCCCAATCCGGGCTGGTGACGAAGACGTGGTCGAGGTGCGTCTCGCGCATCGACCCGTTGTGCCCCAGCTTGATCACCAGCTTCTGCGCCCCGTGCTCGGTGTCCTCCGCGATGGCCACCGAGAGAGTCTCGTTCGGCACCGCCGCCTTGAGCTCCGCCTCCAAGGCCGAGCGGGCCTGCTGCAGGCGCGTCGGGTCGCGCAGCGCTTGCTGGTCGAGCGCCGGGCGGGCCAGCGCAGCGTCCACCACGCGCGCATCGCGCCGCTTGTCGACCTTCGCCAGCAGCCGGCGGTAGGCGAGCACCCTCTCGAGGAGGTCCTTGAGGTGCGCGCCTTGCACCAGCTCGGACCCTTCGCCGCGGACCGCGACCCCCTCGGTGCCGAGGTTGAGCAGGTGCGCGTCGAGCGCCGCGTCGTCCTTCAGGTACAGCTCCTGCTTGCCCTTCTTGACCCGGTAGAGCGGAGGCTGGGCGATGTAGAGGTGGTGCTTGGTCGCGCCGTCGGCCAGCGAGCGCGCCACCACGTCGTGCATCTGCCGGTAGAAGAAGGTGAGCAGGAGCGTCCGGATGTGGCTGCCGTCCACGTCGGCGTCCGTCATCAGGATGATCTTGTGGTAGCGCAGCTTGCCGATGTCGAACTCGTCGTGGATGCCGGTGCCGATCGCCGTG